>JBCDFO010000182.1:0-9013 GCA_039177895.1 Bacteroidota bacterium
GCCACAGATGCTGCCAGGGATCCTGGTCTTTCGGTAAACGCGAGCACGCGCGCATGCCCAGCCAGGCAGCATCAAGGCCTCTCCCGAGGCAACAGTAGCACCAGATCGATACGCAGACGGCGATGATGAGAGGGACGGCGGCCAGTCTTCCGCTGAGGTAGCGCCCGTGGCCTGCTTCTATGAGGTGGCGTGCGGCGCAGCGGGCGGAATATAGCCCGCTCCTTGCGCCGTCAGCAAGGGCAATGTCACCGCCCTGGCCTACGGAGACTATAGCAGCGGCGACCTCCCCGTGCAGGAAGGCCGCCGTCAGGGATCGACGCGAGCGACGAGCGCGGGCGGGGTGGAGCCCGGGCGACGCCGTGCCGTCGCTAGCTGTTGATGTTGCGGTGGATCGCCTGACGCGTCAGCCCGATGCGCTCGCCGAGCTGCGACCGGTTGTCGATGCCAGGGATGCCGACGAAGCCGTTGACGAGGCTCGTGAGGTACTCCTGCCGCAGCTTGTTGATGGGCACCGGCCCAAGGATCTTGGCGATGTCGAGCGCGCCGAGGTCATCCTGGCAGGCGCGGATGTCGGCTTCGAGGCGCTCCTTGATCGAGTTCCAGACGGGCACCTTGGCGAAGATCTGCCGGGCCTGCTCGTAGTACTCGAGCGCAAGACCGAAGAAGCGAAACTCCCGGTGGTAGAGCGAGGCCAGCTGGTGTAGCACCACGCCCTGCTCGGCGACGAGGTCGTTGCGCGTGGCCAGCTCGAAGGCTTTCTGGATGAGCTCTTCGCCCTCCTCCGTCTCGCCCTGCTTCACGCAGACGTAGCCCTTGTTCATGAGCGCCTTAGGGATGTACTCGACGAGCCCGTTGCGGCGGCTCAAGTTGTAGACGCGCTCGAACTGCTCGACGGCCTCGGCATACTGCCCCTGCTCGGTGAGGATGCCCGCCTTCTGGTAGACGGCGGCGATCTCCCACGGGCGGGTGCCCAGGTTGCGCGCCTCCTCACGCACCCGGTCGAAGTACTGGAGCGCCGCGACGGGGCTGGCGAGGCGGTGGCGCATCAGCCAGCCGAGGCGGTAGTCGAGCACCACTGTCTGGTAGGCGTCGTGCGGCTCGACGAAGGCCAGTTCGGTCTTGACGCGCTCGATGGGGGCGTCGCGAAGGCAGCGGACGGCCTGGAGCTGGACGTGCGTGCGTCCGATGGCGTCGAGGGCCGGGTCTTTCAGGAGCTCGTTGAACTCGAGGAAGGCGTCGTAGACACGGGCCTTGTCCATGGCCGCGACCGCGCGGAGCCACCGGCGGCGCTGGGCTTCGGGGAGGGCCCCGAGGTGGTCGGCCGCCCGCTCAATGTGCTCGAGTTCGTGGGACGGATTCATGGGAACGGAGGGCATGGCTCGATACGGAGAAGGCGTGGGAAACAGTCGCCGCCGGGCCCGCAATGGTGGGTCGTTCGGCTTGCCTCAGGTATCGGAGCAGCCCCCCTTTGCTTTAGGCTGCTGTTTCGTTTTGTCTACATGTGACTGCGCTAGCCCCTTCAATGAGGCTCTCTGTCACACTTCTGCACTCATTTCTACCCGGTATATTCTTCCACCCCTTCTCCGTCCTCGCCATTTTCATCCGAGCACGGATCGGCCCGTCCCCGCTCCGCCCGTGTCTTCTCCCGCCTGGGCCCGTTGAGAGCGATGCACAGGACCCCAACGCAACCGAGGCGGCCCGGAACCCCAGGCCGCCTCGTGCGGAATGCGTCGGACGTATAAACGGCTGCTAGTTCGGCAGCGCGACCTCGTGCCCGACGTGCTGACGGAGGTGCTGCTTGAGCCGTGTGAGCTTGTCGAGCTCGCCGGTGAGCTGCTGGCTCGCCATCGCGATGTCGTCGATGGCCTGCATGAGCATGGGATCGAGTTCCATCGCGCGCCCGATCTCGCCCAACAGTTGGGCGTTGCCCGAGATGGTCGTGAGGGGGTTGTTGACGTCGTGGGTCACGCGGCCCACCTCGGTGCAAAGCGCCCGCATGAGACCACGCAGGTGACCGATCTCGCCGCTGGCGACGGCGAGCGGCTCGTCGCCGGACTGCCCATCCGGGGAGGTCCCGAACAGCGTGCGGAGTTGCGCGATCCGCCCTTCGGTATCAGGCGTGTGGGCCACGTCGAGCGCACCAGCGTCGCGGAGTGCCGCCTCGGTGGTGTCGTGCCACACGGAGGCTTGCACCACGACCGGCGCGGCAATCTGCTGCTCCCGCACGAGGTGGAGCACATCCAGGCCGCTTCCGTCAGGCAGCTCGTCGCACGAGAGGATCAGGTCAACGACCGCGATCCCGAGGTAGTGCTGGGCGTCGGCCACGGAGCGGCAGTGGGCGATATCGGCGGTCGGCAGCATGTGCTGCAGCCACCGCTTCACGGGCTGCGCCGCCTCGTCGTCGCCATCGATGAGCAATACGTTGGTATGACTGCGCGCAGCAGCGTGCGGTAGCAAGGGCATGGGTGAAGGTGCTGGGTGATGGGGAGGGCCTCAGGGGAAGGGCCCAAGCACACGGGAAAATGGAGGGAGGCGTTGGAGTCGGTCGTACGGAGTCGGTCGGACCAAACGGTCAGCGAGACTAGCGCGAAGCATACTTCGAGCCGGTGCGGTGTGGTCGCGCGTTTGGGTTTACGTGTAGCCGATAGTCAACGCTCCGTACCAAGCTAAAGAAATCATAAGGCGATGCCTAGCTGTTTTCCACAGGCGTTGTGGACAGTGGGGGCCCAAGCATGTCGCCGCTCAGGAACGAGTCAGGAAGTGCGTCGCCGCTCGACGATGCGGGGTCCGCGCCTGGGTCCTCGACCGGCTCAGCGACCTGGTCGGCCGCGCGCCCGACGATGGTTTCGATGAGCTGGGCAGCCCCGTCGATCATCTGGAGGCACGTCTGCGCCTCAGCGGGCATCTCGGCGGGCATACTCTGGAGACGGAGCGTGTAGGTCCGCATGGAGTCGAGCGGGGCACCGAGTTCGCCGACGAGTGCCTGGAGGCGGTCGCGTGCGAGCGCCTGCATGTCCACTGCGGTTTCGAGTTCCTCGGTCAGCGCTTCCACGTCGTCCAGCGCCGCGAGGGGGTGCGCGGGTGCGGATGGTGCTGCCGAAGCTGGGCTCTGGTCGGCGAAAGGCGGCAAGGCCACGCCGACGAGGACGCGGCGCTCGCTCTGCTCGCCCATGTCGAGGTGGGCGCGTCGCCAGGCGTAGAGCGCTGCGTCGCGGGTGCCTGCGTGCACGGTCACGACGCACGGCGTCGCCTCGTCGTCGAAGAACCACGTGCTAAATAGAGTCCGGTCCTCTTCATCGAGGCCGAGGGCTTGGGTCAGGGCGTCCACGTGCGCCATCTCGGCGAGCGTGAGGCTCGTCAACTGCTCGGCAGCCTTGTTCCACCGGCGCGTCGCGCCCACGCGGTCGAACGCCATCAGCACAGCTCCCGTCGCTGCCACGAGGGCGTCCACGCGCTCCTGTCCACTCGACAGCTCCTCCATCCGCTTGTCGACCATCAGGTCGAGCGAGTCGGCGAAGGACTCGATCTGGCGTTCGAGCGTCCGCTCCTTCATCTTGTCCGTGGCGACGATCAGCACCGCCGGGCGGCCGTCGGCGCGTACGGCGAGCAGCGACAGCTTCAGCGGGCGCGTGGTGTCGTCGCGGCCCTTGATGGCGTAATCGATGTCTGCGAACGCGGCCCCCTCGCTTTGGCTGCGCTTCGCGAGCTTGAGGACCGGCTCGAGCGGCATGATTTCGTCGAGCATCGAGAGCGGAGCACCGCGCACCGTCTCGTGCGGGAGGCCACTGACGGCATAGAAGGCCGGGTTGGCGTCCACGATGGTGCCGTCCAGCGTGACGAGCAGCACGTAGCTGGAGTGGACCTGGAAGAGGGCGTTGAGGTGCGCGCGCGCCTCGTCGCGCTGGTTGCGCAGCACTCCGAGCGAGTTGGCCATCAGGAAGAGCGGCTCGGCGACATCGCCGATCTCCCGCTCCGCATCAGTCTGCATCGCTGCGAGAGCGTCGAGGTCGGGCTCGTCATCCAAGTCGGCGGCAAGCTGTCGGGCGAGCTCGCCGATCCGCGCCAGGGGGCGGCGTCCCGAACGGCTCACCGTACCCCATACCAGCGCGGCGAGCACCGCCCAGCCGCCCAGCACGAGGGCTCCGGCCAGACCGAGCATCGTTCCGCGTGACGCCGTCGCTGCCGGGGCGACGAGCGCGAGGTGGGCCCGTCCGTTGCGCGCCGACCGCATGGCAACCATGAAGCCCTGCTCGTTGAGACGAACCGTCTGGACCGGGTCGGACTCGGACGCGGCTTGGTGCATCCGCCAGTCGATGGCCTCTTCGGCAGCATCCCGGATGCCATCGGCGGGCGGGCGGTAGATCAGCTGTGCCCCCCCATCGCGGTCGACGACATAGAGCGAGGGCGTCGCCTCCAGCAACGAATCGGAGCCACTGGCCTCGAAGTACCGCTCGGCCATCTCCTCGAGAGACGGAGCTCCGCTCTCGACGGCGGCCAGGAAGAGGCCGGTTTCGCGTTCGAGCGTCGCGGCCTGCTCCTTTTCGTTCGCGTTCCAGTCCATCGCCACGAAGGTCCCAGCGACGCCGCCGAGCAGCACCAGCGCGAGCACCAGGATCGGGATCGCAGCACGGGCAGGCGAGGACGAAGCCATAGGGCGTCGGGCGCAGCGCAGCGCAAAAAGGTGGTCACGGCGGAAAAATCGTAGTCCCCCGTGGTCGCAGAGGGCCGAACGCGTCAGTTTCGAGGCCCTCGGCGTCACCGCGAGTGGACGATCTGTCCATGCAGCAAAGCGTATGCCGTGCTGGGCCTGCCTCCTCTTCGTTTGGACCGGGCGCGTCTCCGCTCTGCTAGAGCGTCGGTGTCGGCTCGGCCACGGCGTAGTCGCCGCGCTCCGTGCGCACGATGCGCCCGGTCGTCACGGCCGCATCGTGCTCGAAGAACACGCGCCATTCCTCGTCGGCAGCCTGGGCGAGTAGCTGGGTCTTCTCCGCGAGCGTGTCGAGCGGGTTCACGTCGTAGGACATGATCCAGAGCAGCGGCACGTGCGCTGCCGTGGGGAGCAGGTCGGCGGCGAAGAGCAGCGTCTCCCCTCCTCCCCCAGCCTCTGCGCTGATCTTGACGAGTTGCTGCCCGCGCGTATGTCCGTCCACCGTCAACACGTCGATGTGCGGGAGAAGCGCACCAGGCCCGGTGTGCTTCGCCGTGAGCAGATGCAACTGCCCTGAGGCTGCGAGCGGATCGAGGTTATCGGCGAGGAACGAGGCACGCTCGCGCGGGCTCTCGTGCGCCCACGCCCAGTGCGTCGCCTGGACATGGTGGGTGGCGTTCGGGAAAGCGAGCCGCAGCCGCCCGTCGGCATCGCGGACCGTCGAGCCGCCGCAGTGGTCGAAGTGCAGATGCGTGAGCACGACATCGGTGACCTCGCTCGCATCGAAACCCGCAGCGCGCAGCGAGCGGTGCAGCTCCGAGTGGGCGTAGTCCACCGCGTAGATGCGCCCGAACTTCTCGTCGTACTTGTCCCCGAGCCCGTTGTCGATGAGGATGAGCCGCCCGTGGCCTTCGAGCAGAAGGCAGCGCATGCCCATCGGGATGCGGTGCTGGCTGTCGGGCTCGACGTGGCGAGACCAGAGCGCACGCGGGATGATGCCAAACATCGCGCCGCCGTCGAGGCCGAAGCGGCCCGTTTCAATCGCGTGGAGCGTGTAGCCGCCGAGAGAGGTCATGGAGGAGTGATTCGGTGTTGCAGTGGTGCCGTGTTGCAGTGACGCCGGGTTGCGGTGAACCGTGCAAAGTACCCACGGCTTCACCGCTGCACGGCCTCACTCCAGACTCGGCAGGCTGCCTGCGTAGCCGTCGCCCTGCGCGCGGCGCTTGACCTCCTTCATCACGCTGACCCGTTTGAGGAGCGACTCCAGGTGCTCCGTCAAAAACGCGAGGCGCTCCTTCTCGGTGAGCATCTCCAGAAGGTCCTGCTTCTGGTCGAGTTCGAGCCCGGCGTTGCGCGCCACCACGAACGAGATCGGCGTGGCCGTCTGGTAGGCGGTCGGGCGGATCTCCTCCCCAGCCATCTCCAACAGCTTCATGTGCTGGGTGATGAGGCGCTCGCGCGCCGCTGTGTCGGCATCGATGACGCCCGCACCGTCCGGCTCGAACCCGACAGCTTCGGCGGTCAGATAGGGCTTCTCGCGGTAGACCTGCGCGATGCGGAAGCGCTGCTCGCCCCGGCAGAGGATATCCGAGCGGCCGTCGTCGTAGCGCTTGAGCACGCGCTCGATACGCACGGTGCAGCCGACCTTCGCGAGCTTCGCGTCGCTCATGAGCACGATGCCGAACGCGCGCTGCTCTTCCAGGCACAGCCGCACCATCTCGCGGTAGCGAAACTCGAAGATGTGCAGCGGCACCGGCTCGCCGGGGTACACGACGATGCCGAGCGGGAAGAGCGGCAGCCGTTCGTCAGGGTTCATGCGAGGACGGGGAGACGAGCAAGGGCGAGAGAAAGGCTCGGCTCTTACGCACGCACCGCTGGTACGTTCGCGTCCGACGGGCCTGTCTGACCCGATACGGGCCTGTCTGACCCGATGCGCCTCCTGCTACCCTTGCACGGCGTACGAGAGAATACCGGGCACCTTGAGCAGGCTCGGGGCCGCCTCAAAGTCGGCGATGCGCTCGCCCACCTCCGCTCCGTGGGCGTGCGTGACGAACCACGGCGGCTTGGGGAGGTAGCGGAAGGGCGCGCGCACGACCGACTTCTGCGGCGCGTCGAACAGCTTCGCGTTGTGCACGACGCCGGTGCCGCTCTGGATGTCGTCCAGCGTGTGCCCCGGGAAGGCGCCCCACGGTGTCGTGCCGAGGCCGTAGTTGACCCCGGGCCAGAGGTTGAGGGCAATGCCTCCATAGCGCAGGTGGCCGATGGCGTCTTCGAGCGTGTACGCCGCCTCGCTGAGCTCGTATGCCGTCTTCTCGTCCACGATGATGCCAGCGGCGAGCGTTCCCATGAGGCGGTCGTTGCAGAACGCGACTGCGCGCTTCAGGAAGTCGGCGGGGCTGTAGCCCGGCAGTGCCACCTCGGCCGTGACCTGGCAAAACGCCTCCATCTCGAAGGCTAGCTGGCTCGCCTGCTCCTCGTCCACATCCGGGATGAGCGTCGGCGGGACGGCACCTGGTCCGAGCAGGTTGGCGTGCCGGTAGGTGTCCACGAACTGCCGGAAGCGGTCGAGCGCGCCGGGGTAGTAGGCGGGGCGTCCAGGCAGATCACGCAGCACACCGCGGAGCCGGTCGAGGAAGGCCTCGCGCTGCGGCCAGTCGGCGTGGGTGACGAGCACCTTGGCCGCGTTGCAGTTGAAGCCGCCGTTCTGCGTCATCATCGTCGCGACGTTCTCGGCGTGGAACTGGAGGTCGGCCCGGTTCCACGCGCCAGGCATCACAATGATGGGCGTCACGTTGCCCAGTTCGCTTGTGATGCGCTTCTGCAGGCGCGGGCGGTTCTCGGCCTTGCGCCGCTGCCCTTCCTCGCCGGACCCGAACACAATCACGTCGTGCGTGCGTGCGCTGCCGGTGATGTGGATCTCGTCGATGCCGGGGTGCTCCACGAGGTAGGCACCGACGTCGGCCCCGCCGTAGGTCATCTGGAGGAAGCCGTCGCGGATGAGATCGGCGAACGCCTCGGCGAAGAAGGGCCCGAGGTAGTCGTTGACGGGGTTCCACTTGAGCAGGCAGACCTGGCCTTCGTGAAACAGCTTCGTCATCACGTCGAGCGGGCCAATCGAGGCTACGTTGCCCGCGCCGAGGACGAGCGCCACCGTTGGTTTGGCCGTCTCGGGCTTGGTGAGGACGCCGCCGAGGTGCGCGTCGAGGTTGAGCCGCGTCACGTGCGGCTGCTGCCAGACCTCCGCCGTGACGCCGTTGTAGAGGATGCGGTCGTAGGCTCCCTCCGGCATCACATCGACGACGAGTTGCCCGTCGGGCCGCGTGTGCACCTGGTGCGGCTCGATGCCGACCCGGCCTGTGGCCTCGATCTGCTCCATCGTCTCCTTGAGGATGCGCAGGGTACGTAGGATGATGACCGGTCCCGCTATCCAGTCTTCGGCCGCACGCGGGTCGCCGGGCTCCATCCCCTTGGCCTCGACCGCTGCGGCGACCATGCGTGGCGAGACGGCCGCTACCCCGTCGATCATACTCTGCACGTAGTCGATCTTCCGGCGCAGTGGCACCTCCAGCCATGCCGACGCGCGCTCCTGTAAGCCCTCGACAAGGCTGTCCAGCTCGGCGGTGGAGGTGATCTTGGTCTCGTAGGGAGCCTGGGTCGTTGCGGTCATGGTTGCGAAAAGAGCACGGAATGGGGGGATATGGCAGCGGCTCGGCGCAGCAAAACGCTGTTAAGTTCGCGCACGAGGCGGCTGGGTCCAACCGAAGTCAGCCAAAGTCAACGGCGAGAACACAGGCTGAAGCTGACCCGCAACCCGGCACATGCTTTGTTGCTAATCCACGCAATGCTTCTTCAGCGCCTGCCCGTACACTCATGCGTCGTTTCCTGTCTTGCTTCGCCGTCACGCTGTCCTTTTGCCTGGCCTCGGCCCCGGTGATCTCGGCGCAGTCCTCGTCCGACAGCGCAAACGCGGGTCCGGAGGCGCGCACGGTCGTGGTCAGCGGCGTGACGCTGACGCTGCCCGTTGGGTGGGCCAGTGACCCGACGACGCGTGAGCAGCAGGGTAGCCTACTCGTCGTGGCCGAGGAGCGTGCCGACACGAGCGCGTACCGGGGGGCGCGGATCACCGTCGAGGTGGTACCGGGGCTCAATCGGCTCCAGCAGGAGCGCTGGCTGCGCGGCCAATTGCTGCGCGGGCTCGACTCGTCCTACCGCATCGAGCCCGCCGACCGGGCGCTGCTCGGGGCCGCAAGCGGCGCGGCGGTGTCCTATGCCTACGACGGGCGACGCGGCTACGCGCTCTACACGCGAGGCGGCTCGTTCTACGCCCTCCGCATCGACGCACCCCGCCGCCTCTGGAGCGACGAC
>JBCDFO010000183.1:0-8978 GCA_039177895.1 Bacteroidota bacterium
CAGCAAATTTGGCGTCGATGCGGCTCATGATGTGTCCGTCCAGCTGTGGCTTATTGCAGTGCGTTTCCCGATTTCGCGGGTCTGACCGCTGCGCACGGCGGCGATGGGCGCGTTCTCGGTATGCGCGATGCGGTGGAAGCCGTCGGGGAGGCGCGTGAGGTGGTCGCCGTGGCTCATCCACACCTGCGCGCCGTCCTCCACGTCGGCCATGAGCCCAATCGGCTCGTCCACGATGAGGTGAGCGCGGCCATACTCCCGACGCTGGGACGGCTCGACGGCCCCGCCGAGCGCAAACGCCATCGCCTGCAAGCCGTAGCAGATGCCAAGGACCGGCATCCGGCTCCCGTCGGCGCGCGTCCGTGAGAGCAGGTCGGGGTCGAGTTGGGGCGCGCCGTCGTCATAGACCGACATCGGGCCGCCGGAGAGGATCACGCCGATGGTGCTTCTATCGGCCAGGTCCGCGATGGGCGTCGTGCAGGGATGGATCTCGCAGTAGACGCCTGCCTCGCGCACGCGCCGCGCGATGAGCTGCGTGGTCTGGCTCCCGAAGTCGAGGATGAGGACGGATTGGTGGGTCATGACGGTGGATGGGTGGCAAGAGGCAGCAGTCGGCCTCCCTGCATTTTGATGTCATCCCGAACGTGATTCAGGATCGCTGACGGTTGGGATGTTTTGCTGCTTCGCTGAGATGCTGAACCAAGTTCAGCATGACAAGAGGGAAGGCGTAGAGAAAAAGCGGTACGAAATAGTAAGTGGGTGCCATCTGCCAGACAGCACCCACTTATGCAGCGTTGCTCAGAGACGACTAGCTGTCCGCGCCGATCATGTGCTTGTAGTCGGCGGCGCTCATCAGGCCGTCGAAGTCGGCGACGTCGTCGAGCGTGAGCTTGATCATCCAGCCGGCACCGTAGGCGTCCTCGTTGACCGACTCCGGCGCGTCTTCGAGGTCGGCGTTGGCCGCGGCGATGGTCCCGGCGACAGGGCAGAACAGCTCCGAGACGGTCTTCACGGCCTCGACGGTGCCGAACACGTCGTCGGCGTCGAAGTGGTCGCCCTCCTCAGGCAGCTCCACGAAGACGATGTCGCCGAGCTCGCTCTGCGCGTAGTCCGTGATGCCGATGGTGGCGGTGTCGCCGTCGAGGCGGATCCACTCGTGCTCCTTGGTGTAGCGGCAGTCGTCGGGAAAAGTCATCGGTAGAGGGTTAATGGTGGGTGGTTGTTGGAGGAGAACCGTCGACCAACAGCCATGAACCAAGAACGTCAGCCGTCCTCAGGCGGCTGCAGCGTGAAGCGCTCCAGGAACTTCGTGTCGAAGTCGCCCGCGCGGAAGCGGCGGTCCTGGAGGAGTTGCTGGTGGAACGGGATGGTGGTCTTGACGCCCTCGATCACGAACTCGTCGAGCGCGCGGAGCATCTTGCGGATGGCGTGCTGGCGGTCCTTGCCGCGCACGATCAGCTTGGCCAGCATCGAGTCGTAGTGCGGCGGGACGGTGTAGCCCGCGTAGATGTGCGTGTCGCAGCGGACGCCATGGCCCTTCGCCGTGTGCAGGCCCTCGATGGTGCCGGGCGACGGGCTGAAGTTGCGGAACGGGTCCTCGGCGTTGATGCGGCACTCGATGGCGTGGCCGTTGAGTTCGGTGAAGCTCTCGCCGGGTAGGCCGTGGCTGCCGAGGCGCTCCCCGCGCGCGACGCGGAGCTGCATCTCGATGAGGTCGGTGTCGGTGACCTCCTCCGTCACGGGATGCTCCACCTGGATGCGGGTGTTCATCTCCATGAAGTAGAAGTTGCGGTGCTTGTCGAGGAGGAACTCGACCGTGCCCGCGCCCGCGTAGTCCACGGCTAGCGCACCGTTGACGGCGGCTTCGCCCATCTTCTCGCGGAGCGCCTCGTCCACGACGGGCGAGGGCGCTTCTTCGAGGAGCTTCTGGTGGCGGCGCTGGATGGAGCACTCGCGCTCGCCGAGGTGGATCACGCCCCCCTGGCCGTCGCCCATGAGCTGGATCTCGATGTGGCGCGGCTCCTCGACGAACTTCTCGAGGTAGACGGCCCCGTTGCCGAACGCCGACTGCGCCTCGTTGCTCGCGGTGCGGTACTGCGTCTCGAGGTCCTTCTCCTCGCGGACCATGCGCATGCCGCGCCCGCCGCCGCCCGCCGAGGCCTTGATCATCACCGGATAGCCGATCTCGGCCGCGATGCGCTTCGCCTCGTCCACCGTCTCCACGACGCCTTCCGAGCCGGGCACGACCGGCACGCCCGCGGCGCGCATCGTGTCCTTGGCGACGCTCTTGTCGCCCATCTTGCGGATCGTGCTCGCCTTCGGGCCGATCCAGATCAGGCCGTTGTCCTTGACGATGCCCGCGAACTCGGCGTTCTCCGAGAGGAAGCCATAGCCGGGGTGGATGGCGTCCGCGCCCGTGACCTCAGCCGCCGCGATGATGCGGTCCATCCGGAGGTAGCTCTGGCTCGACGGCGGCGGGCCGATGCAGACGGCCTCGTCGGCGAAGCGCACGGCGAGCGAGTCGCGGTCCGCGGTCGAGTAGACGACGACGGTCTTGAGGCCGATCTCGCGGCACGTCCGGATGATGCGCAGCGCGATCTCTCCCCGGTTGGCAATCAGAACCTTTTCCATGTGCGCGCTACGCTGCGAAGGCTCCTAGTGCCTCCAAATCGAAAATCGAACGTCCCTTATCACAACTCCCTGCTCACCCAATCACGAACAGCGGCTGGTCGTACTCGACCGGCTCGGCGTTCTCGACGAGGATCTGCTTGACCGTCCCACTCAGCTCGGCCTCGATCTCGTTCATGAGCTTCATCGCCTCGATGATGCAGAGCGTGTCGCCCTTCTTGACGGCGCTGCCCACCGTCACGAAGTCGTCCGAATCGGGCGAGGGCGCGGCGTAGAACGTGCCGACGATGGGCGCGCGGACGAGCGTCCCGTCGGCGGGCGCGTCGCTGGCGGCGGGCTTCGACTCGGCCGCTGGGGGAGCCTGGGGCGCTGCGGGGGCCTGCGGCGCTGCAGCGACAGCGGGCGGCACCCCAGTCGGCGGGACCTGCACCGGGTAGGCCGGCGGATAGCCTGTCGGGAACGGGAAGGCCTGGGGGGCCTGCATCGCTCCGCCGGCCATCGCGGGCGCGCTCATCGGCGGCGGCATCATGTACGGCATGGCAGGCGTCCCCATCGGCTGGTAGGACACCTGCGGCGCGTGCTTGCGCACGACGATGCGCACGCCCCCTTCCTCAACTTCGACTTCGGCGACGCCGCTCTCGTTGACGAGGCGGATCAGATCCTGGATGCGGGTCAGGTCCATCAGGCGCGGGGGTGGGATGAGCAGGGGGAGAAGACAGGCGCAGGCCGGGGACCAGGACGCGATGACGAGTCACGACGCGACTAGGAGCCCGTGCTTACGCGTTCAATGTACGAGCCGTCGGTGGTATCCACGCGGATGACGTCGCCCTCGTTGAGGAAGAGCGGGACGTTGACCGTGGCCCCGCTTTCGAGCGTGGCGGGCTTGGTCGCACCCGTTGCCGTGTCACCCTTGAGGCCGGGGTCGGTCCGCGTGATCTCCAGGTGGACGTGGCGCGGGATCTCGACCGAGAGCGGCTCGTCGTTGGCCGCGTTCACGAGGAGATCGATCTCGCCGCCTTCCTTGATGAACTCGCGGCCCTCGACTTGGCTAGCGGGCAGTGAGGTCTGCTCGTAGGTGTCGGTGTTCATGAGGTGGAGGCCGAGATCGTCCTCGTAGAGGAACTGGTAGGAGCGGCGCTCGACGCGCGCCTCGTCGACTTTCTCGCCCGCGCGGAATACGTTGTCGACGACCTTGCCCGAGCGGATGTTCTTGAGCTTGGTGCGCACGAACGCGCCGCCTTTGCCGGGCTTAACGTGAAGAAACTCGACGATGCTCCAGATGTCGCCGTTCCAAAAGAACGTGAAGCCGTTGCGGAAGTCCTGGGTAGAGGCCATGCGTTGCGTGTATGAGATGGTGTGAGCGTATCGCCGAGGCGTGCCGTTTCAGAGACGGTCCACCCTTCCGGCTATACAGCAGGCTTAGACCGGACAATATATCCAGCCTGGGCCAGGGCATTCAACGAAGGCGCACGTCCGGCTTCGGAACCCGTTTTGCCCCCACGTATACTTGACGCCTGATTTTGAGGGGTATCCTCCTCAACCGATGGCGCTGCCCCCGCCTTTTTGTTCGACCAGGCCTCCGTTTGCTATGCCCCGACCCCTCTCTTTCATCTTCACAGCCGCTGCGGCGCTCGCGCTGCTTCTGTTTCCTGCGCCGACGGTGTCGGCGCAGAGCGACGGCACGATTGCGCTGCGCGGCGGTGCCCCGACGGCCCCGTCGATGGCGCGCCAGCAGGCCCTCTCCGCAGGCCCCTCGTGGCAGGCCTTCCGCGCCGAGCACGGGGCCTGGTCCGCCCTCTGGAACGAGTCCACAGGAACGCCCCATCGTGCCTTCGGTCCCTCCGCCGGTATTCCGGGTGTAGGGCGGCTCTCAGCTGACAACGTCGCAGCGGCGGGCGAGGTGTTCATCCGCACGCACCCCGAGCTGTTCGGCGCGCCCGTCGAGGAGCTCCGGAGGGTCGGGGCCGTCGAGGCCGACCGCCGGTTCTACGTCTCGTACCTCCAGACCTACGAAGGCCTCGATGTGCTCCTCTCAGAGGTGGAGCTGCGCATCTTCGAGAACGGCCGCGTGATGGCCTTCGGAGCGACCACCTACCCCGACATCGAGGTGAACACCACACCGGCGCTCTCGCCGGAGGCAGCACGCCTCGCAGCTACGGAGGGGCTGGCCTTCAACGCGTCCACGGACGAAGCAGTCACGGGTGACCTCGCCATCCTCCCCCTCGCGAGCGCGTCGGAAGACCGCCGCTACGACTACACGCTCGTCTACCGGGTGGACGTGGAGACCACCGCCCCGCTCGGGCGCTACCTCACCTACGTCGACGCCCAGACGGGCGAGGTCCACTGGCGCCACAACCTCGTCGTGAACCACCACTACCACGAGCATGACGCCCACCACGGCTCGCTGGAGCGTGCAGAGCCGTCTGGGGCTCCGCTAGCGATGGTTCCTGCCTCGTTCCCGTTTGTGCCCGAGGCCGCAGCGCCCTACGCCGCAGCAGCCGAGTTCACGGGGGCCGCCGTCGGTACGGTGCAGCCCTACGATCCCTTCGACCCCTTCGAGGAGCAACCCTTCGAGAAGCTCGACGTCACCATCGACGGCGTCGGTACGGTCACGACCGACGCGACGGGCGCGTTCACGTTCGACGCAACCGCGCCGACGACCATCTCGGCCGAGCTCTCAGGCCCCTTCATCAACGCCAACAACCAGCAGGGCGCGGACGCGTCGCTCTCGTTCGCGTTCGACCCGGCGCAGGACGACGTCCCGACGGTGTCCTGGACCGACGACAACTCGACGGCAGCCGAGCGGATGGTGGTCTACCACACCAACATCATCCACACGTTCAACAAGGTCCTGGACCCCAACTTCGTGGGCCTGGACTATGAGATGCCCGCGGCGGTCAACATCAACGACCAATGCAACGCCTCGTGGAACGGCGTCGGCATGAACTTCTTCCGCGCTGGAGGTCCCTGCCCGAACACCGGTCAGATGCCGTCGGTGATCTATCACGAGTACGGCCACGGTATCAACCAGACGCAGTACGACCAGGCGGACGACGGCTTGGTGAACGGCTCGACGCGGATGTTCAACCGCGCCCTCAACGAGGGCATGGCCGACGTGCAGTCCAACCTCCTCGAAGACAACCCGGTGATCGGCTCGGGCTTCTTCGGTGCAGGCTCGGTGCTGCGCGACATGCGCCAGAACTTCCGCTACCCCGACACCTACACGGGCGGTCTCCCGCCGGACGACCTCGGCGGAGCCTACGACGATAGCCAGATCCTCTCGGGGGCCTTCTGGGATGTCCGGGTTGCCATCGGTGGCCAGGAGGGCATTGATGTGCTGCGTCGCATCGCGCACTTCTCCCGCTACGGACGCCCCGACGATCCCAACACGACCTTCATCGGCCTCGCCGAGTTCTTCCTCGAAGCGCTGATCGCTGACGACGACGACGGCGACCTCGCCAACGGGACGCCCAACTTCGACGCGATCACGGAGGGCTTCACTGGCCGTGGCATTGGCCTCAACCTCTACGTCCCCGGCAGCTTCGAGCACGAAGCTCTCGAAGACACGCAGGAGCTGCAGGAGCCCTACCTCGTGGAGTTCGGCGTCGACCCGATCGTGGGCGGTGCCGACAAGGTGCGCATGCTCTACACGACGGACAACTTCGCGACCGTCCAAGAGGTCGTCCCCACGGAGGTTGCTCCGAATTCGTTCGAGGCGCTCATCCCCGCGCAGCCGCGCGGCACGCTCGTGCGCTACTACTTCAGCGTTGACTTCTTCACTGCCACGGAGCCGCTCATCCTGCCGGGCGACGACATCAGCTCGACGTTTGCCTTCGTCGTCGGCACCGAGGAGGTCTTCTTCGATGACGCGGAGGAAGACCGCGGCTGGACGCTCGGCCTGCCCGACGACACCGCCACGCGCGGCATCTGGGCTCGGGGCGATCCGGAGCGCACGGAGGAGAACGGCCTCGACGTGCAGCCTGCCCGCGACCACACCCCGGGGATCGGCCGCGACGCCTACGTCACCGACCCCATCGCAGGCAGCGCCGCCACGTCAGGCGACGTGGACGGCGGCAGGACCACCCTGCTGACGCCCATCTACGACATGCGCGGCTATGGCGACCCCATCGTGCGCTACTGGAAGTACTACACCAACGACCGGGGCCCGTCCCCGGGCCGTGACGTGTGGCGCGTCGACATCTCGAACGACGGCGGCCAGACGTGGGCCGAGGTTGAGCGTACGACGCGCTCGACCAACGCCTGGGAGGCCGTTGTGCTGCGCGTGGCCGACTACGTCACGCCGTCTGCACAGGTGCAGCTCCGCTTCCTCGCGCAGGACTCCCCGGCCGGCTCGCTCGTGGAAGCGCTCATCGACGACTTCCAGATCCTGAGCAACCCGGACGCCGTCTCGAACGAGGAGGACACGGCCGGTGCGCCGCTCACGTTTGCGCTGCGTGGCAACTTCCCGAACCCGTTCAGCGCTGCCACGACGCTCGCGTTCGATCTGCCTGAGCGGGCCGACGTGACGCTGGTGGTCTACGACGTGATGGGCCGCGCCGTCCGCACGCTCGCCGACGAGCCCTACGCCGCCGGTAGCCACACGGTCGAGTTCAACGCCTCTGACCTCGCAGGTGGCACCTACTTCGCACGCATCACCGCAGGCGACCAAGTCGCCACGCACAAGATGGTGCTGCTGAAGTAGCCGCTCTGCCGTGCTCGAACGATCCGAGGCCGGACGCTCGCAGGAGCGTCCGGCCTCGCCGTTTCATGCGCCGGCGTTTCATGCCCCCCGACTGCGCCTCAGCGCCCGAAGAACTCGGCGAGCGTGAGCGCCTGCAGCGATCCAGACACGTGCGGACGCTGGACGACTCCTAGGCTGTCCATGAACGCCTCCGTCTCAGGCCGAACTTGACCCATGAGTGCCGCGAACGTGAGCTCGGGATCGGGCACGGCGGCAAAGGCCTCCAGCGCGTCGAGGAGGAAGTAGGTGAACGCACTCACGTGGCGTCCCCGGCCCGCTGACGCAGGCCAGCCGCTGTAGCTGTAGGACGAGTGATCGCTCTCGGAGCCGGAGAGGAGCACGTAGGGCCGCCCGAACCCGTCGAGCGCGGCATCGACGCTGGACGAGGCCCCGACGGTGCCGTTGGAGGCGGCGGTCTTCGAAGCCAGCCCGTAGGCTGGCAGGTCTGATTCTGAGAGGTACGCGGCCGGGTCAGTGTAGCCCCCCTCCTGCTCCGTCTCAACCACGAGCCGGTCGAGGCTCTTCGACACATAGCCGCCGCGTGCCGCGGTGCCGGAGTGGCAGGAGTCGAAGACGAGCAGCTTGCGACGGGCTGGGAGCGCATCGAACACCAGGCGGATCTCGTCGTCCAGGATGTCGGTGGCCGCGCCCTCCGAACTCCACACGCTCAGCGTCTCGTCGCGGCCGTCGGGCTCAACATCCAGCGGTGGCCCGATGGCGACGTTGCTGTACGTATACCCCCCGTGGCCTGAGTAATAGAAGAGTACGGTGCCATCGGGGCCGGCCTGGCCGAGGTGGCGGCCCAGCGCCTGCAGGATGTGTTCGCGCGTCGCCTCCTCGTCAGTTAGCAGCACGAGGTCGTCCGGGTCGTAGTCCATGTGCTCGATGAGGAAGTCACGCATGAGCCGGGCGTCGTAGATGGGAGCTGCCAGGTCGGTGGAGCCAGGCGGGTACTCGCTGATGCCGACGAGCACGGCGTAGCGCCCGTCCTCCGGGCCACCGCCGGGGTAGCGCTCGGCGTAGTTCAGCGCAGCGGACGACGGGCGAGCGGGAGCTGTCTCGCCGCCTTCACTCGTGAGGTCGAGCGTGTAGCGCCCCACGCCAGGCCTGGCCGTGTTCGCGAAGACGGTGTAGGTCCCCGTCGTCGGCAGGACGATCTCGATCTGTGCCGTCCCGTTGGCCTCGCCCGGCGCATCGTCGTTCTCGGCGAGCTTGCGCGGTGCACTCGGTGTCCCTTCTGCCAGAATGAGGTATGGGTCGACCTCTGCGGAGCGCATCGTGACGCGTACCCGCTCGCCCTCGGTGCCATCGAAGAGCCACGTCTGGTAGCCGGTCCCGTCCTGGAACGTGGGGTCGGTCTTGGCGAACTGGCCCGTCGCCGTCGTCCCAGCGTCGAGGAGGCGCGGCGAGGCGACCTTGGCGACCACCGACGGGGCCTCCGCTTCGGCCTGGACGATGGCGCGTGCGTTGATCGCGTAGGCGCCCTGCTGACCCGGAGCTGCCGCGTTCGCCACGAGCGTGTAGGACCCGGTGACCGGCAGCACCACCGCGAGTTCTGCCCGCCCGTTCGCGGCTCCCGCCTCCGCGAGAGGCCGCACCCGCTGCAGCCGCC
>JBCDFO010000184.1:0-8920 GCA_039177895.1 Bacteroidota bacterium
ACGACGGCGCGGCACTTCGCCACGCTCAACGCGGTGCTGGCAGGCGTGCGCGACATCCGCGCGGAGATCGAGGCGGCGCAAGAGCGGCTGGCCCTCCACGGACAGCGCACGATCCTCTTCGTAGACGAGGTCCACCGGTTCAACAAGGCCCAGCAAGACGCGCTGCTGCCGCACGTCGAGAACGGCACGGTCACCTTCATCGGCGCGACGACGGAGAACCCCTACTTCGAGGTCAACAAGGCGCTCGTCTCGCGCAGCCGCGTCTTCGAGCTGCGTACGCTCACCGAGGACGACCTCCGCGCGGTCGCCCAGCAGGCCCTCGCGGATACCGCACACGGCTACGGTGCCCGCGACGTGAGGATCGACGCCGACGCATTGGACCACCTCGTGGACACAGCCAACGGCGACGCCCGCAGCCTCCTCGGCGCGCTCGAGCTCGCCGTCGAAACGACGCCTGACGAACAGGGCACGGTCCACATCGGCCTGGCCGTGGCCGAGGAGTCGATCCAGCGGCGGGCCGTGCTCTACGACAAGGACGGCGACGCACACTACGACGCCGTCTCGGCGTTCATCAAGTCAATGCGCGGCTCGGATCCCGACGCGGCGCTCTACTGGATGGCGAGGATGCTCTACGCGGGCGAGGATCCCCGTTTCCTGCTCCGCCGCATGCTCATCTTCGCCGCCGAGGACATCGGACTCGCCGACCCGCAGGCGATCCAGGTCGCGACGGCTTGTCAGCAGGCGTTCGACTTCGTGGGGATGCCCGAGGGGCGTTTCCACCTCGGGCAGTGCTGCCTCTACCTCGCCACCGCGCCGAAGTCGAACAGCGCCTTCGCCTTCTTCACGGCGCTCGCGCACGTGGAGAAGGAGCAGACCGAAGACGTGCCGAACCACCTCAAAGACGCGAAGCGCGACAAGGCCGGGCTCGGGCACGGCGTGGGCTACCAGTACCCCCACGCCTTCCGCGACCACTACGTCGCCGAGCAGTACCTCCCGTCCGGGATGCAGGGCACCTTCTTCTACGACCCGAGCGCTCAGGGCTACGAGGCGCAGGTGCGTGACCGCCTCGCCGCCCAGCGCGCACGCGACGCCGAGGAGGGCATCGAGAAGCGCGTGCGCCGCTACGTGGACGACGCGTAGGCGGCGAGCCAAACGCAGCGCGGGCTCCGGAGGTGACCCCGGAGCCCGCGCGTGGCTCAGTCCGAGCAGAGAGTTTCACTCAGCAGGAATTGGCCACTTCTATCTCCTTGGAGTAAACGGTTCCTCCAGTGACAATCTCTACAAAAACGCCGGTGGAAGGGTTGAGCCCCTCAACATCAGCCCTGACGCCATCCGATGTGACTATAGTCGCTGGCGAGGGTTGTCCTGGCAAGCTAAAAAACACAATTCGCCAGGCACCGCCTCTCGCGCTACCTCCAGCCGTATAAGTTGCGGTCTGACCAACCTCCAGGCAGTCAAGACCAGTAATACCTGAAGATGAGGAGGCTGTGGGAGATTGGTCGACTTGCGGGCCTGCGAGATCGTCGGCGCAGCCGAACAGAGCGAGCGAGCACGCTAGGACGAGCGCGGAGAAGAAGCGGGTCATGGCAACACGTGTGATGAATTACAGAAATAACGCGAGCTAAGAGCTTACCATGAGCCTCGTCGTTTCAAGTAACCAAAGCATTATCTCTATTTATACTACGCTACAATTATAGCTTAGCCTACATTCATGTAGGATAAGTACTACACACGTTAAGTTTTTCCAAGGCTGTGATCCTAATTTGTTTGGTTACGACGAAGCTCTAATCTGCAAGTCAGACGGATGCGAGTGCTAGCCAGGTAGCGTTGCACCTCCGACACCACCTGCTTGTCCGTTGGGGGACAGGCTACCGACAGCTTGCCGAGGTTTGGCTGCTCACGACGCAAGCATATCCCGAGAAGGCCATCGAGAAGCGCGTCCGGCGCTACGTGGACGACGAGCACGCGACGGAATAAACGCAGCGCGGGCCCCGGAGTCACCTCCGAGGCCCGCCAGCCTATTCGGCTAAAGACGCAGGGTCTTAGTCGAGGACCGTGATCGAGCGCGTGGTGACTGCGTCCTCGGTCTGGAAGCGGACCACGTAGAGGCCGCCCGGCAGGTCAGCCGTGTCGAGGAACGCCTGGTTGGCACCGGCCGCCTGGACGCCGCTCACGACCGAGCGGATGTGCTGGCCGAGCACGTTGTAGACGTCGATCTGGACCGTGCTGGCGTTCTCGAGGGTGTACGCCAGCTGGGTGCCGTTGGTCGTCGGGTTCGGGAAGGCCGTGAACGAGTCGAGCGCGCGCGCCACGTCGTCCTCGGCAGCGATGTTCAGGAGGTCCGGGAAGGCCATGCCCAGCGGCTCTACCCAGCCCCCCTCGTTCTCGATGTCAGCGATGTACTCGCAGCCACCGGACGATTCGCACACGTAGATCGGGCTCGCGATGGCGGTGACCCCACCCTCTTCGTCGCGGTCCACGCTGAACGGCACCACGTAGTGCTGCTGCGTGTTAGGATCCCATGCCGAGTCCTGCACGAACGCGATGTCGGCGAGGATCGGGTTGTCGAAGGAGTAGATGTCGCGCTCGATGAACTCACCGGTGGCAACGTCCACCTTCACGATGTCGTCACCGACGATGTCCGAGGCAAAGACGATGTTGGCAACTGGGTCCCAGGAGGCACTGATGATGCAGACGCCAGCGTTTTCCTCATCCGTACCGTCGGCCGTGGGGTCGAAGAGCTCGGTGATAAGCGTAGTCTCAGCCGTCTCCAGGTCGATCACGTGGACGAATGACTGGACATAGCGCTCCTCACCGTCAATCTCGGCGATATCACAGTTGAGTGTGAAGAGGACCGCCGTGTCGGAGATGGCGTCGTACTGGATGCCGACCGGGTTACCGAAGACATCCGAGTTTACGCCAACGGGAGCGACCTCCTCGTAGCCGTTGTCCGGCTCGAGCGCGTCCGAGGTGACGAGGAAGTACGTGCTGCCGACCAGGTAGAGGCTGTAGGTCACGTTGTCAGGACCGAAGGTGCTGGAGATGGTCAGGCCATCGCCGCCTTCAAACGTGAGTTGGGGACCCAGCGCCTCCACTTCGAGGTCGGCGATGGTGAAGAAGCCGTAGACGTCGTTGTCCGCCCCGGTGGAGTTGTAGTCTCCGTAGAGGAACGAGGCATCGAGTCCCCCGGACACCTGAACGATGGGGGTGTTGGTAGAGGTAGCGGCATCACCTGGCGGCAGCTGGGTGGACTCGGCGAGCTCCGCGCGGATGCCCTGAGCCTGAGCCGGGAGCACCATAAAGGTGAGCAGCAGCGCCGCAACTGTGTAGCGAATGGAACGCATAGCGTGACGTAGAGAAGTGAGTGGTAGCGAGAGAGCCGGGACGATCCCGGGTGTCTAAGAGGGCAGGAAGGTACACCTTCATGCACGTTAAACTAAAATGCCCCGTGCATTTTTACAGGGGTCCGAGGGGTCCCGTGGAATCATTCCCATAGAAACGAAGGACAAACGCCGCGCCGCCCTCATCCCCGGCCCACGCGCAGCGGACGCAACACGATCTCGGAGACGAGCGTGCGCACGGGCATCGTGACCGCGTGCAGGACGCTCGCGGCGATGTCCTCCGGCTTCATCGCGTTCGGGCTCATCGTGATGCCGGCCACATCGCCAAAGTGGGTGTCCACCGAGCCGGGGTAGACGCAGGTCGTGCGGATGCCGTGGGGGCGGAGTTCCTTCATCGTCGCCTCGGCGAAGCCGCGCAGGCCGAACTTGGTCGCGTTGTAGGCGGCGAGCGTGGGGTTGCCGACGAGCCCCGCCACGGACGCGATGTGGACGATGTGCCCACCGTAACCCGGCGCTTCGTCGGTGGAGGTCGCCGCGAACTGGCGCTTCATCAGCGGCACGGCGCGGCGGGTGCAGTAGAACACGCCGTTGAGGTTGGTCTCGATCTGGACGTGCCAGTCGTCGAGCGCGAGGGCGTCCACGGGGCCGAATTTGCCGAGCCCGGCGTTGTTGACGAGCACGTCGCAGCGGCCCGCCGCCTCGTCGAGGTGGGCGAAGGCGGCGTCCACGCTGGCGGTGTCCGTGACGTCGCAGCGGACGGGATGGAGGCGGTCGCCGAGGCGCTCGCGGTGGGCCTCGAGGTCGCCGGTGGACCGGGCGAGGGCGTAGACGTGCATCCCGGCATCGAGGAACGCCTCGGCGCAGGCGAGGCCGATCCCACGGCTGGCTCCAGTGACAACGGCGACGCGATTTGTGAGGGTCATGAGGAAGAGAGGCGAGGTTGGCAGAACGAAGAGACGAAGCCTACGACGGAGCTCCCGCCCAGTTCACCCTCGATAGCTTCCCGCACCTCGTAAGCAGGTGCGCAAACGTGCTGCAGTATTGCGGTGAGGCTGTGTAGTCGTGTGGCCGTATCGCCCCGCTGGCCGCTTTTCGAGCGGACGCGGCCTCGGAGATTCGAGACGTTGCCTTCGCACTTGGCCCTTCGGACTCCTGCCTTCTCGCTTACCAAGTCCGCTTGATGAGTTGGGACGTGAGCGACCCAACGCCGATAGCTGACAGCCCCAAATCCGACTTCGTTGCCCCACTCGGGTCGCAATGCGGCCCCCGGATTTGGTATTCACTCGGCGTCTCGCTGCACCGCCACCGAGTCCACCTGCATCGTCTCCGTCGAGGTACCGTCGAGCAGGAGCGCCTTCAGATCGGCGAGTTCGGCTTCCTCGGCTGCCCGCGCCTCGCCCGTGAGGTTGGCGGCCCGGCTGAGACGCTGCTGGTACTGCGCCCGCATGAACATCAGCTGGCCCTCGTCGAACGTCTCCAGCAGGCCACTGGCGTTCACGGAGACCGCGTGTGGAACCGCGAGCCCGTCCACCACGCGGTAATCGCCGTAGGCGATGCGGAGATCCACCACGGCCGAGTCCACCTCGCTGCCAGGGAGCGGGCTGCGGGTGCGCACCTCGCGCAGATGGTAGGTCCCGGCCTCCACGACGATGTCGGCGGCCTCCGGCGTGGCGGTGGAATCGAGCGTCGGCACGCCGCCGGGGACCGCGAGCGCCTCGGCGCGCGCGACGAGGCGGTAGCGCGGCGGCGCGGTCGTGGGGTCGAGGACGAGGTCGGACCGCCCCCGCAGCAGGGCCGCGACGCGCTGGCGGTCGGGGTGGAGGAACTGGACCGGCGGGGGCCCTCCCTGTGCCGCCTCGGCCGTGCGCGGCTCGACGCCCACGGGGCCGAACGTGCCGTCGGGACGGCGGACGTACCGTGCAATGAAGACGTCCGTGGCGAGCGTGAAGCCCGACACGTCCGCCGTCGCTGTCTGCCACCGCGCCAGCAGGGAGTCGAGCACGGCGTCGGCGTCGTCCAGGAGCGCGACCTCGTCGAGACTGGACGCAGCGGAGTCGTCCGTGCAGCCCGCCGCGGCAACCAGCACAAGGAGGAGCACCAGGGCGAACGAAAGCGGGATGGGCAGAGAAGCGGGCGGGCGGCGCATGGCGAGAAAGCAGGGAACCGGCGATGGTGGACGTGGGGCGCCGAGGAAACGGCGATGGTGGAAGATCGTGCCGCATTCGTCGCCTTGCCCTCTTGTTCGCCTCGTTCCCCCTACCTTGGATTCTTTCTCATCCCCCCTGCCCTGCCCGACGTGTCTCCCCTCTCCCCTGCCGTGCTGCCCTACGCTGAGGGCTTCGTGATCGATGGGACGGCGTACGCGCACACCGAGGTGATCGAGGCGCTAGGTCCGCTGCTGGTGGAGCGTCGCCGGGCGCGGATCGCCGAGGCCGTCGCGCGGCGTACCTATGCCGTCGTGCCCGTCCTCGAAGGCATCCACGACGCGGGCAACCTCAACGCGGTCCTGCGGAGCGCCGAGGGGCTAGGCCTCGGGGCCGCGCACCTCGTTGCGCTCGAAGGCGACGCCGACAAGCTCGGGCAACGCCTCGCCGCACGCACCGCCGCGCCGCTGGCCGCGCCGATCACGGACCTCGCCGCCGACCTCGACCTCACCGACCCCTCGAAGGTGGCCTCGCGCGTCAGCCAGGGCGCGCACCGCTGGCTCGACTTCTACCGCTGGACCACGCCCGCCGCCTTCGTCGCCCACGCCCACGCACTCGGCTACCGCGTCGCGGCCACCCACCTCGACGCGGATGCCGTGCCCATCCACGCGGTCGATTTCACCATCCCGACCGCGCTCGTCTTCGGCAACGAGCAGCGCGGCATCTCAGCCGACCTCCTCGCGAACGCCGACCTCAACGTGGTCCTCCCCATCGACGGCTTCATCCAGAGCTACAACATCTCCGTCGCGGCGGCGCTTGCACTCTACCACGCGCGCCAGGACCGCCTCGCCCGTCAGGGCCGCCACGCCGACCTCACGCCCGTCCAGCAGACCGCGCTCACGGCGAGCTATTACCTCCGCTCCGTCCCGCACCACGCCGCCGTGCTCGCCGCGCGACGGTGACGGCCCCCGCACTCCGGTGCGCCCTTCGGGCTGGCTCTGGCGCAATGTCTTGTGTACCCGTCTTTTCCTCTCCTCGCCATGCGCTGCACCCCCACCCGTTCTCCTGTCCGCACCCTGCTGCGTCGATACGTCTATATGGCGCTGCTCCTGGCCCTGGCTGTCGGTTGCAAGAGCGCGGAGGACCTCTTCGACGAGGGGCAGGCGCTCGAAGCGCAGGGGCGCTACGCCGAGGCCGCGTTCCGCTACGTGGATTCGCTGGAGAAGGAGGAGAACGCCGCCGTGCGCGCGCGGCTCGTGGAGGCGGGGACACGGGCGATGGAGGCGTACGTCGCCCAGATCAGCGCAGCGCTCGATGCGGACGATCCTGTGACGGCGGCCGACCGCTACCGCGACACTGACGACCTGCTCGGAGCCGCAGGAGGCGTGGGCGTGGCCCTGCCTACGTTCGACACCTACGCCGAGGACCGCCGCGCGACGTTCGACGCGGCCATCGACGCGCTCGTGCAGGCCGGAGCGGATGCCGACCGAGCCGCTGACTACGAGGCCGCGATCGACGCGTACGACCGCGCGGCGCTCTACGACCCTGCCCCCGCGCAGCAGGCCAGCCTCGACGCCGCACGCGCGGGCAGCTACGCCGCCTGGGCCGAGGCCGCCCTCGCCGCCGGGCGCTTCCGCACCGCCTACGACCGCGCCGAACGTGCCCTCGGCTTCGCACCCGGCGACCGCGCCCTCCTCGACCTCCAGGCTGCGATCCTCGCCGCAGGCAGCATCCGCATCGCGGCGTTCCCGACCGAGACGCGGGACAGCCGGGCCACCCGCGCCCTGCCCCGCGACTTCCAGGAGGCGCTCAACGACCGCCTCGAAGACGACGTGTGGAGCCAGCCGCCGCTCTTCGTCGTGGCGACCTACCCGCCGGACGTGCGCCGTGCCATCCGCGGCCTCTCCGGCGGCGACGAGCGCTACGGCCGACGCGGCACCTCCGTCGAGCTCGCGCGCATCCTCGATGCCAACCTCGCTGTGGCGACGCGCGTGGAGGCCTTCGAGCGCGAAGAAGATGAGCGTAAACGCGAGACGCGCTCGGCCGACCGTCGTGGCGGCGGCACCGCGACCTACACCTACGTCGAGACGGACATCGACCTGAGCGCGACCCTCGCCTACGAGGTCATCGAGGCCCGCACCCGCCGCGTGCTCTGCGAGGGCGACGTGGACCGCACCGTGGACGTACGCCTGCGCACGGGCCTCTACCGCGGCAACCCAGATGACCTCGACCTGGACCGCAACGAGCGCCGCCTCTTCGACGAGGAGTTCCTGGAGGACGAGGAGCGCGACCTTGAGGAAGCCCTGCGCCTGGCCCTGGCCGAGCGCCTCGGCAACCGCGTCTACACCTGCATCGAGCGCGCCGTGCCGTGACAAGAGGGGTGCGAGGGTGAGGCGGTGGCGCGGTGAGGCCGTGTGATAGGGAGGCCCTGGTAGCCGTTTCTGATGCCAAATCCGGGAGCCTCGTTGCGGCCGAACCGGAATCACGAGGCCGTTTATGTAAAGCTTGGGTGCTTCTTGTAGTCATCCCCGCGCACGCGGGGACCCACACGAGTGTCTGGTGACTACTCCCGATGCGGACAGGCGATGGATCGGAGGAGGAGGTACATTCGAGCATCTCGCCCCTTGGAAAGAGAGGGGCTGCGCACACATTGGGCTGATCTGGTGGGTCCCCGCGGTCGCGGGGATGACTGGGGTGGGAGCCGTGCCACTTCTCTCTCGTAGTTGGTATAGGAACGGATTTGCGAGGTCGGCGCTCGGGTAGGCGTCGCAGCATACACACGGACCTAGGAAGCACCTGCGCAGACGCTCTTTGCCGTGCTTCGGGTGTGTCGTATCTGTCAGAGACTGCTGCTTCTCGCGTGCAGACGCGCGCCTACCGCCCCACTGAAACACCGCAGCACTCTCGCATCCCTACTTGTTCGGGTGCGTGACCGAGGACAAAGGACTAAGAACCTATCCGGAAAGGTAGTCGTCGGCGGTGAGCGGGCAGCGCCCCCACACAATCACCGCGCAGGCTAGGTGCAAGAGCGCCGCGTAGTTCGCAACGCGCTTCTCCCAGCGCACCAGCAGCCGGCGAAACCGGTTCAGCCACGAGTGCGCCGCCTCCACCACCCAGCGACGGGCACGGTAGCCCGGCAACGTGAGCGCCACCCGCTCCTGCCCTCGGCTCAAGATGTGCGTCACGTAGCCGGAGGCGCTCAACGCGCTGCGCACGTCGTCGAAGTCGTAGCCCTTGTCCGCACATAGGTGCTGCTCGGCCTCGAACGACACAACAGGCCTCGAGTCGAGCACCGCCTCCACCTGCGTCTTGTCGTGCCGGTTGGCTCCCGTCACCACGACCCCGATCGGAAGGCCATGGCCCTCGGTGAGCAGATGGCGCTTGGTGCCCAATTTGCCTCGATCCGTGGGATTGGGGCCGGTGGCCTCGCCGCCG
>JBCDFO010000185.1:0-8893 GCA_039177895.1 Bacteroidota bacterium
CGTCGAGGTGTTCAACCTGCTCGGCCAGCGCGTCGTTGCGGACCGCTTCCGCGAGGAGTCGGCCACGGTGCGCGAGGTGCCGCTCGACCTGAGCGAGCACGCGAGCGGGACTTACATCGTGCGCGTGCGCCACGAGGCGACCGGCTACTCCGTGCGCGAGAAGGTGGTGCTGCTGAAATAGTCTGCGCGCTGAACGAGCGAATCGGCGGGCACGGTCTTCGTAGACTGCGCCCGCTTCGTTCTCCTGCCCGTCGCCCGATGGCCTCCGTCCACACGCTCAACCGTCCGCAGAAGCTGTACGTCATCTGCGCGGCCGTCTTCCTGACCGCGCTCGTGATCGCCGAGGCGACGGCAGGCAAGCTCTTCACCGCGTTCGCGTTGCCGGGCACGATCACCCTCTTCGGCACGCCCTTCGACCGCGTGGTGATGACGGCGGGCGTGATTGCCTTCCCGGTCACGTTCATCGTCACCGACCTCGTCAACGAGTACTTCGGCAAGCCCGGCATCCGCTTCCTGACGTGGCTCGGCGTGGCGATGGTGAGCTTCGAGTTCGTGCTGCTCAAGGTCGCGCTCGCGGTCCCGACCGACCCCGCCTCCGCCGTCCCTGGCGAGGCCTTCGATGCGGTGTTCGGGACGACGACCTGGGTGATCATCGGCAGCCTCGTGGCCTACCTCGTCGGACAGTTCGTGGACCTGACGCTCTTCCACTGGCTGCGCGGCCTCACGAACGGGCGGCACCTCTGGCTGCGGGCGACCGGCTCCACGCTCGGCTCGCAGTTCCTCGATACGTTCCTCGTCCTCTTCGTCGCGTTCTACGTGCCCGGCGTGATGACCATCCAGACGGTGCTCGCCGTCACGCTCTTCAACTACGCCTACAAGGTCGTCATCGCCATCGGCATCACGCCTGTGATTTACGCCGCGCACTGGGCGATGGACCGCTATCTCGGGGACGCCGTGGCCGACCAACTCATCCGCGAGGCGGAGATGGCCGGGTGATCGAAGGCGTAGATGATCGGAGGAATGGGGGACCGAATTGACTTGGCGTACCAAGTCTGTCGCGGCACCTTACACGACCCACGACCCACGACCCACGACCCACGACCCGTCACGCCAGCGCGTTCTCGTCGCCGGAGTCGCGGATGAAAAGGCACGAGGCGTCGAGCGTCGTCACGAGGCCGCGCATCGTGTCGAAGTCGGGGGCAGGCATGAGGCCCAACAGGTTGAGGTCGGCCTGCGGGGCCGTCTGGGCGAAGTCGCGGAAGGCGCCCGTGCCTACAACGGGCGTCGTATCGGGCAGCCGCGCCAGGTCGATGAGCCGGTCGAGGAAGTGTCTGGCGCGCTCAGCCTCGGCGGCGTCCACAACGGTGATGAGGCGGATGAGGCCGTTCCAGTTGCGTTTCAGCTTGTAGGCCAGGAGCAGCGAGAGGTCGAGGTTGCCGATGTCCATCGAGAGGTGCCAGTCGGGCGAGCGGTCGTGGATCCAGACGTTGATGTACTGCCGCTGGCCGAGCCCGGCGCGCGGGTGCGGCGCGTAGAAGACCGTCCCGACGCGCTGGCGGCGGGCCTCGACGGCGAGGCGGGCGTAGGCGTGCTCCCGGGCCGCGTGGTCCGCGAGCGCCGGATCGGGGAGGCGGAGGAAGAGGACGTTCGGGCGGAAGAAGGTGCCGCGCAGCGCCTGGAGGCTCGCCGAGACGCCCATCGCGAAGTCGTCGGTGTCGAGCGTCGTCCAGGTCGCGTAGACGCCCTGGCGGCGGAAGGCGTGGCTGAGCGTCGGGAGGCGGTCGAGGTAGGGCTCGGCGACGGTGGCGTCCGCCGTGTCCGCCGTGCCCGTCGTGAGGCCGAGCAGCTTCACGGAGCCCTTCGGGAAGACCAGCGTGCGGAGCAGCTCGAACGAGCCGCGCAGCGCGCTGAGGTCCTGCACCGGCACGAGCACGTTCGGCTTCCAGGCCCGCTCCTGCCGCGTCGGGAGGTCGGCCACGCGCTTCGCCGCCCACTCCGCGACCGCCACGAAGAGCCCGCTCCGCACGTCGCCGTAGGGCGCTTCGAGGTGGCGGCGCAGCAGGAACGCATAGACGCCGACCACAACCACGACGGCCGCGAGCGCGAACGTCGGGTTCACCACGAACATCGCCAGGAGGCAGCCGCCCAGCCCGAAGAGCGGCACCAGCTGCGGGATGCGCAGCCTCGGCCGGAAGCTCACCAGCCCGAGCTGGCCCTCCACGAACACCACGAAGTTGATCATCGCGTAGGTGATGAGGAAGAACATCGTGATGAGCGGCGCGATCACGTTGAGGTCGCGCAGCAGCAGCGCGGCCAGTACGATTCCGGCCGTCACCACGAGCGCGTTGCGGGGCTCGCCCTTGGCTGTGCGTGCGGCCAGCCAGGGCCCGCGCGGGAGGACCGCGTGGTCGCCGAGCGCCTGGAGGATGCGCGGCGCGCCCACGAGCGAGGCCAGCGCTGAGGAGAACGTCGCGCCGAGCAGCCCGGCCAGTACGGCTGGGCCCCAGTGGGCGCGGTCGATCATGATGGTGTAGGTGCTCAGCAACTCCTCGGGCGTGGCCGAGCGGGCGAGCCAGTACGCGAGCGCGAGGTAGATCACGAGCGACACGGCGATGGCGGCCATCGTGCCGCGCGGGATGCTCCGGCGCGGGTCGCGGAGGTCGCCCGACATGTTCGCTCCCGCCATGATGCCCGTCGCGGCCGGAAAGAACACCGCAAAGACGACCCAGAACGAGGTCCCGCTGAAGCCGTCCTCGGGCGTCCCCGGGTAGGTGCCGGTCAGGCCCACGGCGGCGAGGTCGTACTGCATCGAGCCATTCACGGCCGCCAGCGCGACCGACACGAGCGAGCCCGCGATCACGGCCATGATGACGTACTGCACCCGGAACGCGAACGACGCGCTCACGACCGCGATGCCGAAGAGCACGCCGAACGTGCCGAGGTCCACGAGGATCGCCGGGTGCTCAGGGAAGAGGTAGGCCCAGCCCTCGCGGAAGCCGAAGACGTACATCGCCACCGCGAGCGCCTGCGAGAGGTAGAGCGGGATGCCTACGCTGCCGCCGACCTCCAGGCCGAGCGATTGCGAGATGATCGAGTACGCCCCGCCCGCCCCGATGCGGATGTTTGTCGTGATCGACGACATCGAGAGGCCTGTCGCGATGGTGATGCCGAACGAGAGCAGGATGATACCCAGCGCCCCCAGCACGCCCGCGTTGCCGACCACCCAGCCGGTGCGGAGGTACATGATCACGCCTAGGATCGTCAGCAGCGTGGGCGTGAAGACGCCCGCGAACGTCCCGAACTTGCGCGCGCCCGGCACGTGCCCGGTGTCCTCCGGGGCGATGGTACCGAGGTCCTGGGTCTGATGGCTGCGCATGGCGATCGGGGCCCGTGGACGTGCGCCCGGCGTGGACGCTGCTCCGTGCAGGTCGCGGCCGATGGCTAGCTTCGGCGCACGCAGTACCGAGGAGCGCGCGACGCGTCAGCGACGAAAAGCAATGAAACCGAGGCTCGCGCGCACCATCCAGTCGTAGGCACGGAACGAGGGGGCGGTCTCGAGCGGATTCAAGCGCAGGTCGAACACGACGCCACGTGTGGGCACAGGGAGGTAAACGAAGCCCGCGCCCACGCTCAGGCCCTGCCCCGTGGTGTTGGGAAAGATCCGCGTAAAGCTATGACCCGCCTCGACGTACGGCGAGAACGTTCGGGTAGCGCGTTCATACTGCCAGCGGATTCCGATGTCGCCCGCCGTGAAGGGGAGCGTCTGCCCTTCGTCGAAGAGGTAGACGACAACAGGCTGCACGACCACGGAGAAGCCGCGACCGATCTCCAGGCCAAAGGTGGCTCCCAGGGAGGGGCCGTTGGTCGGGACCACGTCCCGTGGACCCCCCCTCACCGGCCTTCCGGGCGCGGCCGTGCTCAGGGCGACATAGCCGACGTGGCCACCGCCGTAGAGTACAGGACCGCGCTGAGCCGCGACGTCCAACGAGGACGTCGCCGAGAAGCAAAGAGCGACGAGGAGCAGGCCGTCGAACCGGAGACGCATGAGGGGGGTTGTGGAGGAGAGATCGAAACGGGTGCAACATAAGCGAGACAACGGTGGCCTGCACGATGCCCCAGGGTCTCACGGGCCGCGACGCCTCCGCCGCACCAGCGCCGCGAACCGCACCACGCCCAGGACCGCAACCACGAGGCCCAGCGAGAACAGCACCACCCCGAGTGCTGCAATACCTGGGCTACCCGGTAGCAGCTTCGGCAGCGTCACGCCGCCTGCGATGAGCGCGAGCGCCGTGCGCGCATACGCCAGCAGGGTCCGCTCGCTCGCCAGGCGCGTCCGCTCGGTCGCGAGGGCCGTGCGCTCGTTCGCCAGCGCGGTCCGCTCGTTGGCGAGGGACGTCCGCTCGTCGGCGAGGTCCGTGCGGCGGCTAGCGAGGTCGTCGGGCGTTGGCATTGGGTAGGGCTCCGGATTCACTCACGCCCAAACCCGACGATCCCGACGCTGACGCGCACCAGGTGCTTGTAGCCACCCGGCTCGGCGAAGAGACTCGGAGGCGGTTCGGTTTCGAGCTGCGAGTACCGCACGTCGAGTACGAGGCGGGCCTTCGGGGTCAAGGCATAGGCTAGGCCCCCTGCAAGGTTGAGGCCGTCGCTCCGGCCCCTGCGGTCGTCAATGCTGGCGGCGGTGTAGCCGACCTCGGCATACGGGCCCAGGGCGTACTGCCGGAGTTGGAACCGCATGCCCAGATCGACGGAGAAGATGGGCTTTGTGGTCGCGTCGCTGTAGAGAATCGACGAGCCCGGCCGGGCGAGCACCGATACGCCGCGCACGAATTCCCAGCCGAGCGTGGTGTTCAGCGCGAAGCCCACGGTGGGAAGTGGACCGCGAATGATCCCTGAAGAGGCAGGGGTCGTGCCAGCCTGTACGTAGCCGACCTCGACGCCGACGTAGAGCGGCAGCCCGTCGAGGCAGTCCAGGAGGGTCGGCGCGCGGACGGGCTGCGCGTGGGCATGGGGAGGCGCGACGCAGGCCACGACGGTGAGCGATGCCAGGACGAGAAGGGCCGGGCGCATGGGGTGGGAGCGAGACCGGTTGAACGAGAGCGATGGCGTGGGGGCACGGCTCGGAGACGCGGGGGGCGCATCGCCCCTAGCGCAGCGTCGTCAGAACCGCACCGGCGGCGTGTGGGTCTCCTCGGCGGCCTGGACGTGCTCCTGGAAGTCCTCGTCGTTCCAGCCCTGGTAGATCGATACCGTGGCGAAGACCGACAGCACGAAGGCGAGCGCCACGAACGCAATCACGAAGAGCTTGGTTTTCTTCTGGGGGAGAGGCATCGCAGCAGCGGTTGGGGTGGGAGGACGCGGGCGTAAACGGCAGGGGCAGGCTGCTGTTCGGCCAGACGGGTCGGATTCGCGGAGCCTCCGCTAAAGCCGCTCTGGACCTGCGCCGATACCGCAGAAGGGCACGCTTATCCGATCCGCGCCACTCGACTCGCACTACGCATGGGCCAGAAGCAACGTCTCCTCCTCGTCCTCACCGTTGTCCTCGTTGGGCTGGCGGCCGTCGCGGGCATCGCCGTCTTCGAGCACTACAGCACCACGATGTCAGACGAGGTCACCGTCGGCACGGACACGATGGGGGCGCTGGAGCAGACGCGGCCTTGAGGACCGCAGCGCTCGTCACGTTTTGCCGTGCGTGCCCCAGTGGTGGACGAGCGCCTTCACGTAGCCGAGCGTCTGCTCCAGATTCTGCACGGTGTTCCACTCGAACGTGCTGTGGAAGTCGTGGCCGCCGGTGAAGAGGTTGGGCGTGGGCAGCCCTTTCTCAGAAAGCCGCGCGCCGTCCGTCCCGCCGCGGATGAGTTCGAGTTGGGGCGTGATGCCAACAGCTCTGGCTGCGTCGAGGGCGAACGCGATGGCGCGGGGGTCCGTCTCCTCGATGTAGCGGCGCATGTTGCGGTACTGGTCGCGGATCGTGACGGTGAGGCGTGCGCCGGGGTAGCGGAGGCGGAGCGTGTCGGCCTGCTCACGGAGAAAGCGTTTGCGGCGGGCCATGCCGTCGTCGTCGAAGTCGCGCAGGAGGAGGCGCACCTCGGCCTCGGCGGTGGTGGCGACGGGGATGCGGTGCGCGTAGAAGTAGCCTGCCCGCTCGTCCGTTGTGGCTGGCGTCTCGTCGTCGGGCAGCATGCCGAGAAAAGCCCCGAGCACCTCGACGGCGTTGACCATGACGCCCTTCGCGTAGCCCGGGTGCACCGTCACTCCCTCGATGCGCACGGTTGCTTCGGCAGCGTTGAACGTCTCCGCGTAGATCCCGCCCACCGCGCCGCCATCGACGGTGTAGGCCACGTCGGCCCCGAAGCGGTCGAGGTCGAGCTGCTCGACGCCGCGTCCGACCTCCTCGTCCACGGTGAAGAGCAGCCGGATCGCCGGGCGCGGTGCCGCGCCGTGGCCAGAAGCATGGCTGAGAAAATCCTCTGCGAGTTGCATGAGGACGGCGACGCCCGCCTTGTCATCCGACCCGAGCAGCGTCGTGCCGTCGCTCGTGAGCAGGTCGTGGCCGAGGTGGTCGCGGAGTGCGGGCTGCCGGTCCGGGTCGAGCGTAACAGTGGGGTCGCCAGGGAGGGTGACCGTCTCGCCCTGGTAGGCGCGGTGGAGAACGGGCCGCACGTGCTCGCCCGGCGCGTCCGGCGACGTGTCGAGGTGCGCGATCAGGCCCAAGACGGGCAGGCTGGGCGCCGGCAAGCCGCTCGCGTCGCCCGCAGCGGGGATATCGCCCGCGGCGGCGATGGTCGCGTAGACGTAGCCGTGATCGTCCATCGCGGCGTCGGCGAGGCCGAGCGCCTGGAGTTCCGCCACGAGGAGCCGTCCGAGGTCCTTCTGGCAGGCCGTCGAGGGCGTCGTGGAGACGTCCGGGTCCGAGGTGGTGTGGACCTGAACGTAGCGCCAGAAGCGGGCCGCGACGGGCGGCAGGCCGGGCGGCACCGGCACAGGCGGACGGTGTGGCAGCGAGGGCAGAGCCATCGGCACGAGAGGTGAGCAGCGGAGAAGGGCGGGCGAGAAAGGCAGGCGTCCAACGGCGCGGCGTCAGAATGGTCCCCGCGATCTCGGATCGGCCGCTCCCCGCATTTACCACGCGTCGGTATGGGTGGACAGGATATATTGCCGTAACACCGTTCTGGCCCGCTCGCCGCTCCTCCTGCGACCCCGTGACCCCGACCCTGTGACGACGCCTCCCTCGAATACCAACGGCCGCCCCTCGACACAGCCGGGCCCCGTCGCCACCGCTGGCGAGCGTCCGTCTGGGGATGCGCTCCGTCGGGCCATCCTCGACGAGGCCCGCCGCCTCCTGCTTGCCGACGGCTACGATAGTCTCTCGATGCGCAAGATCGCCGTCGCGGTCGGGTGCAGCGCGACCAGTATCTACCTCCACTTCGCCAGCAAGGACGCGCTCATCCACGCCCTCATTGACGAGGGCATGGCGACGCTCCACCGCGAGCTGGAGCAGGCCGAGGCCGCCCATGCCGATCCCGTCGAGCGGCTGCTCGCCATGGCGCAGGGCTACGTGCGCTTCGGGCTGGAGAACGCGGAGTACTACGAAGTGATGTTCCTCCTGCGCCCCGAGCAGATGGCGCGCTACCCGGCGGAGAACTACCGCCGCGCCCGGCGCAACCTCGGCCTCTTCGCCGAAGCGCTGGCCGCTGGAGCCGCCGCCGGGCTGCTCGACGTGACGCGGCCCGAGGTGGCCTCGTCGGTGCTGTGGGCCTCGCTGCATGGGGCCGTCTCGCTCGTGATGGCGCAGCGCGTGGACGTCAAGATCCCCCAGGCTGACTTCGTGGACGAGGCCGTGCGCCGTGCCGTGCAGGGCTTCCGCCGGGCCGCCGTGGTGACCGGCGACGACGCGTAACGGAGCGCAGCAAAGCGGATCGTGGCGCGGTGAGGCCTTTGAGGGGCTGCGTGCGCGATTGATGCCGCCGTTTGGGAAACCGTGGCGTCGTAAGCGCTTTTTACTACACGGTTCATTGTAATTTCGATGCACACGGGTGCGTCCACCGCGCCCGCATCGCCCATCTCCCCAGACGCTCCCACCTCTCATGGCGCTTCAAATCCATACGGCCCCCCCCAACAGCCGCGGCAAAGTCGTCCTCGGGCGCAGCCTGCCCTCGCTTCTCGACGACGCGGTGGCGAAGTATCCCAACCCGAAGGGCTTCAACCAGCCCAGCGCTTCGGGCTGGACGACGCTCTCCAACGCGCAGTTCCGCGACCAGGTCAACGCGCTCGCGCTCGCGCTCCTCGACCTCGACGGCATCGAGGCGGGCACCAAGGTCGCCTACTACATGGAGAGCGACCTCCACTTCGCCCGCGCTGACTTCGCCTGCACGGTCGCTGGCATCGTCAACGTGCCGATCTACCTCACCAACCCGCGGGAGACGACGGCCTACGTCATCAACCACTCCGAGTCGAAGGCGGTCTACGTCTCCAACGACGAGCTGCTGGCCAAGCTCGCGCCGATGCTCGCGGACACGCCCGACATCAAGTACGTCATCCTCGCCGAGGGGACCGGGGCCAGCGCGAGCGACCTGCCCAGCGGCGTGACGTTCATGATGCAGGACGCCCTGATGGAGAAGGGCCAAGCCCTGCTCGCCGCCGACGCCGAGGCCCCGCAGCGCCTCCGCGACGCCATCGACGCGAAGAGCCTCGCGACGATCATCTACACCTCGGGCACGACGGGCACGCCGAAGGGCGTCATGCTCTCGCACGAGAACATCTCGTCGAACGTCTACGCCGCGTTCAACGGCTTCTGGACGCTCCAGCACCAGCAGGAGAACGCGCTCACGTTCCTCCCGATGACGCACATCTACGCGCGGATGCTCTCGTTCGCGTGCGTCGCCTGGGGCCA
>JBCDFO010000186.1:0-8841 GCA_039177895.1 Bacteroidota bacterium
AGGCTGCCAACCGCTTCGTCCGGGAGGCGCGTGCTGACCGCGTCGAGCTCTACCAGAGCGACGCCGGGCGCGTGGTGCTGCTCTTCGTGCTCCTCGCCGGGCTACTCGTAGCCTACCGCTGGCGCTCGTTGCCCGCGTGGCTGCTCGCGGCGATCCTCCTGCTCGTGCTCGTGGACCTCTGGACGGTCGGACGTGACTACTTCAACGAAGACGACCCGCAGCTACGTCCCCGCAGCGAGCTTCGCGCCGACCTCCGCGCCTACGACTTCGACCGGTATATCCTGCAACAGGTCGAGACGGCGGGCGGCTCGGGGCACTTCCGCACGCTGCCGGAGGCGCTCCGGCCTCAGGTGTCGGCGCGCGAGGCGTTCTTCTACGAGTCGTCCGGCGGCTACCACGGGGCCAAGCTCGCGCTCTACCAGGACTACCTCGACCGCATCCTCTACAACCCCAACGGTTCGCTCAACGAGAACGGCCTCGACCTGCTGAGCAACCGGTTCGTGATCGCGCGCGGACCGCGACCGGGCCTGACGCCCGTCTACCGGGACGACGAGACGGGCCTCGTCGTGCTGGAGAACCCGGACTACCTCCCCCGCGCTTCGCTCGTGGAGCGCGTCGAGGTGGTGCCCGACGCCGATGCGGCTATTGCTCGGCTCACCAACGACGGCTTCGAGCCACGCACGACGGCAATCCTCACCGAGTCGGCAGCGGCGCTGCTCCCCGACGGCTTTAGCCCCGACGCGCTGGCTGCGCCCATCGACTCGGCGAGCACCGCGGCGGTGACCCTGGAGCGGTTCACGCCGCGCGAGATCGTGTGGCAGGTCGACACCGACGCGCCGCGCCTGCTCGTGGCGAGCGAGGTCTACTACCCGGCTGGATGGGTCGCGACGCTCGACGGCACGCCGACGGAGATCGTGCGGGTGAACCACCTGCTGCGCGGCGTGGCCGTGCCCGAGGGCCAGCACCTCATCCGCATGCGCTTCGACCCGCCGCTGCACGACCTGGGCTACCGGATCAGCCTCCTCGCGACGCTCCTCGTCTACGGCAGCGTGCTCGGCCTCGGCGCGTGGGGATGGTACCGGCGCGGGAAGGAGTAGCCTTTGTTATTCGATGCCGTCGTCTCAGTCAGCACACATCCGCATCATCGCTGCCATCGAAGTCTTGGCAGGCGTGATTGGCCTCTTTCTGGTCCTGTCTTATCTCACTGCGCAACCCGTTGCGCTTCCCATCTGGATTTCGGCGATGGGACTGCTGTTCTTCAGTCTCAGCGTGTGGGCAGGTATCGCCCTGTGGCTAGGTAAACCGCACGGCTATGTGCTTTCCATTGTCGCGTGGAGCCTCCAAGTAGTTCAGGTCCTGGCCCCGTTCGAACTCATCTTTCGCGCAGGCCCGTACCTGATCCTGAGCCTGTCTAGCACCCTCAATGTTGGATTCGACATCGGCGCACTCTCCGGCTTCTTTCTCGGTGGGACGACTGGGCCCGGGTGGGAGCTTGGGATTAACGTGTTTGCGCTAGCGATGGCCCTGTTGCTAGGACGCGCGATCGAAGACCAACAGCAGCAAGATCACCTGGCTGCCTCGATCGAGCGAGAAAAAGACCGCATGGCCGCGAACGAACAACGAAAACCCAAGTAAACGGCAGCCGCGACACATCTTCTCAGACTTCCGTGCACAGCTATGACGCTTACTGCTGTATTCCGACGTGTCCCTGAGGGCTATATCGCGTTTGTGGAAGAACTGCCTGGTGCGAACACACAGGGCGCGACCCTTGACGAAGCGCGCGCCAACCTGGTCGAGGCCGTGGAAATGGTGCTGGAGGCCAACCGGATTCTCGCCGCGGAAGAACTCGGCGACGCGGATGTGGTGCGTGAGCCGTTTACGCTACCGGCAGCCGCGTGAAACGGCGTGACTTGGTCCGGCATCTCGAACGCAACGGATGCGAGTTGCTACGGGAGGGTGGAAAGCACACGATCTACGTGAATCGCGAGGCCCGGAAAACGTCAGCGGTGCCTCGCCACCGTGAGGTCAACGACTATTTGGCGCGCAAAATCTGCCGCGACCTCGAAGTCCCGGATCCACGCGGATAGCCGAGCACAGCGTAGGTTGTCACGACTTCTCAACCCACCTACGTTCGCGTCATGCCGCTCCGCCTCGTCTTCGCCCCCCGTCTGGCTGCGCTCCTTGCCCTCCTCGTTGCTGCGCCGCTCTTTGCGCAACCCGCAGCCAACGTAGACCTAGAGGCGCTGGACGCCTACATCGAGGCAGCGCTGGAAGACTGGCCCGTGCCGGGGCTGGCGGTCGCCATTGTGAAGGACGGTGCGGTGGTGCATGCGAAGGGCTACGGGACGCGCACCGTTGGCACGGACGCGCCAGTGGACCAGCACACGCTCTTCGCCATCGCCTCGAACACGAAGGCGTTCACGGCGGCGCTCTTGGCGATGCTCGTGGACGAGGGGCGGCTGAGCTGGGACGACCGCGTGGTGGACCACCTGCCCTACTTCGAGCTCTACGACCCGTACGTCACCGAGGCGATGCGCGTGCGCGACCTGCTCAGCCACGGCAGCGGCCTCGGCACGTACAGCGGCGACCTGCTGTGGTACGGCACCACCTACACGCCCGAGGAGGTCGTCCGCCGCGCCCGCCACCTCGACCCGGCGGGGCCGTTCCGAGGGTCGTACGGCTACTCCAACCTCATGGTCATCACGGCAGGCGAGGTGATCCGCGCCGTCACCGGGCAGCCGTGGGCGGAGGTCGTGCGCGCACGCCTCCTCGACCCGCTCGGCATGGATCGGACCGTCACGAGCACGACGGCCCTCCCCGCGCTCGACAACGTGGCGACGCCGCACAAGCCGAAGCCCGACACGCTGCTCGCGCTCCCGTGGATGAACTGGGACACGATGGGCGCGGCGGGCTCGCTCATCAGCAGCGTGGACGACATGGCGCGCTGGCTCCAACTCCAACTCGATGGCGGCGCGATGGACGACAGCGCGATGGGTGACGAGGGCGTGGCGCTCTTCTCAGCCGAGCAACAGAACGCGATGTGGACGCCACACACGCCGATTCCCCTCAGCCAGGGCGTGCGGGCCGCGTTCCCGACGATGCACTTCCGCGCGGCGGGCCTCGGGTGGTTCCTCAACGACCTCCACGGACGGCTCGTCGTTAGCCACGGCGGCGGCTACGACGGGATGTTCTCCCGCGTCACGCTCGTGCCCGAAGCGGACCTCGGGATCGTCGTCCTCACCAACAGCATGACGGGCCTCGCCTCGGCGCTGTCCTCGTATCTCCTCGACGCGTACCTCGCCCCCGCCGGCGCGCCTGTGCGCGACTGGAGCGCCGAGCGCCTCCCCGCCGACCTCGCCGACCGCGCTCGGTTCTACGCCCGCATCGACAGCGCGACCGTGGACCGTGGCGACACGCCGCCGACGCTCGCCCTGGCCGCCTACAGCGGTCGCTACGACGGCGATCTTTACGGAGCCGCTACCGTCGCGTTCGAGAACTCGGGGCTCGTCCTCCGCTTCGACGCCGCCTCGGACCTCGTCGCCGACCTCACGCACCTTCACGGCGACGTCTTCCGCCTCGACTGGCTCACGGAGTACGCCTGGTTCGGCTCCGGCAACGCGCAGTTTGTCCTCACCCCAACGAACGAGATCCAGGAGTTCCGCCTCGACGTGCCCAACGACGACCTGTGGTTTTACGAGTTGGAACTGATACGGGTGGACGAGTAGACCGCACGTCAAGTCTGGTCGCACACGTCCAGCACCCACCTTCGTCATCCCTGCGACCACGCCGGTAAGGAGAGGCTTTCACGAAAACCATGTCATTCTGAGCGAGCATGGCGAGTCGAGGAATCTCCGGGTCAGCATCCAAGTCTTGCCTCAACCACGAGATACGTCAGAGATCTCCCGCGTCCGCGAGGGCAGGCTCTTCGACTCCATTCGCTGCGCGAATTGCGCTCAGGATGACAAAAAGAGCAAGTTGTGCGAATACCCCGCTCTGACAGCGCAACGACGGAGACCCACCAGGTCACTTTGACGTCCGCATTGCCGCCCTCTGAGTAGGGATGACTCCAAGGAAGGCATACGCCCGTCCTGCGTAGACTGTTTGAGACAGTGAGTCGCACCATCCTGGACTCCCACCTTGGTCATCCCCGACTTGATCGGGGATCCATAGGAAGCCCCGCATGGATTCCCGCATTCGCGGGAATGACTCTGGCGTGCGTTCGCACCATGACTACTCACCGTGACGCGGCCAAACGCGCGCAGCTAGCTTCGTGTCAGCGTGGCTCGTCGGCCGTCGGCCCGTAGAGGCCGGGCACCGGCACGTCGAGGAGGCGGAGGTAGACGGTGAGCTGCGCGCGGTGGTGGATGAGGTGGTTCAGGCACCAGTGACGGAGCACCTCCAGGCGAGGTGCCGCGTCTAGCACCTGCGTTCCGTGTCGCAGCGTCCACGTGCCCTGCAGCACCTCATCGGTAGCCGCAGCCAAGGCGTCCTGCCACGCGGCTGACTGCTCGTCGAAGGTCGCGAGGAGGTCGGCGCGCGAGGGCAGCGCTTGCCTAGGCGACGGGCGCGTGGCCAGGTCCATCACGTCGGCACGGAGGATGTCGTGCGCCACCCCAGGCAGTGTGGCGACGTGCGTGGCGAGGGCGCCCAGCGTGAACGACCTCACGTGCGGACGCCAGCCGAGTTGGTCGTCGGGGAGGCGTTCGAGGACGCGCCGCGTGGCTGCCAGTTCACAGGCGAGGTCGGCGAAGACGTGCTGGGCCAACTGCCTCATTGCTCAGGCTTCCACGACAGTCGCCGCGCCGTTGCCCGTCGGGTGAACGAGCGCCGGATCGACGCGGACGACCACCATCGTCATGTCGTCGCGGAGGCCGTCGTCGGCGGCGAAGGCGCGCACGTCGGCGACTAGGCTGCCGAGGAGCTGCGCGGCTGGGCGGTCGGCGATCTCGTGCATCGCGTCGGCGGTGACGGTGGCGAGGCGGGCGTCGGTGTAGAGCGCGCGGTCGTCGTCCACGGCCTCCGAGAAGCCGTCGGTGTAGAACACCAGCGTGTCGCCGGGCAGCAGGTCGAGCGTATGGTCTACGAGCACGTCGTCGAAGAGCGGGCCGCCTGAGAGGCCGATGGCGAGGCCGGACGGCTGGAGCAGGTCGGCCGTCTGGTGGTCCGTGCGTTTGAGGATGAGCGGGTTGTGCCCGGCCCGTGCGAAGGTGAACGTTCCGGCATCGAGGTCGAAGACGCCGTAGATCATCGAGATGAACGCGCCGCGCGGGACGTTCTCGCAGAAGAGCCGGTTGAGGCGCGTCAGCACGGCGGCCGGGCTCGTGTGCATGCGGCAGAGCGTGCGCAGGAAGCCCTTCACGAGCGTCATGTAGAACGCGGCCTGGATGCCCTTCCCGCTCACGTCGCCGACCACGACCGCGAGGCGGCGCGCCCCATAGGGGCCGTCTTCCAGCGGAACGAGGTCGTAGTAGTCGCCGCCGACTTCCTCGGCGGGCACGCACGTCGCGGCGAGGTCGAGGCCCGGCACGTCGGGCATCGTGGCCGGCAGGAACGAGCGCTGCACCTCGCGGGCGATCTCGACTTCACGCTCCAGCCGCTCGCGCGTGGCCAGTTCGGTGAGGTACGACGGCTCGACGCGCTGCACGGCCTGGCCCGTCTGGTCCATCCGCAGCGCCACCGCCGCAATCCCTGCGACGACGGCCAGCCCGAGCACGACGATCCCCACCTCCCCGTCCGCAGGCGACGCGTCCGCGATGGCGACGACGGCAAAGCGATACGTCCAGATGCTGAACACGACCGCCCAGAATGCCGTGAGCGCGTCCGTCCGCCAGAAGAGCGCTGCCACCCCGAGCGCGTACGCCCCCGCAAAGACCCAGCGCATCCACCCTGGATCGACCCCCTGCCCGACTGGCCCCACGATGGCCAGCGCGCCGAGGACGCCTAGGCCGACAACGACAACGCCTGCGTGCGATTTCCACCGAGCTAGGAGCGCCCCCGTCCCGAGGAGGCCGTAGTGCAGAATGACGAACGCCACCCAAAGCGTCGAGAGGAAGAGGTGCGGCGCGACGAGGACGCCCGGCTGAATGAAGCTGAACGTATCGCCCGCGTACACGGCCCGGCTGGGCGTGACCAGCCACAGCAGCACCGGCAGCCCGGCCAGCGCCAGCCCTCCGAGCACGCCGCGCAGCAGCGACAGCCCGACGGGCCGGTTCATCCAGGCCCCATTCCGGACCAGCGCCAGTGCGTCGAGCTTCTCCACGAACACGCTCCGCGCGAGCGAATCGGTCGTTGCGGCCCCCACGAAGACGAGCAGCCCTAGCCCGGCCGCCCAGAGGAGTCCGCCGACCAGGGTGAAGAGTAACGCCGTCGTCATCGGCGCGCCGAACTGGAGGTAGTAGCTCGGAAAGACGAGGAAGCTCCACGCCAGCGTCGCCGTCGCCACGATGCCCGCGTCGATGAGGGCCGCGCGGGCATCGACCGCGCGCGCTGCGAGGCGGCGCAGGAATAGCACAGCGATTACGAGGACGACCACCGCGAAGAGGCCCCATCGCACGATGGGCACCATCGAGGTCGAGCTGACATCCACGCTCATCGCGCTGGCAGCCGCGCGGTCGCCGCGCGCAAGCGGCGCTCCGTCTGGGGCTTCGCTCGGCGCATACCGGAGCGAACGCAGCACCCCGTGCGCGTCGACCTCGATGTCGGCCACGACGGACTGCGCGAGGACGGGGTTAGGCGCGATGAAGCGGACGCGGGCGACGTCGCTCCCGGCGTCGGGCACGGGGTACACCCAGTATGGTTCGAGACGCAGCGCTCCCGGCAGCGTCCCAGCTAGATGGACCTCGGCGATGGCGATGGCGGCGGTCGCGCTCAGCGGTGCCCGCGTCGGGGACCGCTCGCCCGAGGCGGCCTCCTGCTGCCACTGTTCAGCCATGCCCAGCATGATCCGGTCGCGTGCCTGCCAAGCTCTAGCAGGCGTCACCGCCGCGAGTCCGCTGTCGGGCAGGATCTCGAAGCGGAGCGCTCCCGCAGGCAACGAATCCAGCACGACCTCGACCGGGCTGTCTCCGTAGAGCGCCCGCGTCAGCGTACGCGCGTCGGTGGCTGCCGTCCGCGCCCCGCCGGACCGTACCTGCAGCTCGAACGGCTGCCCGTCCTGCGTAAGCCATACGGTGAAGCGCGTCAGGCTAGGTCCGCGCCCCTCGTCGCTGTCGAGATCGAAGGGCTCACTCCAATCGACTTGCCACCGAAAGCCAGTCAGCGGCTCGCCGTGCGCGAGAAGCGCCGTGCGTGCTTTAGTCCGCCCGAGCGTCCGCTGCAGTGTATCGAGCAGCGCGGGGCTGCTGGTGAAGAACACCCGCGCCTCCAGGTCGTCGACGGCGTAGCCGCGCTCTATCAGGAACTGCGCAGCGGCGGCCTCGGCCCCGTCCACACCGAGCGCAAACGACGCGGCCGCATTCGGATGCAGGCGAGGAAGGAGGTAGATCAGCAGCGCGAGCCCCACCACCGCCAGCGCGGCCAGCAGGCCGTCGAAGCCGGAGAGCCGAGAGGACCGGACGGGCTGCATGGGGACGGTGGGCGACGAGGGCGTGTGCGTCGGGCAAGCCCGATGCCTGGTGCGCCAGAAGCTACGCGCGGCTAGACGAGCCGGAACACGCGGTAGTTGCGCACGCTCCAGACCACCTCGCGGACGAGCACCCGCGCGATGGTGAGCAGCGGGATCGCGACGAGCATCCCCGCGATGCCGCCCAGCCGCGCCCCGACGAGCACCGCGATGAGGATGACGAGCGGGTGCGTCCCCGCCGCGCGCGAGAAGTAGAACGGCTGCAGCAGCACGTTGTCCGTGGCCTGCGTGAGCGCCATCGCGACGAAGACGCCGGGGATGAGCGAGAGGTCACCCGTCTGCGCGATCCCGACGAGCGAGCCCGCCGCAAGCCCGAGCACCGGGCCGAAGTACGGAATCGAGTTCGCGAGGCCCGTGAAGAGCCCGACGACCACCGCCCCATCGAGGCCGACGACCAGGAGAAGCCCCGTGGCGACGGCCCCCACGGTAAAGCACTGCAGCCCGAGCGCCCGGAAGTAGCGCCCCAGCGTCCGCTCCAGCGTGCCGACGAGCGAGAGCGTCATCTCGAAGTAGCGGTTCGGGACGAGCCCGAGCACGCGGCGCTCGAGCGCCTCGCCGTCTTTGAGGACGAAGAACGCGACGAACGGCACGATGACGGCCGCATAGAACACGTTCGCGAAGAAGCCGACCACGCCCGTCGCCATCGTGGTGAGGCGCTCCTGCTGGACGAGGCTCTCCAGCCCGTCCCGGACGCGCGCCTCGACTGTGCCCGGCGGCACCGGCGCGATGCGGCTCAGCGACCGCTCCAGCGACGCGGCGACGTCTCCGATCCGCTCCGGCGTGAGCACCTGCCCCAGCCGCGCGACCTGCTCGCCGACGTACGGCGCGAGGACGAGCAGCGCCACGACCACGCCCCCGATCACAACCACGAACGTCGCCAGGATCGACGGCACGCGCGCCAGGCCCCGCCGCTCGAACCGCTCGACGAGCGGCCGGAGGATCAGCGCCAGCACGACCCCGACGAGCAGGTAGAGAACGATGTCGGCGAAGATGTAGACGAGCCAGCCTACGAGCAGCAGCGCGGCTCCGGCTCCCACCCAGCGAAGGGTACGTTCGAGCGTGAAGCGGCGTGGCATGGTAGACAGAGAGTCGCGTGAGGAGCTTCCACAAGTTCGCACGGCGTGGGACGTTGTTGCAGCGCCGCCCGGTATTTTCTCCCCCGTTTTCTGTCTCCCGACCCAGGCATCTCGATGCGATCCCGCCTCCGCGACGAATGGCGC
>JBCDFO010000187.1:0-8751 GCA_039177895.1 Bacteroidota bacterium
GCGATCTGGCGGACGCCGTAGCGGTCGGTCTTGTAGGCAGGCTCGTCGAAGTAGCGATCAGAGGTCGCACAATAGTAGGTCCCGCGCTTCGGGTCAAGGTCGGTGCGCGGTGCAGGGAGCCGATGCAGACGCTCGACATACGTGCAAACGTATTTATCGTCATATTTCTCTGCAATGGTGCAAGCGACGCACTTCGGACTCCGCGCCGTGCAGGTGTAGCGTCCGTGTAAGATGAGCAGGTGGTGCGCCTCCGCCCACGTCTCGCGCGGGAGGACCCGGCGCAGCCCCTTCTCGACGGCCAGCGGCGTCGGCGCATCGGTTACCAGGCCGACGCGATTGGCCACGCGAAAAACGTGCGTGTCCACCGCGATGGCCGGTTCGTCGAAGGCAACAGCTACGACCACGTTCGCGGTCTTGCGCCCCACCCCGGCGAGCGTGGTGAGCTCTTTGTGCGTCCGAGGCACCTCGCCGCCGAAGTCGTGGACGAGCATCCGTGCTGTCTTGGCGAGCGCCTTGGCCTTGTTGTTCGGGTACGACACCGAGCGGATGTAGGGAAAGATCTCGTCAGCCTCGGCCTGCGCCATTGCCTCCGGCGTCGGATATGCCGAAAAGAGGTCAGGCGTGACCATATTCACACGCTTATCTGTACATTGCGCCGAGAGGATCACCGCCACGAGGAGTTGGAATTCGCTCCCGTACGTGAGTTCGGTTTCTGGACGCGGGATGCGCTCGCGGAGCCGGGCGAGCAGGACCGCAGCGCGGGTGGTTCGAGAGAGGGGCATTGAGGCAAGAGAGGTGGTGGACAGCACGCCGTTCTCGCGGGATGCGCGGCGGGCATTCGCCTGAACGGAGCGCGGGCGGCAGGGCCCAAGCCTTACCGCCCGCGACGGGAAGCGATCCAAGAACAGCGCGCCTACCAGAACAAGACGACCACGATGGCTGTGAGGATGAGCAACACGAGCGACTGTACCCGGTAGTTCTTCCACGCCGGGACGCCCTCAAGGGCCTTCGACTCCGCGCGCCACGTAGCCGGGCTCCAGGTTATCCCATCAACCTTCTCGGGGGCTGGAGCCGGTGTCGCCAGGCTCACCGCGACCATCGTAATCATGCTGATGACGAGCAGAAGCGGGGCGAGGTAGAGGAAGTCGAAATCCAGTCCGCTCACAATCGTGTAGAACAACGTCAGCGCTGCAGCAGAGTGACCAGCGACAAGCCCCGCTATCGCTCCGGGGGCTGTCGCCCGCCGCCAGAACACCCCTAGGATGAAGAGCGCCAGCGCTGGCGGAGCCACGTAGGCAAGGGTCGTCTGAAGATAGCCCCACAGCGTATCGAACCGGGTGATGATGGGGCTCCACGCGATGGCGAACAGCATGCACACCGCCGTCACCGTCCGCCCGATGCGCACCAGCGCCTGCGGGGACGTAGCGGGGCGGTACTTCTTGATAAAGTCCATCGTCACGAGCGTCGAGGCCGCATTGAGCGTCGAGTCGACGGACGACATGATGGCCGCCAGCATGGCCGTGAGTACGAGCGCGCGGAAACCACCCGGCAGCAGGTCGAAGAGGAGCGTCGGGAAGACCTGGTCGGGCCGTGCGATGTCCGGGTAGAGCACGATCGCGAAGGTGCCCGGCAGCACCATCAGGAAGAGGATCGGGATCTTGAGCAGGCCGCCGAAGAGTGCCCCCCAGCGCCCGTGGTCGAGATTCTTGGCCCCGAGCACGCGCTGCACCATGAACTGGTTGGTCGTCCAGAAATAGAACCCGAGAAGGAAGACGCCCGTGATGAGGCCCAGCCACGGCATCCCGTTCTCGACGTCGAGCGGGTGGATGAGCGAGAGCATGTGCTCGCCGCGGTTGGCCTCGGTCGCCTGCTGGACAGCCTCCCAGCCGCCGTCGAAACCGCCGATGGCGTTCCAGGCCATCCACGACACCGCGCCCGCGCCTACGATGAGGAGCGTGCCCTGAATGGCGTCGGTGAAGACGACCGCCTTGAGCCCGCCCGCGATGGTGTAGGCCCCCGCCACCAACGCCAGGATCGTCATCGTTCCCCACAGCGGAAACGTGGGGTAGACGAGTTGCACCACGAGAGCGCCAGCGAAGAGCGCCGTGGCCGTGTCGACAACGACTGAGAGAAAGATCGAGAGTGCGGAGAAGTAGGTGCGGCTTCGCCCGTCGAAGCGCTTCTCCAGAAACTCGGGCATCGTGTAGATGCCGCTCTTGATATAGAATGGGAGGAAGAAGAGCACGAACACCACCAGCACCATCGCCGCCATCCACTCGTAGTTGTAGACGGCCAGCCCGATGCCGCCGTAAGCCTCGCCCGCCATCCCGATCATCGCCGAGGAGGACAGATTGGAGGCAAGTAGGCTGATGCCGATGAGCCCCCACGTGAGCGAGCGGCCCGCCAGGAAGTAGTCCTCGCCGTCCTCGGTACGGCGAGAGAAATAGACACCGATGCCGAAGATGAGCAGGCCGTAGAGGACGACCGCAGCGATGTCGAGCGGCGTGAGGGTGAAGGTGGGCATGAGGGGGAGCGGGTGGACGCATGGGAGAGCCCACTAAACTAAGGGCAGGACCCGGCGCATCGCGCCCATGCCCCTCGTTCGCTACCGCGTCGTGGCCCCCTCGGTCTGGATGCCGCCCGGGATGATCTCGATGGTACCGTCGTCGTTGAGGCCGTCGTAGTGCGGCATGCCCTTGACGGCGTGGCCGCCGAAGCTGCCGCGCATCGCCGAGAGGAGGCGGTAGGCGAACGAGCGCTCGTCACGGGACTGGAAGCGCTCGAAGAGCGCCTGCGCGATCGTGGGGACGGGCATCCGCAGGTCGATGGCCTCCTCCACGGTCCAGCGGCCCTCGCCCGAGTCGGGCACGAACGGCGCGACCGCGTCGAGGCCAGGGCGGGCCTTGAGCGCCTCCGCCGTGAGGTCGAGCAGCCACGACTGCACCACCGACCCATAGCGCCACACCTCGGCGATCTGGTGGAGGTCGAAGTCGACGGGGTTGTCGCCCATCTGGCTCTTCTTGTCGAACATCGCGAAGCCCTCGGCGAAGGCCTGCATCATGGCGTACTCGACGCCGTTGTGGACCATCTTGACGTAGTGCCCGCTGCCGACCGGCCCGACGTGGCCCCAGCCCTTCTCGGGCCCCGGTGCGAGCGTCTGGATGACCGGCGCGACGCGCGCGACGGCCTCGTCGGTGCCGCCGACCATCGTGGAGTAGCCGTTCTCCAGCCCCCAGATGCCGCCGGACACGCCTGCGTCGACGAAGTGCAAGCCATGGTCGGCTGCCTCGCGGGCGCGGCGGACCGTGTCGGTGTAGCGCGAGTTCGCGCCCTCGACGATGAGGTCGCCCTCGTCGAGGATGTCGTAGAGCTTGGCGAGATGGTCGTCGGTGATCTGCCCGGCGGGGAGCATGAGCCAGACCACGCGCGGCGCGTCGAGCATCGCCACGAAGTCCTCCATCGCTGCGGCGGCCTCCGCCCCGTGCGACTTCGCCGTCTCGACGGGCCCTTGGCTGCGGTTGTGGACGACGACGCGGTGCCCGCCGCGCAGCATCCGGATGGTCATGTTGAGGCCCATGCGGCCGAGTCCGATCAGTCCGAGTTCCATGGCAATGCGGGGATGGGGGAAGAGAAAGGGAGAAAGTGGGACGCGTCGTGCGCGGTGAAGTTTACGGATCTCGCCGGTTCGGCGTTGGCTGGACGGCGCAGGTTCCAATGCCGCGCCGTGCCTAGTTTGCGGCGGTCTCCTCTCCGCCCGATTACCTCGCCCCATGCCCGTCCGCGCGCTGCTCTACGTCGGCCTCGCCTACGGCCTCGTCGTGCTGCTGCTGTGGCGGGTGAACCGGCGACGCGAAGACCGGCACCTGCAAGGCTGGGCAGCGCTCCTGGCGGTCATCGTTTATGGCGAGGCGTTGCTCCTACTCCACCGCTTCGAGACGAGTGCGCTGGGACGGGAGGCGCGCGATGCCATCGAAGGTCTGCGTAGGCTGCTGGAGGAGGGCGGCGCGGCGTTGGGGCCTACGATAGAGGCTGGCCATGTCCTCTTCGGATGGCTCGTGCTCGCGGTGTTTCTGATCGCGAAGGTCGTACTGATGGGCGTTCACCGAGCGCTGCAGGCACTCGCCACGAGACGGAGGAATAAGGCTGCTGAGCGCACGGGCCAACCGCCTGAGCCGCAAACGCCAAGCCTAGCCTACGAGCGGGAGCCGCCTACGCCTATCGCGCTTCTGGCGGGCGAGCCTGGTCGCGTCGTGCTCATGAGCCGGTGGGTGTATCCGCGCTTTGTGGCACAGGTTGGGGCTGCGGTGGCGGCCGTGCTCTTGCTCGTGGCAATGGCCGACGTCACCGTGGCAGACGTACCCGGCGTCGTGCCAGGGCTGCTGGCGCTGCCGCTGCTGGTGCTGCTCGAAACGGCGTGGTACCTCGGCGGCCCGACCGCGTCGGAGGCCGATGACGAGGCGGAGGCGGACGAGGCGCGTGCTCCCGTCGATCTGGAGGTACTGTGGCAGCAGTACCAGGCGATCTGGCCGGAGCGAGTCCTCGCGGCAAGCGCGGCGGTCGAGGTGCCGCCCCCACCGCCACCTGGGCCCTCGTCGCCGCTGTCGGACGAGGCGGCGATGGTGTGGGGCATCCTCACCGCGCAGCACCCGGCGCTCTCGGCGGCCCACCGGGAGACGTTCGGCGCGCTCTGGGCGCGCCGCGACGTGCTCGTGAACGACAGCGCGGCCTACGACCTCGCGCCGGTGCTCTTTGCGGCGCTGCAGCGCGACCTGCTTGCAGGCCGCCGCGTGCTCGTGCTCGCCGCCCCGGACGCCCTCGATGCGCCCGTCGGGACGACCTCACCCGTACTGGCGTGGGTGGAGGCCTGGCTGCATCGGCTCTACGGCGAAGGCCTCGGCTGGACCGTTGCGCCCCTCGACGCCGTCCGCCGGGAGGCGCAGCCGCCGCACGTGATCGTCGCCGACCCCGCTGCACTGCTCGCGCCGGACCTACTCGCTGCCCCGTGGTTCGACGCCCTTGCGACCGTGGTGCTCTTCGACGCCGCGCACCTCCTCTCGCCCGACCTCATGACCACGAGCGCGCTGCTGCACGTGCTGAAGGACCGCGCGGCCGTACACGACCGGACCCTCCAGACCATCGCGCTGGCCGACGAGCGCGGGGCCGAGTTGGAAGCCAGCCTGCGCCGCGCCCTACCGTTTTCGCCGGAGGAGCGCACCGTCCCCCGCCCTGCTCCGCCTGAGGCGCTCGCGCTTGTCTGGCGCCTCGATGGCCCGCCCGTGCAGCGCGCGCTGCTCTCGACCCCGACGTTTCTCGGCACCGAGCCCGTCCTGGCTCTCCCTGCCTGGGCGGTCGGTGCGGACGCGATCCGACTTGTGGAGCAGGAAGGCGTGCCCGTGGCGGAGGAAATCACCGAGCTCGACCGCCACCTCGGCGGAGTGCTGCCTGGCGGGCCTCTCCCTGCCGATGCGCTCCAGGGCACCGCGACGGCCCGCCTCGACTGGCTTGCCACGGCAGCCGACACGCGCCTGCCTGCCGAACGCCCCGTCGTTCTGGCGCGCGACGTCGATCACAACCCACCCGCGACGCTCCGGCGGACGCTCGCGCTCGGCACCGACGCGGCACTCGTCCACGTCGTCAGCCCCCCGGCGCTGCTGCGCGACTACCTTGCCTCCCACCTGGGCTACTTCCTCCGCGCGCCGCTCCCTGCCCTGACGCCACGTCCGACTGAGCGCACGGGGCTCGTCGTAGCCTATGCCTTGCTCGAACGCCTCATCGCAGGGCCGCAGTCCGAGGCTGCCGTCGCGCAGGCGCTCAACCAGGCCCACGTGCCACCTGGGCCCACCGAGGACCGCCTCACCCTGCTCTTGCGAGAAGCGCTCGGACTCGACCTGGCGGCGCTGGGCGTGCTCGACGTGGAACTCCGCGATGCGTTTGACACCGCCACGGAGCAGTTTGCAGAGACCGCGTTCTTCCGCCTCGCCCCTCGCCTCCGCGATCACCAGGCGCTCGCGTGGCGGCGCTCGTACGACCTCATCGCGGGCACGACGCGACTCGGGCATATCCCGAGCGATCAACTCTTCCAGCGGATGCTGCCCGGCCAGGTCCGCGTCTTCGGCGGCAAGCCCTACCAAGTGGACGCCATCGACGAGGCCGCGCAGGTGGTACGTCTCCACCACCGCGCCGGGACGGATCGCGCGACCTATCGCCCGCAACTCCGCATCAATGTGGGTCCGCTGCGGGTGCTGCGCGACGCCGACGACACGCGCGCGCTGGGCCTCGGCTGGACGGCGCGCGCCACCCTCGCCGAGGCCACCGCGACCGTCGCAACGCCTGGCTACTACGCCTTCCGCGACGGCATCGACCTGAGTCCGGCGGCATTCTCATTCACCGCACTAACCGGCCCAAACCGGGTCCCCGACCGCGTCTACTCCGATGCGCGCGTTCTCCGGCTCACCTTCGCGCCCGATCCCAACGTGTCGGGAGCGGATTCGACACGGCCCGACGATCCGCAGCGGTTGGCATTCACGCTTGCGACGTTGCTCAATGAGGCCTTCCCGACGCTTTTCCCCGAGACCCACGGCTTCATCCATGCGGGCGCGACGCATGACCTAGCGCACCCGCTTGCCGACCTGATGCCCGGATTCACCCTAGCTGACGGCCCGAAGACCGGGAAGGCGAACGAGCACGCCATCTCGATCACCGTGCTGGAGGATGCCCACGCCGACCTCGGGCTCGTACAGGCGCTCTTCGACACGTGGCCGCAGGTGTTCGCGCTGCTCGGCGACGTAACGGCGTGGCTCTTTGAGGACGCAGCCGTGACCGATGAGCGCTGGACGGTGCCGGACGCTGACCCGCTCGCGTTCCTGCGCTACGGCCAGCCCGACGTACCCGACGTCCTCGATGTGGAAGGCATCGCGTCGTTCTTGCACGCGTTGCTCCCGGTATCGCAGAACGAGCGGACGCAGAGCCGCCGCCGTTTCTACGACCTAAGCTGAGCGGTTAGCTCCGGATTAGGATGGGCTCACGTCACGCTCGCGTTCCGGGGTGCTTAGGCGGGACCGCTAACACCTAGAGTGGTACGGCATGCGCACGCGGCGGGGTGCTCTTCCTCCGACGCTGGTCCGTCCTGCTTATGCCTCGTCAGGCTCTCGCTGTGGCGCTGGTCGCCACGCTCCTCGCTGCGCTCTCGCCCCTCGTCACCCAGGCGCAGGAGTCCGTGCCGCTTGCGGCGGGCTTCTACCTTGAGCCGTTCACCACCGAACCCCTCGCCGAGCCCGTCAAGGCGGTCTTCGCTCCCGACAGCCGCGTGTTCGTGGCAGAGAAGCAGGGTCGCGTGCAGATCGTGCAGGACGGGCGCGTGCTGCCGACGCCGTTCCTCGACCTGACCGCCGAGGTGCTCTACAGCGGCGACCGCGGCCTCATCGGCCTTGCCCTGGACCCGGATTTTTCCTCGAACGGCTACGTCTACCTGCTCTACACCGTCGATTTCGGCAACCCGGAGCAGCAGGACGCCGACCGCTTCGACGTCTTCAACCGCCTCATCCGCGTCACGGCGAGCGCGGCCAACCCGAATGTCGCCGACCCGACGAGCCGCCTCACGCTCATCGGCAATGACTTCGGCGATGGCATCCCAGCGTGCTTTTTCTCGCACACGGGCAACTCGCTGCAGTTCGGCGCGGACGGCTCGCTGCTGGTCTCGGTCGGCGACGGCGCGAACTTCGTCACCGTGGACGGCGGGGGGCTCTACCCGGACTGCTTCGGCCCGGACCGCTTTCCGGATTCTGAGGACATCGGCGCGTTCCGCTCGCAGGTGCTCACGAGCTTGACGGGCAAGATCCTCCGCATCGACCCCGCGACCGGCCTAGGCTATCCGTCGAACCCGTTCTACACCGGCGACCCGGCGGAAGCTGCCTCGAAGGTGTGGGCGAGCGGCTTCCGCAACCCCTACCGCTTTGCCGTCCGGCCGGATGGCAGCGCTGACCCGGCAGCAGGCGACCCGGGGACGCTCTTCGTCGGCGAGGTCGGCTGGTTTCGCTGGGAGGAGGTCAACGTGGTGCGCGGCGGGGAGAACTTCGGCTGGCCCTGTCGCACTGGCCCCGAGGTGATGATCGACTACCAGAACGAAGCGCCGGATGCCTACGCGCAGTACTGCACCGGGCAGACCTTCACCGACCCCGCGGCCTACTACAGCCACCAGGACTCGTCACGCTCCTCGCCACCCGGCCTCGGCGCGAACGCGCTCATCGGCGGCGACTTCCTCACGGGGCTGCGCTACCCGGACGCCTACCAAGGCCGCTTCGTCTACGCCGATGCGGCGCGGGGCTGGATGGCCGCGAGCGCGTTCGCCGAGGACGGCACGCTCGCCACGCAGACCGTGCTCGGCGACAACGTCGGCTTCCTCGTCGACCTGACGTTCGATCCGGTGTCGGGCTACCTCCACGTCGTCAACATCGCCGACGGGCTCCTGTATCGACTCCGCCACGAGGGCGAGACGGCAGGGAGTGGCCTACCGGAGGGCTGGAGCACGACCGACCTCGTCCCCACCGCTACGCCGGGCGCGACGACCTACGACGCGGGGCGCTTCGACCTCGTCGGCGGGCGCGCTGCCCCGGGCGCAGTGCCGAGCGATGCCGGGCACCTCGCCTACCGCACGCTCGACGGCGACGGGACGCTCACCGCGCGTCTCGACGTGCTCGGTTCCGGCGGCGGCGCAGGGATCACGCTACGCGCCGCCCTCGCGGACGACGCGCC
>JBCDFO010000188.1:0-8745 GCA_039177895.1 Bacteroidota bacterium
CACGGCCACCAACCCGTTCTACCCGCTCATCCTCGAGGCGCTGCCGCCCAACACGGATGACCTCGTCGATGTCGAGGGCAACGCGCTCGTGTCAGTCGTGGGCGAGGTCGCCGTCTTCGAGCGCGGCGGCGTCCTCCGCTCGCTGCGCGTGGGCGACCGGGTCTACCTCGGGCGCATCGCCGCCATCGACACCGAGAAGGCGCGCGTGGTGGCTAACCTCAACAGGGGCGGCATCCGCGAGCGCGTCGAACTCGACCTGCTCAGCGGCGAGAGCTACAAGCAGGCCATCGGGCGCACGCAGATCGAGACGCTCGGCATGCTCACGGCCCCATCGCCGCTGCCGCTGCCCGCGCCCGGCACCCCCGAGGCCCGTGAGCTCGGGCTCTACGAGGTGCCGACGATCCCCGATGTCTATCCGGCCCCGAGCACCGCAGGCGCCGCCGCGTCGCAGGACGCCGCGCCCTTCGTCGATTGACCGCCTTCCCTACACCAGAGCGTCCCCCGCCTTTGCCGTCCCAACCTTCCACAGCCATGACCCGCGTTCGTATTCCTCTCCTCCTGGCTGCTGCCGCGCTCCTGCTCGCCGGGGGCACCGCGACTGCGCAGACCCCTTCCGATGGGGACGCCGCCGCCGGTGTGCAGCGCCCCGTGGGGCCGCCGCAGCCGCGCCAGGCCTACGTCCCCCCCGACCAGGTCGTCTCGTTCCTGCCCACCACGCGCATGGACCAGTTCCTGGCCTACGTCAACCCCATCTTCGCCCGCGTGACGGGCAAGCAGGTCGTCGATCCAGAGGACCGGACCTCGGAGATTGGCATCCCCGTGTCGGGTATGTTCTTCGTGGACGCCTTCGAGGCGGTCCTCGACGCCAACGAACTCGCCTACCGCGAGACGGAGCGCTTTTTCGTGATCGAAGAGGTGGTGGACGAAGCGAATGAGGGCCTCGACAACTCGGGCGCGCTCTCGGCAGACGCTGGGGCTGAACTGCCCGCGACGGCCCGCACGCGTGAGATCCGCATCGACGCGGTCATCTTCGAGCTCAATGCCAACAAGGCCCGGCAGACCGGTACCAACTGGCAGGTGCTCTTCGGCGAGGGCGGGGGCGGTGCCACAGGTGGTCAGCAGACCGGCGGCGGCGCAGGCAACGATGTCCCGCAGTTCTCGGTCAACACCTCGTTCTTCGAGGCCCTCGATGCCATCATCAAAGGTCCCAATCGCATGGAGCTCGATGTGCTCATTCGCCTCTTCCGCTACGCGGAGGAGCGCGGCCTCGGCGAGACCGTCGCCACGCCGAGCGTGACCGTGATGAGCGAGCAGACTGGCTCCATCCAGTCGGGCGTCAACATCCCGATCAACGTCCAGGACTTCCAGGGCAACACCGTCACGCAGTTCGTCAACACAGGCATCATCGTCAACGTGACCCCGACCCTGATCTCGGACGGCTCCGACGTAGGCCCGGACGGCGATCCGATCGAGTTCATCCACATGGACATCGCCGTCGACAAGTCAACCGGGCGGCCGCAGGGTGACCAGGTGGCCATCGCGACGAACAACGTCAACACGCAGCGTACGCTCATCGACGGCGAGATGACGCTCATCGGCGGCCTCTATTCGACCGAAGAGTCCGTGTCGCGGCGTGGCGTGCCCATCCTCATGGACATCCCGATCCTGAACTACCTCTTCTCGTTCAAGACCAAGACCTTCGTGCAGAACGAACTGCTCGTGGTGCTGCAGGCCCGCGTGGAGGAGCCGCTGCGCGCCCGCGCCGAGTCGGCCCGCGAGTCGCAGGACATCTACGGCCAGGAGCGGGAGGACGTCCGCACGCGCCTCAACCGCTTCCGTCCGGGCGAAGGCGACACCTTCGACATGATCGAGCGCAACAACTAGCGCTCAACCCACGGACATCCTGTCCACGGGCATCCTGTTCACGGCTCAGGCACGACGCCGGAGGCTAGCTGCGCCACGCGCGGTCGGCCTCCGGCGTTGCTCGTCGAGGGAGCCCGTCACGGCTTGCGCCGCTCGGCGTCGGAGTCGAGGACGGGCCGGATGACGGCGGTGGGCGGGATGGAGCGCGGCGGCGGAAGCTCGGCGGGGGACGCGGAGAACAGCGACGTAGCGGAAGGAGGGACAGGGGGAGCGGCCGTGGTGGGAGGAGTCGCGGGCCGTATCGCCGGGGCTGGGCGTGGCTCCTGGGCCGGTGGGTGGGCTGGGGTAGGGGCCTCAGCGGCGTCTGGACCTGGGGCGTCATCGTCCGATTCAGCGTAGTCCTCAACGAACATCTCCCATACGGCGAGGAAGAGCGCCGCGATGACGGGCCCCGCGACGATGCCGGAGAGCCCGAAGACAGCGAGGCCGCCGAGCGTCGAGAGCAGGATGAGGTAGTCCGGCATCTGCGTGTCGCGCCCGACCAGGATGGGTCGCAGCACGTTGTCCGCCATCCCGATGATGAGCACGCCCACCCCGACCACGATGCCCGCCTTGACGTAGGCTCCGCCGACCGCTAGGAGGATCGCCGCCGGGAGCCACACCAGCGCCGGGCCGACCGCCGGGAGCAGCGACGCGAGTGCCATCACTACGCCCCACAGCACTGGGGCTGGAATCTCGAGCGCAGCAAAGAGGACCGCTCCGATGGCGCCCTGCACGAGGCCGACGACCACCGTGCCCTTGATCGTCGCGCGCGACACGTCGGCGAACTTGCGGAAGAGCCGCCGCTCGCGCTCGTCGCCCAGCGGTAGCGCGCGCACGAGGCCTGTCGTGAGCCGGTCGCCGTCCTTCAGGAAGAAGAACAGCAGGTAGAGCATCAGCGCAAACAGCACCGCGACCGTGACCGTGCCCTGCCCAAGCTCGACCGCACGGCTGGCCGCCGTCTGGCTCACCGACAGCGCGGCGCTCGAGAGCCCCTCCTTCACGCCTGCAATGTCGACACCGATTCGGTCGAGCGTGCTCGTCACCGCCGGCAGTTGCTCCTCGACCCACCGGATCGGGGCCTGGAGGTCGAACTCGCCCGCCGCCAGCCGGGTGTAGAGTGCGACGGCCTCGCGCGTCACGGCCGCCCCCACGGCGAAGAGCGGCAGGATCACCGCGCCGAGGATCACGAGCAGCGTGACGAGGGCAGCAGGCGTCGGGCGGTCGCCGAAGCCGCGCTGGAGGCGGCGCTGGAGCGGGTAGAACAGCACGGCCAGCGTAGCCGCCCAGAAGACGGGCTGCACGAAGTCCAGCACCAGGACGACGAAGGCGAGCGTGACGAGGACGAGCAGCGTCAGGAACGCGCCGTGCTGGATCGAGCGGGAGCGCATAGCAGCGGAAACGCAGGACAGAGGGGCCAACGAAAAGCGGTGTCGTCTCCGAAGAAACGACACCGCAGGAGGCAGCGTGTCTAGTCTGCTGTAAAAGCCGTCTAGGAGCTCAGTTGAAGACGACAGAGAAGCGCCCGTTGGAGATCGTGACGCGGTCGGTGTCGTCGTCCTGGTTGACGACGTTGAACGAGAACGAGCCGCGCGCGCCCGTATCGGTCAATTCATCGACGGTGATGGAGATGTCCTCTGTGGCCACATACGACGTGGTCGTGGGCGTCGTGCCGCTGACGCTGGTGCGTACAAAGCCAGCGAGCGCACCATCCGTCACGATGTTGAAGGTGTAGTCGCCCGCCGCGTCGATCCCGCGCACCGTGAAGGTGATCGTCTGCGGGTTGGTGCCATTGAGCGCTGTGGCGGTGATGTTGAACGTGGGTACGCCGCCGACCCCTTGCACGTACGTGGCCGAGGCGAAGCCCGTCGTGGGGGACGTGTTGTCACCGCGGGCCTCGAAGCGGTCGCCGCCGACCGACCACGCGACGAAGTTGCCGGTGGCGTCGCCGGGGATCGAGCCCGGGCCGTCACCGCCGTCGTCATCGTCGCTGCTGTCGCAGCCCGCAAGGGGTAGCGCGACGAGGGCGAGGACCAGCATCCAAAGAGAGGGGAAGCGAAGGGCTGACATAGCGTAAAGCGTCGAGTTAGAGGGAAGGGCTCGGGCAACGTTCGTCTGCCCAAGTCTCGTTCCCAACGCTACCACGCAGCGACGGGCGGCACCATCCCCGGGAGCGGGGATTTCGTGGGCCAAGCACGCTCGTTGACGCCTCAGTCGTCCCTAGTCGTGTACCCTTATTCGTGCGCATGCAACAGCCGGAAGGCTTCGGTACCGGTGCCCAGCCGTCGGCTGTGTGCGCCCAGAAGGCGTCCCCGCGCGTCGAGTGCATGAAGGCGCGCTGGCGCTCCGCCCGCCGCGTGCTGGTTGGGTCCTTCGAGATCGCGTACCAGATCGGTCTGCCTAGGTCCACGAGCGGCGCGGTTCGCAATGGTAAGGCAACAGGCTGGTCTTGTCTGAAGGAACGCGTCAGAGCAGCCTGACCAGATCTCAATACACGTTTCAGAACGCGGGCATGTCCGGGTTGGACAATGAGGGCGTGCGCTCGACAGCCTTTGACTCGGGTGCAGGTGGTTTCCACGTCGGAGACATCGTACAACCAAATTCGGAAGCGCTTGCACTCACAGGGAACTCATCGTATGCTTAACACTGTTCACTAAACGCTGTTAAGCGCTTAAGCGCAGCGTCTGGGGAGCCGATACAGTCCGTTGTCTGCATCTGCACCTGGAAGCCCTTCCGAACCCAACCTGCTCGCCCATGTCCTCCCAATCGCCCGGCGGCGGCCTCTCGATGGCCGACCTCTCCAAGCTCATGCAGCAGATCGACTTCCAGCAGGTCGTGAAGCTCTCCCAGAAAGTCGACCTCGGTGAGCTGATGTCGATGGTCGCCTCGATGGACGCATCCACGCTGGCGAAGATGAAGGCGTATGCCGCCGCGAAGAAGGCCCCCGCTAAGCTTCCCGAGCCCGACGGCGACGTGTACGACTTCGCGGCCTTCCTCACCGACGAGCAGCGTGCCGCCCGCGCCGCCGCCCGCCGCTTCATGGAGGAGCAAGTTGAGCCTGCCATCAACGCCTACTGGCAGCGTGACGAGACGCCCCGCGATCTCCTGATCGAGGGCATCAAGGCATCGGGACTCATGGACGCGCTCTTCGACGAGCGGGGCCGCCGCCGCCGCGACCAACTGCTCCTCGATGGTTTCCTGACGATGGAGATCTCCCGCATCGACGTCTCGACCTCGACGTTCATCGGCGTGCATACGGGCCTCGCGATGTGGTCCATCGAGCTGTGCGGCTCCGAGGCGCAGAAGGACGAGTGGCTCCCGGCGATGAAGAACTGGGACCAGATCGGCTGCTTCGGGCTCACTGAGCCGAAGACGGGCAGCGGCGTCGCGGGTGGCCTCCGCACGACCTGCAAGCGCGAGGGCGACACGTGGGTCCTCAACGGCGAGAAGAAGTGGATCGGCAACTCCACCTTCGCCGATGTGGCCGTGATCTGGGCGCGCGACCTCGACGACAACCAGGTGAAGGGTTTCCTCGTCCGCTGCAAGGAGAACCCCGGCTACGCCGTCGAGAAGATCGAGGGCAAGACGGCGCTCCGCGCGGTCGAGAACGGGATCATCACGCTTACCGACTGCCGCGTGCCGGAGTCGGACCGCCTCAAGCACGCCAACAGCTTCGAGGACACCGCGGAGGTGCTCGCCGTGACGCGCGTGGGCGTGGCGTGGGGCGCGGTCGGCTGCGCCCTCGGGGCTTACGAGAAGGCCGTGCGCTACGCCCAGACACGCAAGCAGTTCGGGCAGCCCATCGCCAGGTTCCAGCTCATCCAGCGCCTCCTCGCCGAGATGCAGGCCAACGTGGTGCAGATGCAGGGCATGGTCGTCCGCCTCGGCCAGCTTCAGCAGGAGGGGCGCATGACCGATGCGCAGGCGAGCCTCGCCAAGATGGCGTGCGCCAAGCGCTGCCGCGAGACCGTCGCGATGGCGCGCGAGCTGTTCGGCGGCAACGGCATCCTGCTGGAGCACCACGTGGCCCGCTACTTCGCCGACGCCGAGGCGATCTACTCCTACGAGGGCACCAACGAGGTCAACCAACTCATCGTTGGCCGCGCCGCGACCGGCTTCAGCGCGTTCGTCTAGAACGGTCGAGCGTCCAGTGTCGTGGGTCGTGGGTCTGTCGATCCTGACCCTCGACCCATGACGCACGACTCTAGACCTTACTGCGGACCTTGCGGCGTGTTGCCCCGTTGGTGAACACCGATATTCCTCCCCGGCGCATCCGTGCGGGATCGCGCGCCGGAAGCCCTTTTTTGCTCCGTGCTGAGCTATCGTGAACCAGTTCTCCCCCTAGACAGGGGGAGTCCGCGAAGCGGGAGGGGGTAGACCTGTTGGGCTTGATATAACGTCTTGCTTTGAAGGTCGACCACCCCCAGCCCCTCCTGTCCAGAGCCTGCCCCCGCGTAGGCGGGGGAGGGGAGCTTGGTTCGAGCACGTCCACACCTCCTTTCTCCTCCTCTCAACCAACCTCCACTCGCATGGAATCCGTCATGACGCCCCCGGCTGCGACGGCGGCAGGGACGCACAAGCCGTTCCGTACCGCCGCCGTGCTCGGCGCGGGCACCATGGGCAGCCAGATCGCCGCCCACCTCGCCAACGCGGGCCTCCAGGTCCACCTCCTCGACGTGACGCCCGAGAGCATCGGGCGCGAAGGCGCACCGAATAGCATCGTCGAGAAGGCGTTCAAGGCCGCCACCCGGCTGAGCCCCGCGCCGTTCATGAACGAGGCCGCCAAGCGCCGCGTCACCCTCGGCAACTTCGACGAGCACTTCGACCGCGTCGCCGACGTGGATTGGGTGATCGAGGTCGTGATCGAGAAGATGTCGATCAAGCAGTCCGTGATGGCGCGCATCGAAGAGACGGCCTGCGAGGACGCGGTCATCTCGACGAACACCTCGGGCCTGCCCATCGGCGAAATCGCAGAGGGCCGCTCGGACGGTTTCAAGGCGCGCTTCCTCGGGACGCACTTCTTCAACCCGCCGCGCTATCTCAAGCTCTTCGAGATGATCCCGACGGTCGACACCGACCCAGCGATCGTGGAGCGCGTGGCGCACTTCGCGCGCGTGCACCTCGGCAAGGGCATCGTCGTCGCCAAGGACACGCCGAACTTCATCGGCAACCGCATCGGCGTCTACGGCATCATGGGGGCCATCGACCAGTTCGAGTCGGGCGATTTCACCATCGAGGAGATCGACCAACTCACGGGCACGCTCATCGGCCACCCGCGGAGCGCGACGTTCCGCACCGCCGACGTGGTCGGCCTCGACGTCCTCGGCCACGTCACGGAGAACCTCTACGAGAACGTCCCCGAGGACGAGTCGCGCGAGATGTTCCGCAGCCGCGACGTGCTCGCGAAGCTCGTGGAGGCCAAGCTGACCGGCCAGAAGGCGGGCGGCGGCTTCTACAAGAAGACGAAGGAGGGCATCCTCTCGATCAACCCGGCGTCGATGGAGTACGAGCCGAAGAAGGACTCGGACCTCGACATCAAATCGTTTAAGAAGGCGGGCGACCTGAAGGCCAGGTTGAACGCGCTCTACGAAGACGACGGCCGCGCAGGCACCTTCTTCCGCACGACGACGCTCGACCTGCTCGCCTACAGCGCGCGCCGCATCCCCGAGATCGCCGACACGCCGAAGGACATCGACAACGCGATGTGCTGGGGCTTCGGCTGGGAAGCGGGGCCGTTCGAGATCTGGGACATGCTCGGCGTGGACCGCGTCCGCGACGGCATGGCCGAGCACGGGTTCGCTGTGCCCGACTGGGTCGCCAACGTCCCGAGCGAAGGCTTCTACAGCGAAGCGGATGGCACGCGCCAGGTCTGGACGCCGGTCGCTGCAGCCTCGGGAGACGGTGCTCCGGGCGGTGGCTACGTCGCCGCACCGACGCCCGCCGACGAGATCAGCCTCCCGGCGATCCGCGCGACGGAGGGCACCGAGCTGTGGAAGAACAGCGAGGCCGCGCTCCTCGATATGGGGGATGGGGTGGCGCTCTTCGAGTTCCGCAGCAAGGCCAACAGCCTCGGCCAGGAGGTCATGAGCGGCCTCCGCGCCGCCATCGAAAAAGTAGAAAACGCCCCCGACCTCCGAGGCATCGTGATCGCCAACGACGGCAAGAACTTCTCCGTCGGGGCCAACCTCGGCGAGATGGCGATGGCTGTCGCGATGGGGCAGATGGACCAGGTCGAAGGCTACATCGCCGCGTTCCAGGACACGATCCAGCGCGTGCGCTACGCCGCCAAGCCGGTCGTGGTCGCGCCGCACCAGCGTGTGCTCGGCGGCGGCTGCGAGATGACGATGGCGAGCGTCCAGCCCGTCCTCGCGGCGGAGACCTACATCGGGCTCGTCGAACTCGGCGTCGGCCTCATCCCTGCGGGCACCGGCACGATGCGTATGACCGCGTGGGCCGCCGAGAAGGCCGCCAACCGCGACCGTCCGAGCGAACTGCAGCCGTTCGTGCGCCAAGCCTTCGAGCACATCGCCATGGCCGACGTCGCCACGAGCGGCAAGATGGCCATCGAGTATGGCTACGTGCCCGGCCACACCATCGTCGTGATGAACGACGACCGGCGCTTCCACGTCGCGAAGCAGCAGGTGCTCGCGCTCTCGAACAGCGGCTACCTCCCGCCCGCGGTGATGAACAGCATCCCCGTGCTCGGCGCGCCGGGCCGCGCGCAGTTCGACATCGCGCTCTTCCAGTACGTCGACGGCGGCTACATCTCGGAGTACGACCGCTTCCTCGCGTCGCGCCTCGCGTACGTGATGACCGGCGGCGCGCTCACTGGTCCGGCCGAGG
>JBCDFO010000189.1:0-8738 GCA_039177895.1 Bacteroidota bacterium
AGCCGTCTTCACGATGGCGTCGCACGGAGCCGACCACCTCATCGTGCAGCGGCTGCTCGCGTGCCGGACCCTCGCCGATGGCAAGCGTGCGCTCATCGGGAGCGGCATTGGCGTGTTCGTGCAGTTCGCGCTCTTCCTCGCAGTCGGGCTGCTCCTCTGGATGCACTACGGCGGCGCATCGCTCGCGGACCTCGGCCTGAGCCGGGGCGACGAGGTCTTCCCCAAGTTCATCGTCGAGGAGATGCCGCCCGGGTTGGCCGGGCTGCTGCTCGCCGGCATCGTGGCCGCAGCGATGAGCACGCTCTCGTCGAGCCTCAACGCGCTCGCCTCCGCGACGGTGTTCGATGTGCTCGGCCGCGCGGACGACGACCCCAGTGCGGTCCGGCTGAGCCGCTTCGCGACGCTCGGGTGGGGCATCGTCTTCATCGGCTTCGCGACGCTCTTCGAAAGCCGCGACAACCCCGTCGTTGAACTGGGCCTTGGCATCGCGTCGTACACCTACGGGGGGCTGCTCGGGGCCTTCCTACTGGCGCTCCTGAGTCGTCGGGCTCGCCAGGCCGACGCCGTGCTCGCGTTCCTCGTCACCGTAGCGGTGATGACGTGGGTCATCTTCGCGGTGTGGTACAGCCCCGAGGCAGGCTGGCTCATCGACGTGCGGCCGACCCCAGAGCGCCGAGCGGAACTGGGCCTCGTCGGCCTCGCGTGGCCGCTCTACACCGTGGTCGGTGCGTCACTCTGCGTAGGCCTCGGCCTCGCGTTGGGGCGACGGCACCCAGTTCCAGCGGTGTCCTCGTAATCCGCCGGTGCAAACCTACAGCGAGACTGCGAGTAGCACCCACCGTCGCCGTACCGCTTTCGTCCGGCCCTGCCACGTCTGATTCCGTCCGCCCATGAGCATCCTCGAACGCATCGGCTTTTCGCCCAAGCCTGCGGCCAGCAAGATGCGTCGGGCCGGAGCCCGCCTGGAGCCCAAGAAGCCGGGGACCGGACGCGCCGAGACACCGCCGCGCCGGGTGCGGTGGACGCGCATCGGGCTGTTCGTGGGCCTCGTCGCGCTGGCGGTGCTGGCCCACCCACGCACGGCGTCGTTCAGCGTGCCGGTCAACGTCGGCGACGCATGGCAGGGCCGCGATGTGGTCGCGCCGTTCACCTTCCCGATCCGCCTGAGCGATAGCGAACTCCAGGCCCGGCGCGACTCGCTGCGGTACGTCGTCCCGCCCGTCTTCACCGACGTGCCCGACGCCGAGGCGCAGATGCGCGCCCAGGCCGACTCGCTCCAGGCACGCTTCGACGCCGTGCTTACGCTCTACGGCGACTGGCAGCGCGCCTCCGCCCGAGGCCTCGATGCCCAGGCCGCGGCCGACTCGGCGCAGTACTTCTCGCTGCGCCAGCGCGTCGGCGTGCCGGTCCCGCGTGAACTCTGGGCGCTCTTCGCGGACGAGTATGCCGCCCGGACGCCGGGCTTGGGTGCCTCGACCCGCACGTCGGCGCGCGGGGCTCGCACGGACGAGGTGCTGCTCCGCCTCGCCCAAGCCTTCGGGAGCGACATCCTCCCGGACGGCGTCCTCGATGTCCCCAAAGATTCCGTCTTCGCCGACGAGATCATCGCCCGCGACCAGACTACGTTCCGCGAGCAGGCCTGGCTCGTCGACCAGGTGCGCGGGCTCAACGAAGCCGAAGCGTTCGCGCGCAACGCCTACCTGCAGTACTACAGCGAGGACCAGCGGCTCGTCGACCTGGGTACGGCGCTCTTCGTCAACGTGCTCGTTCCCAACCTGCGCTTCCAGTCCCAGCAGACGGACGAAGCCTATGCGGAGGCCGAGCGCGAGATTTCGGGGCTGCGCGGGCAGGTCAACAAGGGCGTCGTGATCGTGCGACGCGGGGACGCGGTTACGTCTGATATCAAGGCGCAGCTGGAATCGCTCGGCATCGAGAGCGCGGAGCGGGCGGGGGCGTCGAGTTGGTGGCGGACGATGCTCGGACAGGCGCTGCTCTCCGGGGCGGCGCTGTTCGTGTTCGTGGTTTTCCTGTACCTGCTCCGGCGTCACGTCTTCGAGGAGCTCCGCTACCTCGTGCTCGTGGCGCTGCTCTTCGCGATCACGCTGCTCTCCTACGCGCTCGTGGTGCGTCTCCCGGGCGACCTCTCGCTCGTCGTACCCATCGGCATCGCCTCCATCCTGCTCACAATCATCTTCGACTCGCGGGTGGGCCTGCTGGGCACGGTCACGCTCGCGCTCGTGGGTGGGCTCGTGTTCGGCTACAACTTCCAGTTCGTCCTCGCGACCATCTTTGCGGGCACATTCGCCGTGTTCTCCGTACGCGACGTCAAGAACCGCAGTCAGATTTTCTTCACCGCCGCCCTCGTGTTCGTCGCGTACCTGATCGTGATCGGGGGCCTGGCGCTGCTGCGTGCGGACCCCTTCGAGCGGCTCTGGATCGAGCTGCTGCACGTCGGCGTGAACGCGCTCCTGCTGCTCTTCACCTACCCGCTCCTGTGGGTCTTCGAGCGCGCCTTCAACGTCACGACCGATCTGACGCTGCTGGAGCTCTCAGACACGAACCGCAAGCTGCTGAAGGAGCTCTCGCTGCGCGCGCCGGGCACGTTCAACCACTCGCTTCAGGTCGCCAACCTCGCCGAGGCCGCCGCGGACGCTGTCGGGGCGAACGCGCTGCGGGCCCGCGTCGGGGCGCTCTACCACGACATCGGCAAGATGCTGCGGCCGGAGTACTACATCGAGAACCAGCAGCCAGGCGAGAACCCGCACGATGCGCTCACGCCGTACATGAGCGCGCTCATCATCGCTAGCCACGTGAAGGACGGTGCCGAGCTAGCCCGCGACCGCGAGTATGGCCCGCTGCCCGAGATGGTGCGCGACTTCATCCCGACGCACCACGGGACGACGCTGATGGAGTACTTCTACCGCCGCGCCATCGAGCAGCGCGACGAGGGCGATCCCGAGGTCGAGACGGCAGACTTCCGCTACCCGGGCCCGCGCCCGCAGACCACCGAGCACGGCATCGTGATGTTGGCGGATTCTGTGGAGGCCGCCAGCCGTAGCCTCCAGAAGCCGACCCCGAAGCGCCTGGAGTCGCTCATCGACAGCATCATCCGCGCGCGCACCGAGGACGGCCAACTCGACGGCACCGAGCTCACGTTCGCCGACCTCGCGAAGATCAAGGAGACGTTCCTCTCGATCCTGTCCGGCGTCTACCACTTCCGCGTGAAGTACCCCGACCAGCCGCCTGAGGACGGCGAGGCATCGACCAACGTCCCCGCGAAGACGGCCGCCACGAACGCGACGCCGTCGGGCGACGGGGCAAACACGCCGCCGCCGCCCCGCCGCGACCCGACGCCTACGCAGCCGCTTCCCCCGACAGAAGACCGGCCCGCCCCCGATGCGCCGCTGACGTGATTTCCGATTGGAGATTTTGGATTTCCGATTGGACTCGAATGAGGCTTCCAAATCCTAAATCTCAAATCAAAAATCCCTCAATCAACAATCCTGTTACCGGCTAAAGCTGTCCCGGATCGCTTCGAGGGTACCCCGCTCGGCGACGGGGGCGTACTCCGCGTGCCGGAGGTCCCCCGCGAGGACGCGGAAGCGGCGGCGCAGGGCCGGGGTGTAGAGCAGCAAGTCGAGCTGCGCCAGGAGCGGTTCGAGCGTCGCACGGTCGGCCTCAACGGGGAGCGCGAGCACCTGGCCACGAAACCCCGCGTGGAAGCGGAGGGCCTGCGAGATCGGGCCGAGCGCGTCGGGGTGGCGGGCAGCGAGGCCGAGAGTCGCCGCGTCGGAAAGCCGGGCGACGGCGTCGAGGACGGAGCGCGGGGGGTAGAGGAGAGCACCAGCAGCCTCGGCGCGCGGGACGTGGCGCTGCACGTCCGGCAGGGCCGCGTGCGGTGCTACCACGAGATCGGCGTCCGGATGCGCCGCCAGCGCCGCCAGCGTCACCGCCTCGACAGGCTCTTGCAGCACGGCTTCCAACTGCCGCGCACCCGCCTCGGCCTCTTCGAGGTAGGTCCCCACGAAGAGCAGCTTGCGACGTTCGCCTGCGGGCTCACGGAATGCCAGTTGCTCCTGGATCACCAGGTCGATCTCGTCCTCCGAGAGCCCCAGCCCAACGAGCTGGTGCAGCGCCTCCTCGACGATGGCAGCTCCGCGCTCACGGCGCTCCGACGGCGTCAGCGGGGCGCGCTCGACGACCCAGTAGCCGCTGCCCGGCTTCGCCTCAAGCAGCCCATCGGCTTCGAGGGCTTGGTAGGCCTTGCGGACGGTGTGGAACGAGAGCCCGAGTTGGCTGCCGAGGCCGCGTGTGGAGGGCAGCGCCTCGCCCGCCCGGTAGCGCCCGGCACCGATGAGGTAGCGGAGCTGCTGGACGAGCTGCTCGCTCACCGGCAGCGCCGAGCTTCGGTCGATCTCGATCACAGGCGGGGACGGTCGTGGACGGACGAAGCCCCAAAGTACGCGGCGAGTCGGCGGCTAGCTGCGCGGCAGCGCGTCGAGGATATCGCTCCAGGATTCCAGTTCGGGCAGCCCCGGCTTGCGCTTGCCGAACACCTGCACGATGACCTCGCCTCGCGCATCAAACAGCTCCAGCGCGGTCACTGGGCCGTCCGTCGTTGGCTTGCGGACCACCCACGCCTGCGCCACGGCCTCCTCGCGGAGATGGAGGTTGAAGCCCGGATCGAGGACGTTGTACCAGGGGCCGTACTCCTTGAGCTTCTTCACGAGGCCCGTGTGGATCTGGATGCACCCCCGGTTGCCGACGAACACCATGATCGGGGTGGCGGTGTCGGCGGCACCCTGGAGGGTCTTCCGGGGACTGTCCAGCGCCACCCGGTCAGCGAAGGTGCCCTCGGCGAGGCGGAGGGCCTGGGTGCGGCTGACGCGGTACTTCATGAGGAGCGGGAAGAAGTCGTGCGGGTCCTTCAACTCGGCCCAAGCCTGCAGGAAGGCCGCCTGGTCGATCTCGGCATCCGGGGTTTCTGCGGTGGGGGCGGGCATCGGCTCCACCTCGGGTGCCTCCTGCAGGTCGCGGCGGTACGTCTCGACGAACTGCTCGTAGGCACCGACGTTGCTCTTGCGCGTGAGGAAGACCTTGTGGGCGGCCGTGCCGTGCTCGTCGAAAAACTGGAGGCTGCGACGGAGGCCGTCTTTGGCTCCGTCGAACGGCGTGGCGGTGGCGAACCCGTAGCGCCAGCGCCGGAGGAAGAGCCGCAGGTCGATGTGCTCGCTCTGCACCATGCCCATCCCGTGGCTCTCGAACGTCTCCACGTTGCCGTAGACACCGTGCTTCTCGTGGACGCAGGCGTCGTTCCGGGTAAGCGCCATGACCGTCCCGAACGTCTCGATCTCCCGGAGCATCGCCCCCCAGTCGCCCTCGAGGCGGACCGTGTGAACGGCGCTCAGGTCGTCCTGGCCAAGGTTCGTGGCGAGGAGGTCGGCTTCGCTCACGCCGAGGTCGGCTGCCGCGTTGCGGATGCGGGCGCTGGGGTGCTCGGCCCGATAGGCAGCCCAGCGGGCGGCGAGGTCGGTGTGACGGGGCGCGGCGACAGCACCAGTGGGAGCAAGGGTCGAGTCAGGCATGGGTCAGCGCGAGAGCGTGGGATGGGTAAGGAGCAATCTGTCGGAGGGCGGACGGCGAGGCGGGCGTGGGTTCAGGTCGTGCGCGCGCGGCGCGTGGCGCGGAAGTGCCGGACGGCGGCCACGATCAGCCAGACGCACAGCACCGCGGTGAGCGTCTGCGCCGCGAACGCGACCGGGAGCGCGATCTCGCCACCCGTGAGCGCGGGTACCACGCGCCCCAGGCTGCCCAGCGCACCCAGCAGTGCCACGACGGCAACGCCGTGCATGGCGTGTTTCGCGAGCGTGGGCTTGGCTTTCGCCAGCGCGCCGAGCCCGCCGATGGCGATGCCGAGAAAGGCCGGGATGAGTGCGGTCACGCTGCTCGTGCCAGTGACGACGTAGGCGATCACGCCTGCTGCAACGAGCAGGCCCGCTACGAGGAAGGTAGTGCGGTAGATATCCATGGGTTCAGAAAGAGAAGGGCACGTCGTTGAGAGAGGGACAGGCGCAACAGGCGTCACCCCAGCGGGGCGCTCGCCTGGCCGTTCTGGTGGGCCACGCCCATGGGCGGCGCGGCAGGCAAACTCGGGCCCATCGGCATGGCGATGACGAGCGGGCACCCGGCAACGGGGTGGGTCTGCACGAGCACGTCGAGCCCGAAGGCGTGACGGATCGTCTCGGGCGTGAGCACCGCCTGCGGCGGGCCAAGCGCCACGAGGTGCCCCCGGCGCAGGACGGCGATGCGGTCGGCGTAGAACGCAGCGAGGTTGAGGTCGTGCAGCACAGCCAGCACGCCCACCCCGGCCTCCCCGCAGCGCTGAGCGACGCCCAGGACCGCGTGCTGGTGGGCCGGGTCGAGGCTCGCCGTAGGCTCGTCGAGGAGGAGGTACCGCGCTCCGGATGATGGGTTCTCCCAAAGCTGCGCGAGCGCCCGCGCGAAGTGGACGCGCTGCTGCTCGCCGCCGGAGAGGGTGGGGTAGGACCGCTCGGCGAGGTGCGTCACGCCCGCGAGGTGCAGGGCTTGGTCGGCGATGTGGTCGTCCTGAGCCTGCCCGGCCGCGTGCGGCGTCCGGCCCAGCAGCACGACCTCGCGCGCGGTGAACCCGAACGTGAGCGCCGTGCTCTGCGGGAGTACGGCGCGCTGCCTGGCCAGCCCATCGGGGGGATAGCTCCGCAGTGTGCGCCCGTCGAGGCGGACGGTGCCTGCGCTCGGCGTCAGGTCGCCGCTGGCGAGGCGGAGCAACGTCGTCTTGCCGGCCCCGTTGGCGCCTACCACCGCCACCACTTCGCCGGGGGCCACCGCCAGGGACACGCCCTCGACGAGCGTGGCCTTGCCCACAGTGTAGCGTACGGTGTCGAGCGCGAGCATGGAAGAAGTGGGTCCGTGTGCCTGTGGATCAGTACGTCGATGTCGTCGAAGCGGTCTCCCCCAGATCGCAGAGCTTGTGTCCACAGAGGGGAGTGTACCGAAAATCAGCGCGTATCAACGCGGGGATGGTTGCTCGTGCTCGACATAGCATCCGGGCGACGGTCGGGGTGTGTTGCGCGTCCACGTCGATCCAGTCCGGGGGGCTGTCATGCCTCTCCCCATCGACGCGCCGTTTCATGGCCCTACAGCGCGTAGTCACGGCGGCGGTGGAGCAGAAGTGCGAGGAAGAACGGCGCTCCTCCCAGTGCCGTCAGGATGCCGATGGGCACCTCGGCGGGCTCGATGACCACGCGCGCAAGCGTATCGGTCACCACGAGGAGGGTAGCTCCCAGCAGAGCGGACGCAGGCAGCAGCGTCCGGTGGTCCGGGCCGAGCGCAAGTCGGACGAGATGCGGCACCACGAGGCCAACGAAGCCGATCAGCCCGCTCACGGCGGTCACCGCGCCCACGGCCAGCGCGGCTAGCCCGATCACGAGACGCTTGACGAGATCGACACGCACGCCGAGGTGCCGCGCCTCGGACTCGCCGAGCAGCATCGCATTGAGCGCCCGCGCCAGGCGGGGGGCCGCAGCGAGCAGCACGACCACGAACGGGATCACCGCCAGCACGGTCGGCCAGGTCGCACCGCCCAGGCTCCCGAGCGTCCAGAAGGTGAGGCTGCGTAGCTGCCCCTCGTCGCTGAAGAGCACGAGCGCGCCGGTGCCTGCCCCGCAGAGCGCGTTGAGCGCGATCCCTGCCAGGAGCATCGTCGCGACGTCGGTGCGCCGCCCGCGCGTGGCGATGCGGTAGACGAGCACGGTCACTGCGAGGCCGCCCGCGAACGCCCCGAAGGCCACGCCGAAAAAGCCGAGCACGGCAGCGACGCCGCTGAGTACGGACCCGCCGAGCACGATCATGGTGGAGGCCCCGAGGGCAGCGCCGCTGGACACACCGATGAGGCCGGGGTCTGCGAGGGGGTTGCGGAAGAGCCCCTGCATGAGCGCCCCGCTCACGGCCAGCGCCGCGCCCACCAGCACCCCGAGGAGCACGCGCGGCAGCCGAATGCCGGTCAGCACGAGCGCCTGCTGCCCGGTGTAGTCCCAGGGGAGCGCCAGACCAAGCTGGCCGAGGCCGACGCGGTCCGCGAGGATCGCCAGCACTGCCCCTGGCGCGATGCCCACCGCCCCGATGCCGAGCGATAGGACCAAGGAAACGGCCAGGGCGACGGCCAGCGCTGCCAGCGCCCGGCCCGACACGGAGCGCCCTCGGCTTACCTCGGGGACAGCCTCCTGTGCGACGGAGCTATTGGTAGGAGAGGCCGCCTCCGTTGTCCCCGCGTCTGCTTCTGCAGGACCAGACAGGTCAGGCGCTGCGCTCTCGTCTCGGTCTGACACCCCCGCTAACGACGAAGCCGCCCCGTCGCCGGTGGGCGCGGGGCGGTCGAGAAGTACCGAGAGGGAGGCCTGGCTCATACGTCGATGGTCTCAGCCGGAGCGTCGGCCGTCGCCGCCGTGAGAGCCTGCGCGAGTTCGAGGACGCCCTCGCCTACGCGAGGACCGAGCCCCAGCAGCAGCGCGTCGTCCACGGCAACCACCCGGCGGTTCTGGCCAGCGGGCGTCTGCGCGAGGCCCGGTTGCGCGAGCAGCCCGTCGACGCCGCCGATGCTTTCCAGACCCCGCGCGGGGATCACGAGCACGTCGGGCGCGGCTTCCACGGCGGACTCGGCCGTGAGCGCTTGGAAGCCCTCGAACGCCGTGACGGCATTC
>JBCDFO010000190.1:0-8718 GCA_039177895.1 Bacteroidota bacterium
GGGCACGAGACGACCGTGCCGATGACGCTCGACCACATGATCTACCACGCGCAGTGCGTGGTGCGCGGCGTCCAGCGCGCGCTCGTGGTCGTCGACCTCCCGTTCGGCAGCTACCAGGGCAACCCGGACGAAGCGCTGCGCTCGGCCATCCGTGTGATGAAGGAGACCGGCGGCCACGCGGTCAAGCTCGAAGGCGGCCTGCCCGTCGTGGACACGATCCGCCGCATCATCGACGCGGGGATTCCTGTGATGGGGCACCTCGGGCTGACCCCGCAGCACATCTACAAGTTCGGGACCTACAAGGTGCGCGCGCGTGCCCAGTCTGAGGCGGACCGCCTCCGCCGCGACGCGCGCCTGCTCGAAGAGGCGGGCTGCTTCGGCCTCGTCCTGGAGAAGATCCCGGGTGACCTTGCCACCGAGGTCACCGACATGCTCGACATCCCGACCATCGGCATCGGCGCGGGCGTGGGGTGCAGCGGCCAGGTGCTCGTCACGCACGACATGCTCGGGCTCACAAAGGACTTCAACCCACGCTTCGTCCGGCGCTACGCCCACCTCGCCGATACGGTCACGGAGGCCGTCCATGCCTACGTCGCCGATGTGCGCGCGCACGACTTCCCCAACGACGAGGAGAGCTACGCGTGAGGCCGAGAGCGGCTGTCGGCCATCGGCTTTCAGGTGTCGGTCGGTAGATGAAACGGATCGCTAATTCCGAGCGACGCGCTCGAAGAAGGCGACGAGTTCGCCGGTGGCGTCGTAGCCGTCGCGCGCGGTGGGCCAGGCGTGTCCGAGGCCGCCTACGCCTACGAGCCGGACGGTCGCGCCGTCGCGGCAGCCCGCGCGGTAGTCGTACGTCTCCGTGCCGTCGGTGCGCGCGTCGCGCAGGAACGAGACGCCGTCCTTCTCGACGGCCGCGATGTCGCAGCCGTTGGCCTCGGCCCAGAAGCTGGCGTCGTACTCGGCGGCGAGTACCTGAAACGTCCCGTTCGGCCGCACGCCGCCGTGGTAGGGAATCAAGTCGTCGTCCATCCCGCGCACGATCAGCATCGGGACCGGGGCTGTCGGGGTGGGCACCATCGCGTAGCTGTAGTCCGTGCGGCCCTGCGTGCGTCCGACCGTCCCGCCGACGGCCACGGCTGCCGTGACGAGATCCGGCGCTTCGGCAGCGAAGCGGTAGGCCATGCCGGCGCCGTTCGAGAAGCCGGTCACCAAGACCCGCTCGGTGTCGATGCCGTGGCGCTCCTGGAGGGCCTCGACGAGTGCGCGGAGGTAGCCTACGTCGTCGGCGTCGGCCCGAGCGATAGCGCGGGGGGCGTCGCGGTCGTCCCAGCAGGCGCCGCGCCCGCGCAGGCAGGCCGTGCCGGTCGGGAACGCGATCACCCAGCCGCGCCGGTTCGCCTCGGCGGTGAGGCGTCGGCGTACGTCTGAGAAGCGCTCGCCGGAGCCCACAGCGCCGTGGAGCGCTAGCACGAGCGGAGCGCCCGGTGCGACCTCGTCGGGGGCAAACACGAAGGCCGTCCGCTCGACACCGTCGTGCGTGAGCACGAGGCGCTGCGTCTCGGTGGGAGCCGCCTCGTCCCCGAGCACAGAACGGGGAGGCACGGACGCACAGGCGGCCGTGGTAGACAGCAGGACGAGGGCGAGCAGGGCGGGAAGACAGCGCATGGGAGGGAAAACGTGGCAAGGTCGGGTACCTGAACTCGCGCAAGCTAGCACGCAGACAGGTCAGCGGGGCGCGTGCGTGCGCTCCAGGCCCGGGAGGAACGGACTAGCGAGGGCACCGTTCTTGCTGCGACCACCCGGCCCACCCCAGCCGTACGTTCAGCCGCACCCTCCTTCGGCCCGATGGCCCGCTCCCCCCGTCCGACTGCCCTGCGTGCGCTCCTCACCGTCGCGGCGTTTGTGATCGTGGTGGCGGGGATGCAGGCGGCCGCCTCGATCCTGGTGCCGCTGTTGCTCGCGGTCTTCCTGGCGATCCTCTGCGCGCCGAGCCTCTTCTGGCTTCAGGGCCATGGCTGGCGCACGACGCCCGCCGTTCTGCTCATCGTCTTCGCGCTGCTCGCGGTCAGCGCTGCTGTCGGGACGCTTCTCGGCACCTCGCTCGTCGATTTCACGTCGCAGGTGCCGGTCTACCAGGCCCGGCTGCGCGTCGACCTCCGCGAGTTCATTGAGCAGAGCGCCCTCGCCGACATCGAGGGTTTCGACATCTCTATCGTGGACAGCTTCGACCCCGGCGCGCTCATGGCGGGCGTGGCGACGCTCCTGACGGGGCTCGGTAACATCGTGACGCGGTGGTTCCTCATCATCCTGCTCACGGTGTTCATGCTGCTCGAACTTTCGGGCTTCCCGTCCAAGCTGAAAGCGGCGTTCCACGACTCCGGGCGGTCGATGGTCTACGTGCAGCGCTTCACGGCGAGCGTCAAGAAATACCTCGCCATCAAGGCCATCGTGAGCGTGGCGACCGGCGTGATGGCGGGCGTCTGGCTCGCGCTTATCGGCGTCGACTACCCCGTGCTGTGGGGCGTGGTGGCGTTCCTCCTCAACTTCATCCCGACGATCGGCTCCATCGTCGCAGCCGGGCCGCCGCTGCTGCTCGCGCTCGTGCAGACGGGTTGGGTGACGGCCGCCCTGGTAGCGTTCGGCTATCTCACCATCAACACGGTCGTGGGCAACATCATCGAGCCCCGCTGGCTCGGGCAGGGGGTCGGGCTCTCGACATTCGTGGTGTTCCTGTCGCTGCTCTTCTGGGGCTATGTCCTCGGCACCGCCGGGATGCTCCTCGCGGTGCCGCTCACGATGATCGCGAAGCTTGCGCTGGAGTCGAGCGACGAGACGAACTGGCTCGCCATTCTGCTCAGCCACGACGTGCCCGAGGGCGCGCTGCCTGAAAACGGCGTGGCGACGGATACCGAGCGCCTCGCCGCTGCTCCGATTCGCGTCGCGACGCCCGAGCGCCTGCCCGAGGCTGGCGACGGCGGACCCACGCTTCCCGACATCGAGGAAGTGCGCCGCTGAGCACACAGGTGCCACCCACGTGGCGTCACCCTGGCGGCTTTACCCCGACCAGCATTTCGCGCTTGCCAGGTGGGCCCGGACGCTTCTCGACAACGAAGCCAACGGCCTGTAGCGTACGCCGGACGGAGCCCTTCGCCGAGTAGGTCGCTAGCCATCCGCCCGGACGCAGCGACGTGCATAGCCCCGCAAGGAAAGGGGCTGTCCACAACCCAGGGTTGGCGTCGGGGCTAAAGGCATCCAGATAGACGGCATCGAATGCATCGCTGGGCAGCACAGCGCTCGCAGCGTCCCCAACGAGCAGATGCAGCGCGATGGAGGGTGCTAGGTCGCAGGCATAGCGGCCTACCGGGACGGGGTCGGGCAGCGATGCGCGCCAGGCCGCAAGCGCGTCCGCGAGCGGCTGCGCGTCGAGGATAGCGCCGTGGTTGAGTGCGGCGAGCGTGGTCGCAGGCAGCACCTCGCGCTCCAGCGAGACGAACGTTAGCGGGGTGCCGTGCTGGAGCGCCGCCTGCGCAGTCAGGAGCGCGTTCAGGCCCGTCCCAAACCCGACCTCGAGCACGGCTGCGGATGTGCACCGGGCAAGCCGGTCGGCGACGCCGGTTGCTTCGAGAAAGACGTGACGCGCCTCGGCGAGTGCGCCGTGGTGGGAGTGGTAGGTCTGGCCGTACGCAGGGTGGTAGAGCGTGTCCGTGCCATCGGCGGTGCGGTGGATGGGGTGAGGCATCGGAGGCAAAGGGCAGCGAGGCGGACGGCAGCGAACTGGACGGCAGTAGGTCGGGCAGGGCAAAGCCGACCCGGTGCGCTGCCCGAAGCGGAGGTCGGCGGGGAAAAGCGGCGCGGCAGCGTGAAATGAAGCTGTTTCGGAACGAGACTTGCGCATCGGTGCCCACCTTCCGGCAGCTAGCCTACGACGCTCATGCCCAACTTCACGATTCTGATACGGACGCTGTTCATCAGCATCCTGCTGTTCACGGGCCTCTATCTCGCCGTGAACGCACTGTTCGGCTAGCGGCTGCTGACTGACGTAGTCGGGGGCGAGGAGGGCGCGGCCACCGTGTACACCCCACGCGTCGTCGCCCTGCACACGCACGGGTTCGCGGGCGATTCTACCCGTGGCGTAGCTCTGGCATGGCGATGCCAGGATCCAAGCGCCTCCGTCTTCGGGTTCGTAGGCCACGACGCCGACCCTCGCTGCTGAGATCGATAGGGTGGAGGCTAGCCTACGATCACGCAGCAGCTGCTCAGGTATCCTGCTGCGCTTACCTCGATCTAGGTTAACGCAGCGCGTCCGATAGGTTAACGGTGTTCATAACAAAGCCGCAGGCGCGGAGGTGGTGGACTCCAGCGCCTGCGGGGAGCCGCGAGCGCCCGCGTGGTGGCGGGCAGGCGCTCCAGCGGCGGAAGCCTGGCCCCGCGCAGCCCGGTGGTGGGCGGGCGCAGCAGGGGCCAGGGGGTGACTCAGCCTAGTTGAGCTTGTCCAGGTGGACGTCCATCTGCGGGAACGGAATGCCGATCCCGGCTGCGTCGAGGTCGACCTTGACCTGACGGGTGACCTTCTCTTTCACGGTCCAGAAGTCGCCGGCCTGGCACCATGCGCGCACCGACCAGTTGATCGAAGAGTCGCCTAAGTCGCTGAGGTAGACTTGCGGAGCAGGCTCGGTGAGGACGCCGTCCACTTTAGCAAAGACGCCTTCGAGTACGGCGCGGGTCTCGTCGAGGTCAGCGCTGTAGTCCGTGCCCACGGCCACGTCGGCGCGGCGGGTGCTGTGATGCGTGATGTTCTCGATGGTGGCCCCGAAGAGCGACCCGTTCGGGACGATGATGCGGCGGTTGTCGACCGTGTCGAGCGTGGTGACGAAGAGGCCGATCTCGTCGACCTTGCCCACCACGCCTGCGGCGTTGATGACGTCGCCCACGGTGAACGGGCGGAACGTGAGCAGCATCACGCCCGCCGAGAAGTTCGAGAGTGTGCCCTGGAAGGCGAGGCCGATGGCCAGGCCCGCGCCTGCGAGAATCGCGGCGAAGCTCGTCGTCTCGATGCCAAAGACGCCGAGGCAGGCGATGAACGCCAGCGCGATGACGGCCGTGCGCACGAGGCCGCCGAAGAACTTTGTCAGCGCCGGGTCGAAGTTGCTCTTCGAGAGGCGCCGGATGGTGATGCTCTTCAGCGCGCCGCCGACCCAGAGCGCGATGAAGAGGAAGAGGATGACGCCGACGACCTTCGGGACGTACTCGAGCGCGAGGCCGGTGAGTACACCCATATCAATTGACTCAGGCATGAGAGGAGGAAGTTGAATGAGTGAGGGTGGGAGGAACCCCTAGGATCGTGTGACGACTGACTCTTTTGCAAACGCAGGGCCAGATAGGAAGCGTTCGATAATCGAACATATCCTTCACCGAAACCCCCTGGGAAATCTGGATTTCGCATGTTACCACAAAGGGTTCGTGAAGGTATGGTCATCCGGAAGGGCTTCCGGTGCGAAGCGCCCCGACTTGTTTCAAGTGTCATAACTTGAACAGATCGCACGGGTGACTCGAAACGCTACAGCCTCGTCGTCTCGGTAGGGCCTGTCAAGATGCCGCGTATCCAGCAGGACTGCGGTGCGAGGGTTGCGCGCGGCTCCGCGAAGTCACTACCTTGCTCTTCTACGCCAACGTAGCTCAGTTGGTAGAGCAGCTCACTCGTAATGAGCAGGTCACCGGTTCAAGTCCGGTCGTTGGCTCCCTGAAAAGCGCCCCACACGAAGCAAGTATGCCGACCGTGGGGCGCTTTCTGTTGCGTGCTGCGCGTGGGCGCTAGTCGGACGTCGGTATCAGGAGGTGCCCACAACAAATCAGCAGGATTTGGGTGTCGCAGGTTGACCTCGATCCGATGCACGGCACGCTGTGCGTAACGCGGACCCATACTGGCTCCGTGATGACGAATCCGTAGCAGGCGTGGACGTGTCGAGGGCCGAGCGTACAAAGACGCCTTCCAATTCGGAGTAGGCGACCCTCCCGACCTATAGACATGTCCTAGATTGGGAGCGCGTGCCGCGTTGGTCAACCGTGGGCCTACTCCGGCAGCACGTACCGCCGCTGCGGGTACGCTCCGCGACGTGCGCGTCCCCTCTCACCTGCACCGCTCCAGCCCATGCCCCTCGCCGACCGCGCCTTTCTCTTCGACCTCCTCGCCACCCCCAGCCCGACCGGCTTTGAGGCGGCTGGGCAGCAAAAATGGGCGGCCTACGTGAAGCCCCACGCAGCCACCGTGGAGGCGGACGCCTACGGCAACGTGTGGGCCGTCGTGGAGGCCACCGAGTCCGACGCGCCGACGGTGCTCCTCGAAGCCCACGCGGACGAGATCGGCTACATCATCAAGCATATCGGCAAGGATGGATTCATCTACGTGGACCGCATCGGTGGCTCGGATCCGGTCATCGCACGCGGTAAGCGCCTGCACTTTCTCACGCCCGAGAAGCCCATCCTGGGCGTGATAGGCAACACCGCCATCCACCTGCGCGAGCGGGGGAAGGAGGAGAAGGCCCCGAAGCAGCACGAGCTGTTCGTGGACATCGGCGCGAGCAGTCGGGAGGAAGTCGAGGCCCGGGGACTGCGCGTCGGGATGCCGGCCGTCTACGTGGACCGGGTCGCCGAACTGACGCCGCAGCGGCTCGTCGGGCGCGCGCTCGACAACCGGCTCGGTGGCTACGTGATTGCGCAGGTGCTGAAGACCTACGCGCAGCAGCAGGACCGCCCGGCGCGGCTCGTGGCGCTCAACAGCGTGCAGGAGGAGATCGGTGGGCACGGCGCGCAGATGGCGACCTACCGCCTCGACCCCGACGTGGCGCTCGTGATCGACGTGACGCACGCGACGGACTCACCCGGCATCAAGGAGTCGCAGCACGGCCAGGTCGCGCTCGGGGGTGGCCCCACGCTGACGCACGGGACGGTCAACCACCCGGCGGTCGTGAAGCGGCTCATGGAGGTCGCGGCGCTGGACGACCTCGCGATCCAGCACGAGTCGTCAAGCCGGTACTCGGGCACCGACACCGATGTCATCTTCAAGACCAAGACGGGGATCCCGAGTGCGCTCATCTCGGTTCCGATGCGCTACATGCACTCGACCATCGAGACGGTCGACGTGGCCGACATCGACGGAGCGACCCGGCTCATGGCAGGCTTCGTCCGCAGCCTGCGGTCGGGTGACGCCTTCCAGGCGGTCACGCTGCTGTGAGCGATAGGAAGCCAAACTCATACCGCTGACAACGCGCGAAGAGGAGCAACTGTGCGGCTACGTCGTGCACCCGCTTCGCCGGCTCGCTTGACAGCGCTACCGAGGTGCGTTTGCTTCTTCGCCGACAGCCGACAGCCGACAGCCGACAGCCGACAGCCGACCCACCATGCCTGACTTCCTCTTCTGCGCCAAGTGTGGCTCGGATCGCATCATCACCGATGCCACCACAGCGCTGAAGGACTACGGCAGCGCGTTGGAGGTGCGTGTGCAGGCCAATCCTTCCGCAGTGATGATAAAGGGCACGGTCAAAGGGGAGGTGTCAGCCCGCATCTGCGCCACGTGCGGCTACACCGAGTTATACAGCAGCAACCTGGATGCGCTCTGGCGGGCGCACGAGAAGGCGCAGCAGTAGCACCGCGTGCAGTCCGGGCTTGGCTGGGTATCCTCCGTCGTACTCAGCGGGAGACGCTGAGACGAAGCACACGATGCACGTCCGCAGCAGCGGCGTCGAGCACGTAGGTCCCGGCGGCGACTGTGCCCAGGTCGAGGTCCAGGCGGTGTACCCCAGGCGCAAGCCTGACCCGTCGCTCGAGGACCCGGCGGCCCACCAGGTCGGTCAGGGTGATGGTGACGGTCATCTCCTCCGGTGCCTGTAGCAAGAGGTGCCGCCGGGCATCGCCTGGGTTCGGATAGACATCGACGGCGAACGCCTCGGGGATCGACGCGGAGGCCTCAGGCGAGCGCACTGGACGCGTTTCGGTGGCGTCGTCCGAAGAACGGGCGTCACGGTCCGGAGCAGGCGCTTCGCGGTCCAGATCACGTGCCTCCGATCCTGGTGTCTCCGATCCCGAGGCCTCCGTGTTCGATGCTGTGGGTTCGCTCAGGTCAGCCTGCGTTGCTTCGTCCGGCGTGGCCGCCCTGCCTGCATCTGGGGTCCCGCGCGTGGCGTCGGGCGCAACCTCCCGAGGAGCCTTATCCGGGGAGGGGCGTCTATCACGGGGCGCGGTGTCGGTCGCCTCAGCAGGCGTTGCCTCCAGGCTTCCAGGGTGCTCTCCGAGCGCGTCTCCCGACGGGGCGGCCGCACGGTCTTCACCAGGGGGACCGTGGGTGGCGTTGCCCAAGTCGTCGGGGCTAGTGCCTGGGGCAGGGTAGGCCGTGTCTTCCGCGGTCGCGCCTCCGTCCTCCGTGGTCGCCGAAGGGCCGGTGGTCCGTAGCCCAGCCTGGACGGTGGAGACGAGGAGCCCCTCCTCGTTGCCCGCCACGTCAGTCGCTACCACGTAGCCCTCGCCAGGCTGTCTGGGATCGTTCAGCGTGACTCTGAACGTCGTGGACGCCGCGCCCTGCGCGAAGCTGGTCACGGAGATCGACATGTTCGTCGCGTCGCGCAGCGTCACCGACGCCAGGCCCGTGTCGTCCGTGCGGTCGTCGGCAGCCGTGCCCGTGAAGTCACGCGCGCCGTAGCTCCCCGTCAGCACCGGTGCAGCCAC
>JBCDFO010000191.1:0-8713 GCA_039177895.1 Bacteroidota bacterium
AGCGCGAGTTCGTCCCAGAGGAAGCGCAGGAGGTCGTCCGCGCCCAGCGTGCGGTGCTCCGCCTTCCAGACCGCGTCGAAGCGGGCGTGGGCGGTCCGTCGCGCGTCCGCGAGCACCTCCTCCGTGGCGTCGCTGCGATAGCGTTGCACGAGCGCGAGCAGGTGGTCGGTGCGCTCCTGCCGCCGTGCCTCACCGCCGGTCTTGGCGACGACCATCGTGTTCCAGAAATCGAGCGTGACGATGGGGGTAGACATGCGAGACAGGGACGTGCAGAGCGATAACGAACGCGACGCATACCGCCGGGCGCGCGCGTCGGTCCCACCCCGCTCCACGTTGTGCGATGCGTTGTGCGATTTCACATCCTCGTGCGACGGACGGCGCGTGGCGGAGGTGTACGTTGGTAGCCCTGTGCCACCCACTCGACTGGATTGCCATGCGTAGCCTGCTCACGTTTGCCCTCCTCCTCAGCCTTGCCGCGTGTGGCAGCGACGCCGACGCCCCTCCTGAGGCCCCTGACGCTCCGACGGCTACGCCGCCGCCCGCCTCCGACACGCCACCCTCGCCGCAGGACGCCCTCGCCGACGCGATGGACCAGCTTCAGGGCGCGCTCGGAGAAGACGGAGCCCGCGCGAGCGCCCCGGTCGATTTCCGCGACCTCCGCGCGCTCGTTCCCGAAGACGCCGCCGGGTTCACGCGGTCCGAGATCGAGGGGGCGACCGAGGGCGCGATGGGGCTGTCCATCTCCCGCGTCGAGGCCGAGTTCACTGACGCCGACGGTGCTAGCGCCGATGTCGATATCGTGGACCTCGGCACCTTCCCGCAGATCGGGATGTTCGGCGTCGGTTGGACGGCGCTCACCATCGACCGCGAGTCCAGCAGGGGCTACGAGCGCACGACGACGTTCGAGGGGCATCCAGCGTACGAGGAGGTGGACGGCGATTACGCCGAACTCCAGGTGGTGGTCGCCAACCGGTTCCTCGTGAGCGCCGAGGGGCGCGTGCCGATGGCGTCGCTCAAAGACCTCGTCCGCGCCCACGACCTCGACGGGCTCGCGGCGATGCGCGGCGTCAACGTCGAAGCTTAAGCGTCGAAGCGTAGAGCAGGCGATGCCTCACGCGAGCAGGGGCGCTGCTAGGCCACCTCGGGCTCAGCAGCCTCCGGGGTCGGGGGAGCGGCCTCCGTGGGAAGCGTCGGCTGGCGGGGCGGGTCGAGCTTCGCTAGCTTCCCGCGCTCGATGAGGCTGCTGCCTGCATAGAGGCACAGCAGCAGCACCGCCGCGACGCCACCAAAGCCGTCGAAGAGGGTCCACGTCCGATCCAGGAACTCGAATGTCGGGTTGCCGAGGAGCCATACCACGGTGCCCGCGCCGATCATAAGCAGGCGGCTTTCCGTCGGGCCGAAGCCGCCGAACGAGATCTTAAACACGTCCCGCGCGATGGTCACGAGGTTGACCATGATCATCATCAGGAAGTAGCCGATGACGATGAAGAGTGCGATGGGCAACTCCATCAGCGGCGAGAAGCCAAGCCCGGCGAAGATCACGAAGATCGAGACGGCGTCCGACTGGTGGTCCACGTAGAAGCCGTAGCGCTCGCGCTGGATCTTGCGCACGCGGGCGAGGGTGCCGTCGAGGCTGTCGGCCCACCAGTGAATCACCCAGCCGACAGTCGCGAGCCAGAGCCAGTCGAGGCTGTAGGCCGTCAGAAGGTAGGACGCGGCGATGAGCACCGCCGAGGCGAGCCCGATCAGCGTCAGCTTGTCGGGCGTCATCCACGCGGGGAGCCGCGCCGCCATGCGGGGGAGCGCCCACCGCTCGAAGCGGGCCAGCGGCGTCTCGTTGACGCGCTTTTTGGCCTTGGCCGGTTGAGCCGGGGCCGGTTGGGGAGCCGCGTCGCTCATGGTGGGAGTGGGGCGTGGAACGAGGTGGTACAGTGTAAAGCGGGGCGTGCACAAACGTCAACCGCGCTCGGAGGTTGCTCGTCAGCCGGGTCGGTCCAATCCTTCGCCGAAAGCAGACGGGCCGTCGGTAGCGCTAGGCCACGTCCAACGCGCGGTCCAGGTCCGCGACCAGGTCGGCCTCGTCCTCGACGCCGACCGAGAGGCGGATGAGCGAGTCGGGGAGGCCCGCCGCCCGGCGCACGTCGGCTGGGATCGAGCCGTGCGTCATCGACGCCGGGTGCGAGACTAAGCTCTCGACGCCGCCCAGGCTCTCGGCGAGGCTGAACACGCGCGTGTTCGCCATCACGTCCATCGCCACATCGAGCGCGTCGTTGACGATCTCGAACGACACCATGCCACCGAAGGCAGGCGTCCCGCTAGGCGTGCGCATCTGCTGCGCGGCGAGGGCGTGACCGGGGTGGTCCTCGAATCCGGGGAAGCGGACGCGGCCCACCTTCGGGTGCGTGCGGAGGAAGCGGGCGACCGCGTCTGCGTTGGCGCAGTGGCGCTCCATGCGGAGGTGCAGCGTCTTCGTCGCGCGGAGGACGAGGAAGCAGTCCATCGGGCCAGGCACCGCGCCAGTCGCCTTGATCTGGAAGCGCAGCTTCTCGGTCCAGTCTTCGTTGTCAGTGAGGATCGCCCCGCCGACCACGTCGGAGTGCCCGCCGAGGTACTTCGTCATCGAGTGGAGCACGAGGTCCGCGCCATGCTCCAGCGGGCGCTGGAGATAGGGCGAGGCGAACGTGTTGTCCACGATCACGACGGCGTCGGGGCTCTTCGCCCGCGTCCGCTCGACCACGCCCGCGATGTCGTAGATGCGCAGCAGCGGGTTCGTCGGCGTCTCCAGCCAGACCAGCTTCGTGGTGGGCTCCAGCATCTGCTCGAATGCGTCGAGGTCGGTCAGGTCGCCGAAGGAGAAGCGGAGGCCGAAGGGCTCGTAGACCTGGCGGAAGAGCCGGTAGGTGCCGCCGTAGAGATCGTTCGTCGAGACGATGTGGTCGCCGGGGCGGAGGCTCTTGCAGAGCGCGTCGATGGCCGCCACGCCCGAGGCGAACGTGATCCCGTGCGCGGCTCCCTCCAGCGCGGCCAGGTTGCCTTCGAGCGCCGTGCGCGTCGGGTTGGTGACGCGGGCATACTCGTGGCCCTGGTGCTCACCGGGCCGCGCCTGCACGTAGGTCGAGGTCTGGTAGATCGGCGTCATGATGGCCCCCGTCGACGGATCGGGAGCTTGCCCAGCGTGGACGGCGCGGGTGCCGAAGCCGAGCGGGGCGGAAGCGTCAGGAGGTGCGGCCATGAGCAGCGAGCAGGGTAAAGCGAGACGGGAGGGGGAGAAAGAGAAGGGGCGTGGCCCCGAGAGCCACGCCCCAACGAACGGAGCGGATCGGGTGATCCGGTGCTAGTTCAGGTCGATGCCCGCGCACTCGGCGGCATCGCGCGCCTGCTCGTCCATGCGGAGCTGGGCGTAGACCTGGAAGAGCGCGTTGCAGACTTGGGTCGCGTCGGCCCCCTCGGCCTCGTTGAGCTCGCGGGCGCTCTCGTAGGGCGGCAGTGCCTGCTCGAAGAGCGTCTTGCGCTCCGTCTCGAGCTCCGCGATCTGGTCGGCGTCGGCGTTCGTGTCAAGTCCTTCGATCTGCTCGTAAAGGTCGACGGCCTCGTTCTGGTACGACGCGCCGAGGTTGAAGAGCGCGCGCGCGTTGGGTTCGCCGCTGGCCTCGTAGAGATCGACGGCCTTCGTGAGCTGCATCTGCGCGTCGTCGTAGCGGTTGGCCTGGAGGAGGAGCGAGCCGTAGTTGTAGACGTACTGCGCGTTGTCCGGGTTGGCCGCGATGATCTCCTCGTAGGCCGCCATCGCGCGCTCGGTCTCGCCGCTGCGCTGGTAGGCGTTCAGAAGCTCGATCTGAAGCCCCTCGTCGTCCGGGTAGAGGTCGGTGCCTGCTTCGAGCGTCTCGACGGCCTTGTCGCCCATCTCCTTCTCGACGTAGAGGCGCGAGAGGTAGGTGTACGCGTCAGCCCCGGCGTCGCCGTTGGCAACGGCCGTCTCGAGCGGCCCGATGGCACTGTCCGATTGCTGCGCCGCGATGAAGGCGAGCCCGGCGTTGAAGAAGCTGTCCGTCGAGTCGGGGGCGATCATGCCCGCATTCTCAAACGACTGCGCGGCGACGAGGTACGACCCGTCTTCTTCAGCCCCGCGCTGGAAGGCGCGCGAGCCTGCCTGCATCTCGTTGACCCAGGCGGTCTGGATGGCGCGCTGCAGGTCCACGCTCGGCTCCGTGGAGAGCTCCATCGCGCGGTTGAGGGACGTTATGGCCTCCTCGACCATCGGGCGTCGGGCCATCGGGTCGCGCTCGCTGTTTGCCTTCTCGACGAGGGCCTGGCCCTTGATCGTGAGCGCCTGGACGTTGTCCGGGTTGGTAGCAAGCGCCATATCGACGAGCTCGATAGCGCGGTCGTAGTCCTGATTGCGCATCTCGAGCTTGGCCCCTTCGACGTTGGGGTCGCTGGCGCAGCCGTCGGAGCCGACGAGCAAGACGGTGGCCAGCGCAAGCGCGGGCACGAGGAGGAAACGGGGGAAACGGGTCATGGTCTGGCGGGATAGGTTGAGACGTACGTGACGAGGCCGCGTGCGTGCGGTCGGGATCGCCTGGGTGGGGCTTCGCTGCACGTGGACCCGCCTCGGAGAACCGGTGCGGCGGCACGCATGCGGGGACAGAACGTGCAGCGCTGGCCGGGTGGGAGCCCGATGGGTGAGGGCAGCCGAGAACGACAGCGAAGGTGTAGTCCGCAAGCTACAGAGTTCGCTACACTCCGACAAACGGGTTCCAGCCGCCCTCGCTCCGCGTCGGGGCAGACTTGCACGCTTTTTCGCAGGCCATTCGCCGCGGGGCGACCCGATGCCGACGGCGGTGCCTGGACGGAGGTGCTGGGGCGACTTTGCTCGTTGGGGCCTTGTTGGGGAGAGGAGGTAGATGTTTCATTTTGTAGCATCTCGGGGAAGCGAAGCGGCGTTTTCCACACCGCGTTGTGGGAATGTGTAAAACCTTTTGGCCCCCCTTGAAAACGCGGTTATATTCGCCCCCGGTCGTGTCTGCTCGCCTCCGGCATTCAAGGTTAGCGGACGCACCGCCTGCACGGCGTCTTCGTTCAATCCCCCTCGTGCGTAGACATCTCGCGGTCCGGCGCTGCGCGTCACCCGAGCGCCGGCAGGCGATGCAGCAGGCCTTCACCCCACCGTCCACCTGCTCGCCGTCTATGCGCCTGGATACTGCCCCCACCGCGTTCCGGCACACGGTCCCGCTGAAGCTCACGGACTTCGCGTACGACTACCCGAAGGCCGCCATCGCGAAGTACCCCGCCGAACCCCGCGAGGCTGCCCGCCTCATGGTCATCGACCGCCACGCGCGCACCGTCGAGCACCGCACCGTTGCCGACCTGCCGGACTACTTCGGCCCCGGCGACGTGATCGTCGGCAACGACACGGCCGTCTTCCCGGCCCGCCTCTACGGGCGCAAGGAGAAGACCGGCGCGAAGATCGAGGTCTTCCTCCTGCGCGAGCTCAACGCCGAGACGCGTCTCTGGGACGTGATCGTGGACCCGGCCCGCAAGATCCGCGTCGGCAACAAGCTTTACTTCGAGGGCGACCTCGTGGCCGAGGTCATCGACAACACGACGAGCCGCGGGCGCACCATCCGCTTCTGCTTCGAGGGTACGCCGCAGGAGCTTTACGACCTCATCGACCGCCACGGCACCACGCCGATTCCACACTACTGCCGCCGCCCCGCTGAGCCGGAGGACCGCGACCGCTACCAGTCCCCCTTCGCGAAGCACCGCGGGGCCGTCGCGGCACCGGCCGCGTGCCTCCACTTCTCGGATACGCTCCTGGCCGGCCTCGCCGATACCGGCGTCGATGTTTGCACGGTGACGCTGCACACGGGCCTCGGCACGTTCCGCCCCGTGGAAGTCGAAGACCTCTCGAAGCACCGGATGGACGTGGAGTACTTCGCGGTCCCGCCTGAGACGGCCACCGCTGTCAACCGGGCGCTCTCCTCGCCCACCAACAGCGTCACGATTGCGAGCACGACCTCCGTGCGCGCGGTCGAGTCGAGCCTCTCGGCGATGCGGCAGCTGAAGTCGGGACAGGGCTGGACGGATAAGTTCATCTACCCGCCCTACGACTTCCTCATCACCGAGCGGCTGCTGACCAACTTCCACATGCCGCGCTCGACGCTGCTGATGCTGGCCTCGGCGTTCTGCGGCCACGAGCTGCTGATGCAAGCCTACGAGGAAGCGCTCCGGGAGAACTACCGCCTCTTCGCGTTCGGCGACGCGATGCTCATTCTCTAGAGCGCCCTCTTGCAAACCTGGCGGCGTCGAGCGATGGAGCGTGTTGCATGCGTCTGAGTGATACGTCAGAGCGCGAACGGACGAAGCGCAAACGGTGAGCGGTACGGTCTCAGTAATCGTTCCGGCAGCAGGCGCGGGCCTGCGCATGGGCGGCGACGTGCGCAAGCAGTTTCGCACGCTCGGCGACGCGCCGGTGCTCGTCCAGACGCTCCGCGCGTTCGAGCGGCACGCTGCCATCGACGCGATCACGGTCGTGGTGCCGTCCGAGGAGGTGAAGCCTGTCTCCGCGCTGCTCGACGCGCACGTGATTACAAAGCTGGCCGCCGTGGTGGCAGGTGGCGCGACACGGCAGGCATCCGTCGGGCATGGGCTTGATGCGCTGCTCGCGCAGGGCGCTCGTGCCGAGGACTACGTGCTCGTCCACGATGGCGTCCGTCCCTTCATCGGGGCGCAGGCGATCACCAGGGTCGTTGATGCAGCCCGCTCACACGGGGGCGCTGCGCTCGCGCTGGCCGTCGCCGATACCCTACGGCGAGGCGACGACGGCACGTTCCGCGACACGGTCCCGCGCGATGGGCTCTGGCGGATGCAGACGCCGCAGGCGTTCCGGATCGCGCTCCTAGCGGAGGCCCACGCCGCCGCCCGCCGCGATGGCTTTGCAGGCACCGACGAGGTCGCGCTTGTGCAGCGGCTCGGCCACGCCGTCCGCATCGTGCCCGGCAGTGCGTTCAACGTGAAGCTGACGCGCCCGAGCGACTGGGCCTTCGCCGAAGCGCTCTGGCCGGTGTGGATCGAACGCCTGCAGTAATTAAGCGCCTGCGATCTTCTTGGCTTGACGGCGCGTCGAATGGGTGCGTGCTTCCCCGTCTCCCCGTCTCCCCGTCTCCCCGTCTCCCCGTCATGATTCGCATTGGCCTCGGCTACGACGTGCACCGCCTCGTGGAGGGCCGGCCGCTTATCCTCGGCGGTGTGACCGTTCCCTACACGCACGGCCTGCTCGGCCATTCCGACGCCGACGTGCTCGCCCACGCCATCACGGACGCGCTTCTCGGCGCGGCGTCGCTCGGCGACATCGGCGCGCACTTTCCCGACACGGATCCGCAGTGGAAGGGCGCGGACAGCCTCAAGCTCCTCGCGGCCTCCGTGGCGCTCGTGGCGGAAGCAGGCTTCGCCGTAGGCAACGTAGACGCGACCGTCGTCATGCAGCGCCCGAAGCTGCGTCCGCACATCGACGCGATGCGGGCCAACCTCGCGCGGGTGCTTGGTGTGGATATCGCTCAGGTGTCCGTCAAGGCAACGACGAACGAGACAATGGGCTTCGTTGGGCGCGAAGAGGGCGTCGCCGTGCACGCGGTCGCGCTGTTGGTCGGACGAGGCGACTAGGCCGTGGTCGAGCTGCTCAACGATGTCGTCGAGTGGATGCGGGCGTTGCCGCCGCTGGGCGTCTACGCGGTCGTGCTCGTCGTGGCCTACCTCGAAAACCTCATCCCGCCCATCTGGGGCGACTCTGTCGTGGTCTTCGGCGGCTACCTTGTCGGTCTCGGCGCGGTTGGCTTCATACCCATGGTGGCAGTGGCGACGGTCGGCGGCACGCTGGGCTTCATGACGATGTACGGCCTCGGCTGGAGGTTCGATGAGCGCGTCTGGGACGGGGGACGGCTGGCCTGGATCCCGCGTGGCCCAGTCGCGCGGGTGCAGCGCTGGATGCGACGGTGGGGCTACGGCCTCGTGCTCGCCAATCGTTTCGTGAGCGGGGCGCGCAGCGTGGTGCCCCTCGTTGTGGGAAGCGCGCGGATGCCTGTAGGGCCTACCGCTCTCTGCGCTACGGTGAGCGCGCTCGTCTGGTGCGGGCTGCTCGTGTGGGGCGGCTACGTCCTCGGCGACCAGTGGGAGCGCGTGGGAGACTATTTGCAGACGTACGGCAAGGTGGTCACGGGCGTTCTGGCTACCATCGCGTTCGTCTGGATCGCACGGCGGCTCTGGAGGCGCCGCCAGAAACGGAGGCAGCGGCAGGCTTCTATGCACAGGGGTCAAGAATCGGCAAAGGACCATCCTTAGCGTCGCCGTGCGTTGACAAGCGCTTTTCCAGCGCCGTACTTTTACCATCCTTGTGCAATGCCAGAAGCCTGCCTCCGGGTAGGCTCTCTTATTTGCAGGCGTTCTGCTGGCGTAGCTCAGTTGGTAGAGCAGCTGATTTGTAATCAGCAGGTCGGGGGTTCGAGTCCCTCCGCCAGCTCTGCTAGCGCCGCACGTCGGTACGTCATAAGATGACACGCCGCTGTTCTTTCTGCGATTGCACACCCGGGCAGGTGGCCGAGTGGTTAAAGGCGACAGACTGTAAATCTGTTCTCGTAAGAGTACGGAGGTTCGAATCCTTCCCTGCCCACTGGAAGCTTCTGGCTTCTGGCTGTTGGCCATTGGATCCTATCCAAAA
>JBCDFO010000192.1:0-8684 GCA_039177895.1 Bacteroidota bacterium
ACGCTCCGCCTCGAAGCAGGCTACTGCCTCTACGGCCATGAGCTCGACGAGGCCACCTCGCCGCTCGAAGCCGGCCTCGGCTGGGTCGTCAAGCTCGACGCGGGCGACTTCGTGGGGCGGGACGCTCTCGCTGCCCAGAAGACGCAGGGCCTCGCGCGCAAGCTCGTCGGCTTCGCGATGGAGGAGCGTGCGATTCCCCGCCAGGGCCACGGCCTCGCCACCGAAGACGGCGCGCTCATCGGCACCGTCACGAGCGGCTCCCAGTCGCCGACGCTGGGCCAGGGCATCGGGCTCGGCTTCGTTCCGAATGACCCCGCCTACACGGCACCGGGCAGCACGGTGCACGTACGCGTGCGCGACCGACTGCGCCGGGCGAGCGTCCGCAAACCGCCCTTCCACAAATCCTGACACGGCGTCAGCGAAATGCCCCCTGTGACAGCCCGCGTGGCACCCGACCCGGTGTAGTTTGACCGCCGCCGCCCGACCAGGGCCCGTCCCGACTTCGTTTCACCCCCTCCGCCCCTCCGCATGAACGTCGAGGTCTACTTTACTGCCGACTCCGCCTCCGAGGACGACCTACGCGGCAAAACCGTCGTCGCCATCGACGTGCTGCGCGCAAGTTCGACCATCGTGACGGCGCTGGCGCACGGCGCGAAGGCCGTCATCCCGGTCTCTGACATGGTGCAGGCAGGCCGCCTCGCCGCCAACATGGACGAGGACACCGGCCTGCTCGGCGGCGAGCGCGGCGGCAAGCGCATCGACGGCTTCCAGGTCGGCAACTCGCCGTTTGAGTACACCCCCGAGGCCGTCGCCGACCGGACGGTCGTGCTCACGACCACAAACGGCACCCAGGCCATCGCCCGCGCCAAGCACGCGGCGGCGGTCACCATCGGCACGTTCGTCAACGCCCAGCGCGTGATCGACTTCCTCCGGGCCGCCGACGCCGCGGGCGATGCGGAGATCGTCCTCTTCTGCGCGGGCTGGCAGGGGCGGATCGCGCTCGAAGACACGCTCTTCGCGGGCTACGTCCTCCACCGCCTCTGGAACGGCGCGCTCCCCGCCGACGCCACCGACGCGTGCCGGATCGCGCACGCGCAGTATCGCGCCGACCACGACCGCCTCACCGACGCCCTCGCCGAGAGCGAGCACGCCCGCCGCCTGCTGGCGCTCGACCATGCCGACGACGTTGCCTACTGCTCGCAGATGGATACCGTCCCGGTCCTCCCGCTTTACCACGACGGGCGGCTGATCCTCGACGGCGAAGACAAGGTGATCGCCGAGCAGGCCTTGGCCGAGCGCGCGACCGCGAACGCAGGCGAGTAGACGCCCCCAGGGCTGCCGCTGGCAGCGCCGTCCGGTATACCGAGCAGGCCGAACCTACCAGGAGCCCTGCCGAAGCTGTTCGGGCGGAGCAACTGCGCCCGCGCTTCGTTGCGAGGAGCGATCAGCATCTCCTCCCCATGGCTGCCTCTCTCTCGGCGTTCCGCTACCAGCTCCCCCTCGTGCGTCCGCTGCCGCTGAGCGGGCAGACCGTGACGGTGCGCGAAGGCCTGCTCGTCCGGCTGGAGGAGGATGGGCACACAGGCTGGGGCGATGTCGCCCCGCTGCCCGGGTTTAGCACCGAGACCGTCGAGGACGCGATCACCGCCCTCCGGTCGCTGGGAGGATCGGTCCCCCTCGCTGCAGATGCGCCGCTCGACCCGGCGCTGCCGCCGTCGGTGCGCTTCGGCCTCGACGTCGCGCGCTGGAGCCTCCAGGCCGCAGACGCCACCGTTTCAGTTTCTCGTGTGCTGGCTAAGACCCCAGCGGCGTCCGTGCCGCTGAACGGCCTCCTGAGCGGTACGCCTGAGGCTGTCCTCGCCGACGCCGCGCGCCTCGCCGACGCGGGCTATCCCGCGCTCAAGCTGAAGGTCGGACGCGGTGACCTCACCGACGAGGCCGCGCTCGTACGCCGCATCCATGCGGCGCATCCCACCGTCGCGCTGCGCCTCGATGCCAACCGGGCGTGGTCCTACGACGATGCCCACCGATTCGCGGACGCGCTCGGGGCTACCCCAATCGAGTACATCGAGGAGCCGCTGGCCGACCCGGCGCAGCTGGGCGACCTTGCTGGCGAGACAGGCCTACCCATCGCGCTCGATGAATCGGTGACGGCGATGGCCGTGAGCGATCTGGACGCGCATGCCTATGCCGTGGCCGTCGTGCTCAAACCCTCGTTCCTCGGCGGCACGCGGGCTTGGTCGTTCGCTGAGCGGGCGCGGGACCTCGGGATGCGCGTGACGTGGAGCGCCGCCTTCGAGAGCGGCGTCGGGCTGCAGGGCCTCGTGGCGATGGCGGCGGCTTCAGGGACGCCGGAAGCACCGCCGACGCCCGCCGGGTTGGACACGTACCGCTGGCTCGCCGCCGATGTGTTTGTCTCCGACGCATCGCCGCTGCCGCTCGGCCAGCCGCTCGTGGACGTGGCGCAGACCTTAGCACCGCGCGCCATCGACCTCGACCGCCTCACGCCCGTCGCCCTGTGAGTATCGCTGATCCCATCCGCGCTCTCGCAGACAGCATGCCCGAGGCTCCGGCGCTCGTACTCGCGGATCGCTCCGTGTCCTATGCCGACCTCGATGCGCGCGTGAACGGAGCCGCGGCCTGGCTCGCGGACCACGGCCTCGAACGCGGCGACCGCCTGGCGCTCCTCGCTGCGTCATCGCTCGACCTGATTGCGCTGCTTTGGGGCTGCTGGCGCGTGCGCATCGTCGCGGCCCCGCTGAGCCTCCGCCTGCCCGACGCGGCGCTCGCAGACCTGCTCGCGCGGCTCGACCCGGCTGCCCTCGTCACCGACCGCTCGGACGCCGCGTTCGACCTGCCCACCTATCCGCTCCCCTCGGTCTTCCGAACTTCTGCTGCCGACCGCCGACAGCCGATAGCCGACAGCCAACCCGCCACCCTCATCCACACCTCCGGCTCGTCGGGGACGCCGAAGGCGGCGCTGCACACGTGGGGCAACCACGCCTGGAGCGCGCGCGGCTGGATCGACCGACTCGGCCTCGGTCCGGGCCACCGCTGGCTGCTCGACCTGCCGCTCTACCACGTGGGCGGGCTCGCGATCCTCGTCCGGTGTGCGCTCGCCGGAGCCGCCGTCGTACTGCCTCCGCCGAAGACGCCGCTCGTGGAAGCCGTCCGGCGCTACGGCGTGACGCACGCCTCGCTGGTCGCCACGCAGCTCCGCCGGGCACTCGACACTGCGACACCCGCCGACCTCAACGCGCTGCGCGGGATGGACGCGCTCCTGCTCGGAGGCAGCGCGATCCCGGACGACCTGCTTCGTGAGGCCTACGACGCGGGACTGCCCATCCTCACGAGCTACGGTATGACAGAGATGTCTTCGACCGTGACCGCCACACCGCCGGACGCGAGCTTCGACGCGCTACGCACCGCCGGAGCCGTGCTTCCCCACCGCGAGTTACGGCTAGCCGACGACAGCGAGATCCTCGTGCGCGGACGGACACGCTTCGCAGGCTACCTCGCCCACAACGACGACGTGGGCGCTACCCTGACGGAGCCGTTCGATGCCGATGGCTGGTTCGCCACGCGCGACATAGGTGCCTGGGTCGAGATCGACGGGCAGCGGCTGCTGCGTGTCGTCGGGCGCAAGGACCGCATGTTCATCTCGGGCGGCGAGAACATCCAGCCCGAAGCCATCGAGGCTGCGCTGCTGCGGCTGCCGAGCGTACGCCGCGCCTCCGTCGTGCCCGTCGCCGATGCCGAGTTCGGCCACCGTCCCGTCGCGTTCGTGGAGGCCGATGCGGGCACCGACCTCGACGCCCTGCGCACCGCGCTCGGCGTGCCCGGCTTCATGCGCCCTATCGCGGTGCTCCCCTGGCCCGACGACCTCGCGGTCGGGATGAAGCCGGACCTCATCACACTCCACGACCGCGCAGCCAAAGCCACGTGCTAAACGCTATGCGGGCCTCGGCACGTCTGTCCCCTTCGCTCGCGAGGGGGACCGCTTCTCGACCCTTCAGGGGGAGAGAAGCAGGGGGTGCCCCGGTTCAGTCTTCAGAGGTAGTGTGGACGACCACACGAAAACCAAGGGTGTCGTAGTGGTTGAGCGGGCGGAGGCTGAAGCCGCGATAGGCGCAGCGAGCGAATATCTGACTGTCAATAAAATTACCTCCGCGCAGCAAAAAAGCATTAGCACCTGAGGAGACCTTGGGATCGACTACCTCGGCATCCGCATGGTTCTCGTATGGAGTCTTCTGCCAATGATCGCGCGTCCACTCGTCCACATTGCCGCTCATATCTTCCACACCAAAGGGGCTTGCGCCCGAGGGAAAACATCCGACCGCGCTCGCCTGTCTGATTCCCGTCTCACTGTAGTTCGCGTCGTTCGTGCTGATCGTGTCACCCCACGGGAAACGCCGGACATCCTCCGCGCCTCGAGCGGCCTTCTCCCACTCTGCTTCGCTAGGGAGGCGCACGCGGAGTTGCTTGCGCAGCAGCCCGCTCCAGAAGCGCTCATCGGCCCCGCCCATCCACTTGGCCTGAGTCTCTACCGCCACCTGGTAGAGGCGGTCGGTGAGCCAGACACAGAACGCCTGCGCGTCGTGCCAAGTGACATCGGTCACCGGGTGGTTGTCGAAGCCGTGCAGGATCTCCGGCTCGCTCGGCTCGTGGTCAGTGGCCACCACGAACGCCCGCCACTGCGCCACGGTCACGGGGAAGCGCCCTATCCAGTAGTCATAGGTCAACGTTACCTCGTGCAGCGGCTTCTCATCTTGGAGAGCATATTCGTCGGAGTCGGGGCTGCCCATCTGAAACGGCCCAGCAGGGACCAAGCACCAGTCCATGTGCTCTACCGTAGTCACCGCCTTGCGGGGGTCGCCGAGCACGGCGAGGTGTCGTCCTGCCTCCGCGCGCTCGACCGGCGGGAGCGCCCCTCCGAGCATCGCTACGAGGTGGGTGCGCAGGCGTTCGAGGTACGGCTCGCCGCCACCCGCCCCACCCGTATCCGCCTTCACCTGCTCGCGCCCGACGAGCACGGCCATCGCCGCCGACCACAGCACACGGCGCTGCCCCGCCTCGGTATCGGGCAGCACGGCCGGGCACAGCCCGTAGGCCAAGTCTAGCACGGCGTTCTGCCCCCCCTTGTTGATGTAAAACAGTTCTTCCGCGGCCAACTGGACGGCCACGCGCCAGTAGTCGCCCTCCTCAGCCAGGGCGTGGAGCGTGCGTCCGATACCGCGCTCGCTCAGCAAGTGGCACCCGGCGAGGTACTCCTGAAACGTCCGGTGCGGAAACGTGAACGTGTCCGGTTTGGTGGTCGTCCCGCCCTGCCCGGTCAGAAGACCCGCTCGTCGGTCCACGTAGGTCAGGAACGCCTCGGCGAGGTCCAGCGATCCCATCCGCTCTTCGATGAGACGGAGGGCATCCATGCGGGCGAGCGCCGCCGCCTCGCGGTTGCCGCGCCCCGTCCGGTGAGCTTCGTAAGCCAGGCGTTCCATCGTTGCGCGCAGCCGCCGCTCGTCTTTGAGGAACGGCGCCAGGGCGTCGTCGGGTAACGCCTCGCCGGTCTTGTACGTCTGCCACCGCCGCAGCAGCACATCCACGGCCCGCTTGTAGAGGGCGACGCGCTGGTCAGGCAGCCGCTTCTCCTCCTGGTGCACGATGGCCATCGTCGTGAGCAGCATCGGGTTGGAGGCGATCTCCGCGAGCGCGCTGCCGAGCGCCGCTTCGGCGAGGTCGTCGCTCTTCGCCTCGACCTCGTCCGCGCGGAGGCGGTCGAGCGCGTGCTGCGCCGCGTACCATGCCCGCGCGAACTGCTGCTTCTGCTCGTCGTCGAAAGGAGCGAGCGTGTGGCTCGGCAGGCCCGAGAGTCGCTCGTCGGCGTCGCTGTAGGAGCGGATGCGGCACGTCACGATGAGCCGCCCGGGATTGAACCGCCGGAGGACGGCTTGCACCGCGTCACGCACGCGCGGGCGAAGATCGTGCGGCACCTCGTCGAGACCGTCGAGCACGAGCACGACGCGCCCATCCGCTAGCGCCTCCCGCATCGGCTCGGTGAAGGCATCCGCGTCGGTGAGCGTAGCGAGGACGTGGTCCACGAGCACGTCCGAGAGCGCGACCTCGCGCTGCTGTCTTGACATACCAGCCGTGTCGCATGCGCGCAGGCCTGGGATCAGGTTCCGCAGCGTGACAAACACGGGGATGGGCTCGTCGGTGCCGGGCTCGGCGTCGAGTGCCCGCGAGGCGTAGTCCGCGAGCCACTGCTTCACGAACGTGCTCTTGCCCGCACCGGGGTCGCCGAGCAACACCACATGCGGTTTCGCTTCGACCGCGTCACGCGCCGTAAGCGAAGGCGTGGGTTCACCGAAGAGTGACCGTTGCGCTCTTTGTCTCTTGTCCTCCTCCGGCTCGGTGCGGGTGGTCGTGTTGAGCGCCACGTAGACCTTGTCCAGCGTTACCGCTTGGTCCATGTCCACCTTCCCGCCGATGGCCGCGAGCGGGAGCACGTGGCAATCGCGCCGCAGCCGTTCGAGGTAGCGCCGCCGTGCTCGGGCCACCGTGCTGGCGTTGGGCTTGGGTGGAGCGCCTGCCGTCGGTGGGGATGCCGGTGGAGCGCTGTCGCGTGCCGCTGCGTCGAGCAGCGCCGTGAGTGCTCGCTGGAGGTCGACGCGCACCCTCGCCACGAAGTCCTCCGTGGTGTCGAAGGTGAAGTAGAGGCCGGGATACGCCTGCTTGAACCTGAGCACCTTGCCCATTTGCTCCAATTCGCCTGCTGAGGACGGCATGAAAGGCCGCTCGCAGAAGTAAAACAAGACGGGCAGCCGTTCGTCCTTCTGCCACTGCTCGTGGGCGCGTAGGAATTCCTCCTCGGTCCCCGAGTCGACCACGGCCGTGGGGGTGCCAAACCGTTTCCAGAAGAGGCCCACGAACACGTCGTAGGGCTCGACCTGCCCGTTGATGATCTCCTGGATCGGCCCAAGCGCAGGAAAGCTGTCCGTCTCCCACCGCACGAGCTTAAGCCGAATCCCCTGCTGCTCGCCAAAGGTGTCGTTCAATTCCGCAATGACCCCGTCGAGCGCGTCCCGCTCGGGCTGCATCTCGCCCGGCGAGGCCACGAAAACACGGTATTCGGCGGTGACGGGACGCGGCATGGCTTTGAAGCGGCAGGCTCGGTACTGGATGAGGCCTTGATGATACGAGCCAGGGCGTTAGCTGCGGCGCTCAGCCCGGCACTGCACCCCGCTCTTATCCTCCGTCGTTCTCTTCACCCTTTCCTCTTCACTCTTCACTCCATCGATGCTCGGCCGCCTGCACGTCCTCACCGACTTCGTCTTCCAGCAGCGCTTCGCGCACGCCGACCTCGCCCGGCTCGCGATCGCAGGCGGGGCCGACGTGATCCAGTTTCGCCAGAAGGACGGGACGGTCCGCGCCAAGCTGCACGAGCTGCGCCCCGTCGCCAGCGCGTGCCAGGACGCCGGGGCGACGCTGCTCGTGGACGACCACCTCGACCTCGCGCTCGCGGTCGGCGCGGATGGCGTTCACCTCGGCCAGACGGACCTCCCGCTCCCCGACGCGCGGCGCATCCTCGGCCCGGATGCGGTCCTGGGAGCCACCGCGACGACGCTCGCCCAGGCCCGGCAGGCGGAGGCCTGCGGCGCGACCTACCTCGGCTTCGGGCCCGTCTTCTCGGGCCGCTCGAAGGCGTCGCCCGCCTCCACGAAGGGTCTTCGTGGCCTCGCGGCAGTCTGCGCGGCGGTCTCGATCCCCGTCGTGGCCATCGGCGGGGTGACGGTGGGCCGCGTGGCGGAGGTGCTTGGCGCAGGTGCCCACGGCGTCGCGGTGATGACCGCCATCAGCACGGCGGCCGACCCAGAGCAGGCGACCCGCGCCTTCCGCGTCGCACTCGACGAGGCGACCCAGCAGACCGGCTAGGTACCGTGCTGCAGCAGGAACACGAGGGCGATGCACAGCCAGACGAGCGAGGCGGCGAACGCCAGCCCGAAGCGGGTGCGACGAGCTTTAGCACTGGCCCGCTCGGCGTCGCTCAGTTCCGTGCGTCCGAGCAGGCGGCGCAACTCGGGGTCGGAGAAGCGCGGCTCGTCGGGGGCCAGGAGGTGACGGTTGGCCCAGAACGCGCGTCCGAAGAACAGCGCGAAGGCCGCCGCGGCGAGTACGCCGCCCACGTCGAGCATGAGCGCCAGGTCGATCTCTTCGGTGTCCAACACGGTGCGTCCGGTAGGGGGGTCTAGCCTGGACGCGACGGGAACGACGTGCCCCCGGTTCCCTATCCGCTCTACGCCGTCCTCGCCTCGCTACCGTCAGGAGCCGACGTGCATCTGCAGATCCTCGCGACGGTGCTTCTGGCGGAGCTTGCGCAGCGCCTTCTCCTTGATCTGCCGGACGCGCTCGCGGGTGAGGTTGAAGCGCTGGCCGATCTCTTCGAGCGTGAGCGGGTGCTCGCGGCCGATGCCGAAGTAGAGCCGCGTGATCTCCGCCTCGCGCGGGTGCAGCGTCGAGAGCGCGCGCTCGATGTCGATCTTCAGCGACTCGTCGAGGAGGCCCTCGTCGGGCGGGATGTCGTCCTCGTCGGGAAGCACATCGAGGAGCGAGTTGTCGTCGTCCTCGTTGAAGGGCGCGTCCATCGAGAGGTGGCGGCCGGTGTGCTTGAGCGCCTCGCGGATCTTCTG
>JBCDFO010000193.1:0-8655 GCA_039177895.1 Bacteroidota bacterium
GCCGAACCCATAGTCCCGTTCCGCAGCGGCTCCTTCAGGCGTCGTCATCGCCGTGAGCGTCGCCGGGTCGTCGAAGACCTCGCCGCCGTAGAGCGCGCGGTTCCAGCGGTGCAGGTCGTGCACCGTCGAGTAGAGCATCCCCGCAGCGTACGGCACGGACGGGTGGACGTAGACAGCGTGGGCGTAGTCGAGCCCGTTTCGCGTGTAGCCGGTTGCCATCGGGCCCTGCACGGTGCCATCGACGTAGCCAGTGTCGTCGAGGCCGAGTGGCTCGAAGAGCTTCACCTCCAGCGCATCGGCGTAGGTCATGCCCGTGGCTGCCTCGATGAGCGCACCGAGGAGGAAGTAGCCGGAGTTGTTGTAGGCATACGCCGACCCCGGCTCGAAGTCGAACGGCTCCTCGTTGAAGACAGCCAGCATCTCGTCCACGGTGAACGCGTCGTTGGAGCGCGTCTGCATGAAGCCGTCCATGCCGGTCATGCTCGGGATGCCGGAGGTGTGATTGAGGAGCATCCGCACGGTCACCTGGTCGCCTTGGGCGGCGGGGTAGTCGGGCAGGATCGCCGTGATCGGGTCGTCGAGACCGAATGCGCCTTCTTCAATCAGCATGAGCGTGAGCGCGGCGGTGAACTGCTTCGTGACGGACGCGAGCCAGAAGCGCGTTGTCGGCTCGTTGGGCACGTCCCACGTCATGTCAGCGTGGCCGAAGCCCTGGGCATAGAGCACGTCATCGCCCTGGGCCACGAGGACACTCCCGTTGAGCATCCCGATCTCGTGGTGATGCGTCAGGAGCGCGTCGAGGCGGTCGGCGAAGTCAGCAGGTGGAGCGGTGGGTTGGGCGAAGCCGGGTGTGGCGAGGCAGGCAAGGAGGACGAGGGAGAGCAGGCGGGACATACAGCAGGGCTAGTAGATGAGTGGGGCTGGTCCAGTGAACCGGCGCACCGTACGAAGTTGCCGGGCGCAGGATGCGTTTTCTTTCGTCGCTGGACGTCGCCGTCTGTCCGGTCAAGACCGGCTCCGCTCCTCTCGCCCGTTCGTGGGTCCCCATCGCCCCGTGATGCCTCTCCCCTCTCCTCCCGATTCAGCGCCTTCGACGCGGCGTGGCCTGGCCGCGTTGGGGGTGGCGCATACCCTCTCGGCGCTGGCGGACGGCATCTACTTCGTGGCGCTGCCGTGGCTCACCCTGGAGTGGACGGGCTCCTCCGCTGCGTTGGGCGGCGTGCTGGCGCTCGCCGCGCTGCCGCGTACGCTCTTCATGGTCGTCGGCGGCGCCTGGGCGGATCGGTTCGCACCCCGCTGGCTGCTCGCGGGGTCGAGCCTGGCCAGCGCGACGGTCACGGCGCTCCTCGCCGCCGCGGCGATGGGCTGGTTCGGCACACCCGACGCCTGGGTGCTCTACGTGGCCGCAGCTGCGCTCGGCTTCGTGGACGCGGTGGCCTATCCAGCCGCGAGCGCGCTCGTGCCCCGGCTCGTTGCGCCGGAGCGTCTCCACCGGTTCAATGCCCTGCTGGGAGCCCTGCTCCAGGGGGCCATCTTCGCCGGTCCGGCGGCGGCGGCGGGCCTGCTGGCCTGGGGCGGCAGTGCCCCTACGCTCGCCGCGAGCGCGGCCATCTCGGTGCTGGCTATGGGGGCCGCGCTCGCGATCCCACGCGTCTCGCTCTCCGGCTCTGAGACCGGCTCTGAAGCGGAGGCGAGCGACGACCATAGCGCTGGCACCTTCGATGCGATCCGTGAGGGCTGGGTATTCGTGCGCCGCCGTCCGGCGCTGCTCGCCCTCATCGTGCTGATGGGCGCGCTCAACCTCGCGCTAGCCGGTCCGATCATCGTCGGCGGGGCGATCCTCGCGGAGGCGCGCTTCGGCGGCCCGGAGGTGTTCGGGCTCATCGTGGCGGCGTGGGGCGCGGGTGGACTTGGCGGCTCGGTGCTGGCCTCCCTAGGCACGCCGCGCCACGTGGTAGGCTGGATGCTCGCGGCGTGTGCGCTGCTCGCGCTCGGCATGGCCGCATGGGCGCTGCCGCTCGCGCTGGGGGCCGTGCTTGCCGTCACTGCCGGACTGGGGCTCGTCGACAGCTGGCTGGAGATCCACGCGAACACATGGATCCAGCGCCAGACGCCGCTCGCGCTGCAAGGCCGCGTCATGGGTCTCGCCATGCTCGTGCTCGTCGGCCTGGAGCCGCTCTCGCACGTGATCGCAGGCGGGCTCGTGGGCTGGAGCCTCGAAGGCACGTTCCTCCTCGGGGCCACGCTGACCGCGCTCGCCACAGGCGTCGCCGCGTGGGTGATGAGGCGTGCCCAGCGGACGTAGGTCCTGCCAGTTGGCATCCGCAGGTACCGACCTACGTCGTCATCGCAACGGCTTGTCGAGTACGGCCTGCTGCTTCGCGGCTGCGAACCCCAGGCCGGCGTAGAACGCGAGAGCCCCATCGCGCTCCGTGCGCGATCGGACCCGCAGCTTTCCGACGTTCCGCGTCGCGGCCCACGCCTCGGTCCTGGCCACCAGGCGCTGTCCGATCCCACGCCGCCGGTCCGTCTCGCGCACCACGAGGCCGCCGATCTCCGCGAAGGAGTCCGACTCAACGCGGTGGGCTACGAACACGTGGATCCACCCGAGGATGCGACTCGACGCATCGATTGCCACAAATACGGCGTTGCCCTCGGCGCGGAGGAGCGGTTCTAGCCGTGCCCTGAGATCAGCTTCAGAGGAGGGGTAGCCCAACTCCCCCGACAGGTCAGCCAGCGCGCGAGCATCGAGCAGCGTAGCGCGGCGGATGGTCATGGTCGAGAGCGCTCCAGTTTCAGAGACCACGAACGTCAGAGTGCAGCACGGAGGCCGAGGAGGAACGTGCGCGGTAGGCCAGGGCGCAGACCCGCCGGACGCCGCGAGGCGACGTAGAGTGCGTCGGTCAGGTTGCGGACCGTCGCGTAGGCCGACAGGCGTGCGCCGCCCGGGCTGAACGGCAGCGCCGCCTCCCCGGTGACGTCCATCACCAGCCGCGCGTCCACCCGCTCGACCTCGGGGATCGTCCCCTGCCCCGCTCGGTCGCGCGTCTCGGCGTGCCAGTTCGCGCGCACATCGAGGCGGGTCCCGTTGAATGCCACGCCTGCGCCCAGCGTGACCACATGCGGGACGACGTAGGGTAGGCGGTCGCCCTCGCGCACGACGCCCCACGGCAGGAAGCTGCTGCGGAAGTCCGACTGAAACTGCGCATCGGTGAAGGTGTAGCTCAGCCGCACCGGCAGCTGTAACGAGCTCGCCCCGCCGAAGGCCAGCAGGTCCACGTCCACCGACGCCTCGACGCCGACGACGCGCGCGGCCCCGCCGTTGAAGAGGTCGCCCGTGCCGCTCCCGCCCGAGGACGCGGTGTCGCTGCCGAGGAGGTTGTCGTACCACGTCCCGAAGCCGACGAGTTGCGCCGAGAGCGCGTCTCCGCGCTGCACGCGCGTCCCGAATTCGGTGACGAGGCTCTCCTCCGCCTCGACGCCCGGCGCGCTCGACGGTGGCGCGAAGCCCCGATGGATCCCGCCGAAGACCGTGACGCCGTCGAGGGCGACCACCTGCACGCCGAGGCCGGGGATGAGCGCGGTCACGTTGTTCGAGCGCATGGTGGGCGTGCCCTGCCGGTCGGGGTCGGCCGCGCCAAAGTCCTCGCGCTCCAGGCCGACGACTTCGAGGCGCAGGCCGGGCGTGAGGGTGAGCGGGCCGTGTTCGAGCGCGACCTCGGCGAACGCCGCGAGCGCCCGCGCCCGGTCGATGCGGTTACCCACGTCGCCGGGCACGCCGGGCTGCACGAGGACGAGCGCGGCCCCCTCGGCGTTGTAGCCGAACCCGTTGGCGGTCTGGAGGCGATCTCCGTTGTCGCGGTGGAGCCGCAGCCCAAGCGTCGCGTCCACGTCGAACCAGCCCAGGCGGCCCGGCCGCACGCCGAGCACCACATCGAGGCCGACGGTCCAGAAATCACGCGCGTTGTCGTGGACGAAGAGGACGCCGTTCGCCAGGTCGCCCGTCGCTGCGCCGCGCGCGATAGCCAGCTCGTCGGCAAACGACACCGGGTCGGCGAGGATGGCGTTGACGGGGATCAGCTCGTCCGTGTCGGGGAGGTTGTCCTGGTTGGTGTCGAGGTCGTCGCCGCGCCCGTCGGAGACGCGGTCGAGGCGGGTCCACACGCGCGAGAAGCGGGTCGTGTAGAGCGTGGCCTTCACATCGAGACGCTCGCCGAAGAGGCCGACGTAGCGGAGGTAGCCGAGCGCATGGTCGCTGTCGAACTGGTCGCGACCCGTGGAGGCGTAGCGCGCGTACGGCTCGGCGTCGAAGTCGTCGGGCGTGAGGCCGAGGTAGGTCTCGTTGGATAGTTGGTTGTCGTAGGTCCCTTTGAGTTCGAGCGCGTGAAACACGTCGGGCGCGGGCGCGATGCTGAGCCGGGCCTTGCCGTGGAAGCTCAGGAGGTCATAGCCCGTCTCGTCGGACACGCCCACCGGCGACGCTCCAGAGAAGTCCTCGATGCGCTTGAAGCCGTCCACGCCGTCGGCGAAGACCTCGCCGAGCACGCCCAGCCGGAACGACCCGAGCCGGAGGTCCCCAATCCCAGCGCGTGCGTGGAGCGTCCGCGCCGCGTCGGTGCCGCCGCGCACGTCGAGCCGCAGCGCCCGCGTCGCCGGAATCGACGCCGAGACGAGGTTGATGGCACCGCCCGTTGTGTACGGCCCGTAGGCGACCTGCGCCGAGCCTTTGCGCACCTCGATGCCGTCGAGGCGGCCCGTCGCCGGGAAGTAGTAGGCGGCGGGCGAGGCGTAGGGCGCGGGCGCGACCAGCACGCCGTCTTCCATGAGCGTCACCCCGCGCGAGCGGTCCGCGACCGTCCCACGGATGCCGATGTTGGGCCGCAGCCCATAGCCGTCCTCCTCTTGCACGGTCACGCCGGGCACGTCGGCGAGGAGGCGGTGCACGTCGGTGTCGCCGTAGCGCCGCAGCGCCTCGGGGCCGAGCACGGTCACCGAGCCGGGCACGTCCTGCACGCCGCGCACGCCGCCCGCGAGGCTGCCCGCCGCCTCGACGGTCACCTCGCCGAGCGCCTCCACCGACGGCACCAGCGCCACGTCGAGCCGCACCGTGGCTCCCTCGGCCACGTTGACGGAGCGGCGTTCCTGTGCGTAGCCCGTCGCCGAGAACACGAGCGTCACCCTATTCGCTCGGACGGCGCTCGCGTCGACCTCCAGCCGGTAGCGCCCGTCCCTGTCGGCAGCGGTGCCTCGTGCTGTGCCCTCCAGCAGCACCGTCGCACCCGGGAGGGCCGACGCCATCGCCGCATCGGTCACGACGCCCTCAACGACTTGGGCGTGGGCGACGGCCGTAGCGCCGAGCAGAACGAGGAGCGTGAGCAGGCGAGACATGGCAGTGGGGAGCGGCGAGAACGAGAGGAGCAAGGCGGCGTGCGAGCGGCAGGGACCTCAGCGGTAGATCCACGGCTTGGGCGTGAAGACGTGCCGGCCCACGGCGGTGAGGTCCACATCGGGGTCGATGAGGAGGCGGCTATCCTGGCCGTTGAGGTTGACGTAAACCTCGGCGCGCACCTCAACGTCGTCGTAACCCGCCGCCTGGAAGCGGCGCTCGACGTGCTGGGCGTATTGCCAGAGGAAGTCGGGCTGGACGGCCATCTCCTTCTCCTGGAACGCGGTGAGGTCGTCGCTCGGGAGGATCGTCCAGCGGCGGTCCGTGGCGGGGTCGCGTACGAGGAACGTGGCGTAGCCGGTCTTCGAGGCGACCATGACGTGCCAGGCGAAGCGGTAGCCCTCCTCCGTCCAGAAGCGGTCGCCCGGGTAGAGCCAGTGCCGCAACGGGACAGTGAGTTGGAGCACGAGGAGGACGACGGCGAGAGCGAATGGCCAGCGTCGCTGGTTGGCCCTAGGGTTCTCCCCCTGGCCAGGGGGCGTCAGAGGGGGTTGTCGCTTCGAACGCGATGCTTCATTCGAGGCAATTCGATCAACCACCCCCATCCCCTCCCCCGCCTTCGCGAGGGCAAGACTCTGTCTAGGAGGGGGGCCTACAATCCAGCGCCGAATTCGCCTGTATCCGCCTCGCCACTGATCCGCCTCGAAGAACACGAGCGCGGCGACCATCATCACGAACGGGAAGACGCCGATGTTGAAGAGCACGTACGTCGCCGCGTGGAAGGCGAACGCGACAGCGTAGGCCCAGGGCCGCGTACGCCGGTTCCAGAGGAAAAACGCCACCGTGAGGTCGAACGCCGCGCCCGCCCACGACATCGCCCAGGGCATCCACCACAGGTCCAGGAGCGGGCCGACCATGGGCATGCCGCCGCGCGCCGCCAGCCAGATCCGCAGCGGCTGCGCGTCGATGAGCCAGTCCGGGTGCAGCTTCGCCACGCCCGCGAAGAAATACACCAGCCCGACATGCACGCGCAGCGCCCCGAGCGTCCACGCGGGGACCTGCCGGCTCGGGCGTCCGGGCACGAGCGCCGCGCCCATCGGGAGGAGCAGCATGAGCAGCCCCAGCGCTGAGACGAAGTAGTAGTGGTTGAGGTACGTCGTCGCGTCGAGCAGCTCGACGTAGGTGAAGCTTACCACGAAGAGCAGCAGCCACGCCTTCGCCCCGCGCCCGATGACAAACCCGAGCGCCGCCACCACCTGCGCCCACAGCACGATGTCGAGCGCCATCGCCGACGGCCTCGGCACCCAGCCGAAGCCTGGGTAGGCAAAGCGCGTCACCGGCTCCACGTAGAGCGCCGGGCCCCAGTCCAGCAGGATAAACCGCAGCGCGCTCAGCGCCATCACGACGCCGAAGGCGATCCGGAAGAGGCCCAGGACGAGCGGATCAGCAGGCGCGTGCAGCCGCTCGCGCAGGAGGTAGGGCCTAGGGGACGGGGAATGGGGAACGAGGGGCGTAGCCGAAACCGCCCCGTCGCCGGTTGAGCGCGGGGCGGCCATGGTCTTGGTATCGGTCGCGGGCGCGCTCACTCCGTCAACATGCTCACTTCCAACTTCTCACCTCATCCTTTCCCATCACCCCGAGTCGCCGTCGTTGTCGCTGAAGGTGATGCTGACGCCGAGTTGGTTGGCGAGGTCCACCTTGATGATGCGGATGAGATCCCCCCCGGCGTCGTGGGCGGCCTGCCCACCGGTCGGGTTGTTCGCCACAGCGTCAAAGAGCGTCGGGCCGAGCGCGTCCACGGCAGCCTGCGTGGCGTCGAGTTGGGCGAGGAGGGCCGCGCCGAAGGGCTGGCCGCCGAAGGTCGCGTCGAGCGTGGCGAGGTAGTCGTCGAGGCCGGTGCCGCCGCCGCCGGTGACGAGCGCACGCATCCCGTCGAGGTTGGCCGCGAAGAGCTGCGTCGAGATCTGGGCGTAGGGTGCCTGCACGCGCATCGGGTTGGGCGGCGAGTCCGGGTCGTCGGGGTTGCGCGCGATGCCAAACGGTCGGCCGAGCAGCACATAGCGCAGGTCCTCGGTCACCATCGCCATCTCGTTGACGATGCGGGAGACGGAGCTCTGGAGGTTGCGGCCCTCTGAGTCGGCAGCCTCGAACATGCCGAGTTCGTCACCGCCATCGCGGCTCCACACCTCGACGAGGTCGCCCGCCTTCGCCACCACATCGGCGGCGACCGCAGAGGCATAGGCCTGCCGATTGGCGTTGCCCATGGCCGCGAGGACGGCGTCGGCGCTGGCCGGGCCCTCCGCGTCCATCCCGTCGGCGAAGAGGAGGTATTCGAGCGCAGGCAGCCCGCGCTTGTTGGACCCCTGCCGGTTCACAAACGCCACGTCGATGGGCTCCTCGGACGCGAGCAGTTGCTCGACCTCGAACACGTCGGTGGGCCAGATGCTGATGCGGCTGTGGTAGAGGCCGAACTGAACGCTCGGCAGGTTGAGCGCGGAGAGCCTCTCCCACTGGACCGCAGCCGCGACCCAGGCACTTTGCGCTGCCGCGAGCGTCGTCGCGTTCGGGTCCGCCACGAAGGCATCGACCGCCGTCTGCAGCGCTGCCGCCTCGGCCGCGAACGCCGTGTGGGCGGGTTCGATCACGTTGTTCGCGAGGTCGGCCAGCATGGCCGTGCGTACGGCCGCGCGGTCGTCGGTGGTCGCGTCGGTGTCGCCGTCGCACGCGACGAGACCCGCCGCGAGGCCGAGGCAGAAGAGGAGGGCGAGGGAAAGCGTCCAGCGCATGGGAGGAGCAGTAGGAAGAGAGAGGCGGGGATCGGACTCTGAAGGGGGCCGAACGCTGAGGGGGCCGAGCGCTGAGCGGGTCGGCTCAGGTCAGACTCAGAGCGAGTGCAGGAAGCGCACGAGGTCGTCGCGCTCCGACTGGGAGAGGGCGCGGAACCGCTCGCGGGCGGCCTCGGCCTCGCCGCCGTGCCAGAGGATGGCCTCGACGACACCGCGCGCGCGCCCGTCGTGCAGCAGTTCCATGTGGCCGTTGACGGTCTGGATCAGCCCGAGGCCCCAGAGCGGGGGCGTGCGCCACTCGCGGCCCGAGGCGTCGAACGTCGCGAGGTCGTCCGCGAGGCCCTCGCCCATGTCGTGGAGGAGGAGGTCGGTGTAGGGGCGGATGACCTGGTTCTCGTGCGAGGCGGAGATCGTGCTTATCCCCGTCTCGAACTTCGGAACGTGGCAGCCCGCGCAGCCGATCTGGGCGAAGAGGGCCTTGCC
>JBCDFO010000194.1:0-8646 GCA_039177895.1 Bacteroidota bacterium
ACGACGCGCTGACCCGGGGTGAACAGACGGTGCGCCTCGATGAAGTCAGCAACACGCCGCGCCAAGCCTGGCACCGCGGCGCTCATCCGAACCGGCTGGCGAGGTCGTCTAGCGTCATCTTCGTCATCGTCGGCCGCCCGTTCGGGTCCGCGTAGGGCTGCTGGCACTCGAAGAGCTGGTCGATGAGCGCGCGGGCGGCCTTCTCGTCGAGGCGGAGGCCCGCCGGGATGGCGCTGCGGCGGGCGATGGACTTCGCGAGCGCGTCCTGCGGCGCGAGGCGGAGCGTGTCGCGGAGGCTCTTGAACTGCTCCAGCACGTCTTCGAGGAGCGAGTGGACCGCCGACTCGCTGATGCCGCCGGGGACGCCGTGCAGGAGCGCGGTGCGGCCCGCCGCGAGCGAGATCTCGAAGCCGAGGCGACGCAGGTCGGGGAGCAGTTCCTCGAAGAGCGGGAAGTCGGCCGCCGCGATGTCGAGTGTCTGCGGGAAGAGGAGTTGCTGCGAGACAGCGAGGCCGCCGTCGAGCGTGGCGAGCGTCTGCTCGTAGAGCACGCGCTGGTGCGCGGCGTGCTGGTCCACCACGAGGAGCCCCGTGCGGATGGGCGTCAGCAAGAAGCGGCCGTGGAGCTGCCAGACAGGCGGCGTCCCCGTAGGCGTATCCGCTTCGAGTGCGGCGTCGGAGATGAGGTCGAGTTGGTCGGGCCGCGCCTTCGAGGGGATCGGGGCCGACGGCGTCGCGGGCGGCGTGTCGGGGAGGTCGAGCCCGGCTGGATCGAGACCTTCGGGGACGGCCCCGCCGTAGAGCCGCGCGGCCTGCTCCCGGCCGTCGAGGCGAGGGCCGCTGGACAGGCGTGTCGGACGCGGGGCGCTGAACGACGCACCGCCGCCGGAAGCGGGGCGTGCGGGCAAGTTGCCGCTGCCCGACTCGACGCCGCGAAACTGCACGGGACGGGGCGCACCCGAGAAGGTTGGGCTAGACGCGGGAGTGGCGGGCGTCCCCTCGCCGTCTCCCTGGCCCTCGCGCTCTCCGGCCCCCATGGAAACGGTCCGCGCGGAGGCGTCGTCGAGCTGCGGGCTCAGGAGCGCGGCCCCGAGCGCCTTCTGTGCCACAGCGCGCACGAAGCTGTAGACGCCGCGCTCGTCGTCGAACTTCACCTCCGTCTTCGTTGGGTGGACGTTCACGTCGAGGTGGCGCGGGTCCACGTCCAGGAAGAGCGCGAAGAACGGGAACGTGCCGCTGGGCAGCGCCTCGCCGTAGGCTGCCGCGACGGCGTGGCTGAGGCTGCGCGACTTCACGTAGCGCCCGTTCACAAAAAAGAACTGCTCGCCGTGCGTGCGCCGCGCCAGGTGTGGCGGGCCGACGAGGCCGCGCATCGAGAGGTAGCTCGTCGTCTCAGCGACAGGCGTGAGGTGCCCGTCGTACTTCTCGCCAAAGAGTTGCACCACGCGCCGCCGCAGCGCCTCTTCGAACTCGAGGTCCGCTTGCGTGGGGGTGCGGTAGACTTCCGCGCCGTCGTGTGTGAGCAGGAAGCCCGCGCGCGGGTGCGAGAGCGCGAGAAACTGGAACGTCTCGACGAGGTGCTTGAACTCGGTGGCGGCGCTCTTGAGGAAGTTGCGCCGGGCTGGGACGTTGTAGAACAGGTGTCGCACGGCGATGCTCGTCCCGTCCGGGGCCGCGCACGGGCGGTGCTCCTCCACGGTGCCGCCGTGGACGCGAACGAGCGTCCCGGCCGCGTCCTGCCGCCGCTTCGTCTTCAGCTCGACCTGCGCCACGGCCGCGATGGAGGCGAGTGCCTCGCCCCGGAAGCCGAGCGTGTGGAGGCGTTCGAGGTCGTCGACCGAGCGCAGCTTGCTCGTGGCGTGGCGGCCGAAGCAACCGAGCGCGTCGCGCGGCCCCATCCCGCAGCCGTCGTCCACGACCTGGATGAGGTCGCTCCCGGCGCGTCCGATGTGCAGTTCCACACTCATCGCGCCCGCATCAAGCGCGTTCTCGACCAGCTCCTTCGCCGCGCTCGCGGGACGCTGCACCACCTCGCCCGCCGCAATCTTGTTGGCGAGCGTGTCCGGCAGCGTACGCACAAGACCGTCGGTCGCCTCATCCTCGATCACGCCGTCGGCGTCCACAGAGAGATCGGGCCCCGAAGACGCCTCGTCCGAGGTAGGCTCAAAGTCGTCGCGGGAGTCGAAGTGCGCCACGCGGGTGAGAGACGGCGAAACGAAGAGACGAAAAAGCGGGGAGAGGCCTACAGGACCAGACCTGCGACCCTTGACCTGTGACCCAGGACGCGCCGCAGGCGCTACCCGAGTTGCGTGTAGATGAACAGCGCGAGCAGGAGCAGCACAGCCACGGCGATGAAGCGGGGCTGCTGCCCGCGCCGGACGTTGCTCTCCATCTTGATGCGCCGCCGGAGGCGCTGCTCGCGCTCCTCCTTCTCCGGGTTGTGGAAGCGGGGCTGGTACTGGAACTGACGTGGCTTCGCGCGCCGCCTGCCGAGTCCGCCGAAGAGGTTGCCCATGGGTCGGGAGGGTTTGGTGGGTCTGGAGCAGGATAACCCCGCCCCCCTGCCACCGTTCCGTCAGTCGGACAGGTCGTGGGTCCAGGGTTGTGGGTCCAGGGTCAGCACTGGGACCCACGACCTGAGACCCACGACTCCTGACCTAAAACACCTGCGTCACGTGATGGAGGTAGAGGTAGACCAGCGGGGCGGCGACGAGCAGGGCGTCGAAGCGGTCCATGAGGCCGCCGTGGCCAGGGAGGTAGCCCGCCGAGTCCTTGACGCCCGCCGCGCGCTTGAAGAGGCTCTCCACGAGGTCGCCGAGCTGGCTGAGCGCGCCTGAGATGACGCCCAGCACCGCGACGTCCACCCACGAGAGCTGCGGGAGCACGAACGTCTTGAGCGCGGCGATCATCGCGACGGCCCCGAGGAAGCCGCCGAGCGAGCCCTCCCACGTCTTCTTCGGCGAGACGCGCGGGAAGAGCGGGTGCGTCCGCCCGAAGCTCGACCACGTCTTGCCCGTGAAGTAGGCGAACGAGTCGGCCGCCCAGACCATCAGGAAGACGCTCGCGGTGAGCCAGAAGCCGAGCGTGTCGTCGGCGGGGCCGTCGCGGAGGGCTACCAGGAAGCCGAAGAGGCCCGCCGGGTAGACCAGCGTGAACGCCGTCACGGCCACGTTTTCGAGCGGGCGTAGCGCCGCCCGCCGCAGCTCCGCCACGAGCAGCACCAGCACGCCCACGACGAGCACTTCGACGGCATACGGTACGAGCGGCCACACCGCCGCGAGCGCGCCGAGCGCCCCGCCGAGCCAGCGGTGTGTCTGGATCTCGCCTCGCGCCTCGGCCATGTGCGCGACCTCGAGCTGCGCCAGCACCGCCGCCAGCGCCACCACCCCGCCGAAGACCCAGCCACCCAGCCACACCGCGCCGAGCACGATCGGAATGGCCACGACGGCCGTCAGGACGCGGAGGGCGAGGTTGGACATAGCGTGCTGCCGTTATGCTGTGCGGCCGTGTTCTCGTGAAAGCGTCCGTGCGCTGGGCTACTCGGATGGTGCCACGAGAGACACGGCAACATAGCTCAACGGAAAAGCGGCCTCACTCCTCGTCGCTGGGCATGCGCATCCGGTCGATGCCGGAGTCGAGCGCGGCCTCGTCGTCCGCGTCGTGGGCGGGCGGGGCGTTCGGGTCGGCCGCGAGCGCGGCAGCTTCGAGTTCGGCGTCGGTGAACGCGACGGCGTTGAGCACGCCCTTGGCGTCCGCGAGGCGGTCCGGGTGGACCATCACGAAGACGTGCGCCATGTCGCCCACGTTAAGGTTGAACGCGTGGTCGCGCTTCGTGAGGACGACCGCCGGGATGCCGGCGTCGTCGAGGCGGTCGCGGACGAGGTCGGCCTCGTAGTCGGTGGAGGAACGGTAGGCGACGGTCCAGCCTTCGACGTTCGGATTCAGGTCGGGCATGGGATCGATCGGGGGAGAGGAGCGCGAATGAGGACTACGCTAAGCTACGCGCGCTGCCCCGTGTCCGTTCACCCGACTCAGCCCAGCTGTCCAGAGCGTGGCCCCTCCATCTGGGTCACCTGCGCGTCGAGATCCGGGTCGCGTGCCTCCACGAGGACCGCGTCCCCCACGAGGCGGCGACGGCGCTGGAGCATCAGCCAGGCGACGGCGACAAAGATGGCGAAGCTCGCCAGGGCACCGAGCCACGGCATGGTCGCCTCTTCGAGTGCAGCTACCTGCGAGTCGGGGTTGCGCTTGGCGTAGTCCATCAGCAGCACGGCCAGCCCGTTGTTGAGGAGGTGCAGCAGCACGCCCGTCCAGAGGCTCCCCGTCGCCCAGACGGCGAAGGCGAGGTAGGCCCCGAGGAAGCTTAGCGGGAGCGCCTGCGTGAGACGCAGGTGGTAGAGCCCGAACACGAGCCCGACGAGCAGCAGCATGGCCCAGACCGGCACGCGCCGTTCGAGCTGGCGCTGCATGTAGCCGCGGAAGAGGTACTCCTCGCAGAGCGCGGGCGTGAGCGCCACGAGCACAAGCGCCAGCCCGACCGAGATCTCGAGGTTGCCAAGCACGGCCTCGACCATCTCCATCTGGCTCTGGTCGAACGCGCGGATCGACTCAGGGATGGGCAGCGCCTCGTTGACGCCCGCCAGCCAGGTGTTGAACGGGAGCACGGCGAAGAGCGCCACAACCGAAAGCAGCATCCCTAGCGTGTCAGGACGACGGACGTAGGCGAACTGCGCGCGCTGCCGCGTGTGGAGCAGGATGATGAGGAAGACGAGGAACCCAAACCCGACGAACTGACCGATGCTATTGCCGATCAAAAGCAGGTCGGCGCGCTCGGTGAACTGCGCCATCAGCTCGCCCGACGTGGGGGCCACGCCATCCTGGGCCCCCGCGATCGCGCCGGGGATCACCATGGCTGCCACGGCCACGGCTCCGACGACCTGGTAGAGCATGAACGCGAGGACAGGCACGAGGAACGCGAGCAGCACCGGGTGAAACTGCTGCCGCTCCAGCCAGCCGCTGAGGCGGACCGGCTTGGCCCACGCCCACGGGTCGTACAGCGTCGGCGGCGTCCGCTTGGGGACGGTCATCGACGGCGTCGCGAGCAGGCCGCGTTTGCCGAGCAGTTCGGCTTCCGGCACAATGCGCGGAGAGGAGGAAGAGGACGGCGTTTCGCTCATGCTCAGGTCGAAGGCAAAAGAAGGGGCGACAGCGGGGGCGAGGCCTACAAGCGCCGTGCCGCAGCACACACGTCCGGTTCAACGCGGCACAGCGTCGCTCCAGGCACGGACGCGTGCCCCGTCAACCGCCTGCGACGCCCCACGATCCCGCTCGTATCGGTTGAGCAGCATCCTCAAACCAACAGCCAACAGCCTCACTCCTCGCAGAGCGCGTCCCACAGCGCGTGCATCATCCGGACCTGCTCTGCCAAGTGCCCATGCTGCGCCTCCACGTTGACGTACGGCACCCCCTGCTGCGCGGCCCACACCGAGAGCGAGCCGTCGTCCGTCGCGGTGGGTGCTTGGAGCACGGCGTTGAAGCCCTGCGCCGCGAGCGCGTCGAAGAGGGCGCGGTCGGTGACGAAGAAGAAGTCGTCGGGGTCGGCGTCCGGTTCGAGGTGGAGGGCGGCGGCCTCGTCGGCGTAGGGGCCGCCCTCGGCGTAGCTCGTCGCGGCGTAGCGCGCCTCGGTGTTGTTGTGCGCCGTCACGACGACGGCGGGCTCCCCGTAGACGCCCAGCAGGCGGCTCGCGAACTGGCGCACCTGGCGCACGGCCGCATCCAGCGCGGAGCCCTTCGTGGCGGAAGCCTCGGGCGAGCGGTCCGATAGCGACGCCCGCGCCCCGACCGACGAGAAGATGCGGTTCGGATCGACGTAGAACGAGTCGGCCTGGGCGTCGCCCTCGGCCAGCCGAAAGCCGAGGTTGCGCGCGCCGGTGTGCCGGAGGTCCACGAGCCGCCCGCCCCGCTCGGCGATCACAGCCGCTGCCGCGTCCGAACCTGTGTTCTCGTTATCGTGGAGGACGAGCACATCCACCGCGCAGCCCGGCTGCTCGGCGATTACAGCCCGCGCGACGGTGTCGCCCACGGGCAGCGTGACGGTGCGCTGGGCCAGCACGGTCGGAGCCGTAGCACATGCGAGCGCGGCCAGGGTGAGCATGGCGAGACGGTTCATGCGTCGATGGATCAGGTGCCGACGGTTCATGCGGCGGTACGTTGGGCGAGGACGATGCGGTCGCGCCCGGCGAGGTCCTGGCGCAGTTCGGTCTGCCGGAAGCCCGTGCTGGCGAAGAGGTCGCGGACGGCCCGGCCGTAGTCGGCGTGCGTCTCGACGACGAGCCAGCCTCCTGCGCGGAGCAGGTCGGCCGCCACCACGGCGAGGGCGCGGTAGAACCGGAGCGGATCGCCGCCGGTGACGAGCGCGCCCTCCGGCTCGAAGTCGCGCACCTCCGGCTGGAGGCCGTCGAGTTCGTCGTCGGGGACGTACGGTGGATTAGAAACCACGAGGTCGAAGCGGCGCTCGACGCGCTCGGCGAAGCGCGGGTCGAAGAGGTCGGCGTGGACGAACGCGACGTCGAGGCCGAGCCGCTGCGCGTTGCGCATCGCCACATCCAGGGCGTCCGGCGACACGTCGACGGCGAACACCTCGGCGTCGGGCCGCTCGTGCTTCATGGCCAGCGCAATGGCTCCGCTGCCGGTCCCGATGTCGAGCACCCACGGCGTATGCTCCGGGGTCGCGTCCGGCAAGGTCTTCAGCGCCGCCTCCGTAACCTCTTCCGTCTCCGGACGGGGGATCAGCACGGCAGGCTCGACGCGCAGCGCGAGGCCGTAGAAGTACGCCTCGCCGGTGACGTACTGCAGTGGCTCGCGCGCCAGCCGACGTGCCACGAGCGCCTCGTAGGCGGCGGCGTCCGCAGCGCTGACTTCGGCTTCTGGATAGACGAGCAACTGCGCCCGACGGACGCCCGTGACATGTTCGAGCAGCCACTCGGCGTTGCGCTCGGGGGCCTCCACGCCCGCCGTGCGGAGGCGCGTGATGGCGGCGTTGAGCAGAGCGCGGCGTGTGGAGGCAGGCATCGACGGGGACGCGGGCAGGAGAGTGATACCCGAGTATAGCACGCCGGGAAGAACGAGCGAGGAATCCCCCGCCCTCTTGCTCCCGTTCGATGGAGCACGCCACCTTTCGGTCCCTTCCGCTCGATCCACCTCGTCACCCGATCCACTCCCGCCATGGATTCGTACTACGGCCAGACCATCCTCGTCACTGGTGCCTCCGGCGGCATCGGCGAGGCGATGGCGCGCCAGCTCGCCTTCCAGCAAGCCCGCCTGCTACTCACCGCCCGCAGCGCCGACAAACTCGAGGCGCTCGCCGACGAGTTTCGCCGCGCCGGGGCTGAGGTCCACGTCTTCCCGCACGACCTCGCCGAAGCGGGGGCCGCGCAGACGCTCCACGAGCGCATCGCCGCAGCCGGGCACGCCGTCGATGTCGTCATCAACAACGCCGGCTTCGGGTACGTCGGCGCGTTCGCCGAGGAGGACGTCGCGAACGTCGAGGGCATGATCACGCTCAACGTGACGAACCTCGTGCTGCTGACGCGGCTCTTTCTCCCGGGTATGCTCGCGCGCGGGCGCGGCGGCGTGCTCAACGTCGCCTCCACGGCCGCCTTCCAGCCCCTCCCCTACTTCAGCGTCTACGGCGCCACGAAGGCGTTCGTGAAGAGTTTCTCGGAGGCCCTCAGCGCCGAACTCGACGGCACCGGCGTGACGGTGACCTGCCTCTGCCCCGGCCCGACGCGCACCGGCTTCGCCGACGAGGCCGGGATGGACGCCAAGTTCTTCCGCGTCGCCGAGACCGCCGAGAAGGTCGCCACCGTGGGCCTCGACGCGCTCCTGCGGGGCCAGCGGACCATCGTGAGCGGCCTGACGAACAAGGTCGGAGCCGTCGCCTCGCGCTTCGTCCCGACGGGCCCTGCGCTCGCGATCACGAAGCGCATCGTCGAGACCCAGGCGCTGGGCCAGGGCTGAGCCCCGCGACGCGCTTAGCCTTGGCACCGCACGCTGCGATATGGACATGCGAGCGCCGAAGTCGCCCCTCGACGACCCCGGCGCTCCTCGCCATGCGGCTTGCGCTTTTCGGGAACCCTACTCCAGCCCGAAAAGATGGCTGGCCGCACGGTGTTCGGAACCGTACCAGTCCGGATAGCTCGCCCCGCTCGACTGCACCCACTCCGCGAAGCGCGGGTAGCCCTGCGTGAGGTCGCGTTTCTCCAGCGGGTGCACGAAGCCTTCGGCGAGGTGTAGCGCCCACGGGAGCCCCGCCTCGGTCCGGTAGGTCGTGCCGCCATTGACGTCGGTGCGGTCCTGAGAGGTACCGAAGCGCTCGGTGTCGGCGAGGGCCGTCGGAGCAGCGTCGGGGAGGTGAACCTCGCGGCCGCGGTCGTCCTTGCGGAAGAGGAACGGGTTGTACGGCGCGTCCATCAGCAGCGAGCCCTGAAGCGGCGTCGTGAACTCGACGAGCACGTTGACCGTGTCGCTCGCCAGCGGCGTCGTGCCCGCCTCGGTGTTGACGAAGCCTGCCGCGCCTGGCACGAGGTCCTTGGCGTCATCGAACGGGATGAGGACGGCGTTTTGGTGGCCCGCCTCGACGCCGTTG
>JBCDFO010000195.1:0-8637 GCA_039177895.1 Bacteroidota bacterium
ACTTCGCCGTGGTCTGGTCGAGCGACGGCCAGGACGGCTCCCTCTCTGGGATCTATGCGCAGCGCTTTGGCTCCGACGGTACCCGCCAGGGCAGCGAGTTTCGCGTCAACACCTACACGACGAGCAACCAAAGCTCGCCGGACATAGCTATGGACCCCGCAGGCGATTTCGTCGTGGCCTGGACGAGCGGCGAATTCTCCGGAGCAGGGCAAGACGGCTCTAGCTACGGCGTCTATGGCCAACGCTTGGCAGCCGACGGGAGCCCTCGGGGCGGCGAATTCCGCATCAATGCCTCTACCACGGATGCGCAGTTCAGCCCTGACATCGGAATGGATGCGGAAGGGTCCTTTGTGGTTGCATGGACGAGCGGCGAACTCTCCGGGGCAGGGCAAGACATCGACGGCATCTTCGCACGGCGCTTCGATATGGGTGATGGTGAAGGGGAGTTTCTAGTCAATACATCGCCGCAAGGGACTCAGCAGCAGGTCTCCACGGCTATGAACGCCATCGGGGACGCTGTAGTGGTCTGGGAGAGCGTTCCCCAGGACGGCTCTAGCTTCGGGATCTTTGGACAGCGCTATGATCCCGAGGGCCTACCGGAGGGGTCCGAGTTCCAGATCAACACCTACACCGCAGGGCCCCAGAGCCTACCTGAAGTGGCCGTAGACGGTGATGGAAACTTCGTGGTGACGTGGGTGAGCTATGGTCAGGACGGCTCCGGCTCCGGCATTTTTGGACAGCGCTACCGTGCCACGGGCACACCGCAGGGTCCTGAGTTCCAGATCAACGCCTATACCGTAGGGGACCAGACGCTTCCCGACGTGGCCATGGACGCTACAGGTGATTTCGTGGTGACGTGGGCGAGCTACGGCCAGGTCGGCTCTGGCTCCAGCATCTATGCCCAGCGCTACCACGCCGACGGCAACCCCGACGGAGGCGAGTTTCTGGTCAACGTTGATACACGAGGCTTTCACCTTAATCCGTCTGTGGCCTCCGACGACGTAGGGGGCTTCGTCGTTGCGTGGTGGAGCCAGGGCGGCGGCTCCGGTGTCAGTGTCCTCGCGCGACAGTACCGGTCCGATGGTGTGCCGCAAGGAGACCCCTTCGAGGTCCACGACAACAACGCCTTCAACCAAATTCTCCCTGCCGTGTCTATGAGACGCGGGGGGGATTTTGTGATCAGCTGGGAGAGGGATAACCCAGGCGAACCAGATCTTGACGTGTATGCGCGCAGGTTTAGCTCGGAAGGAGTGCCCCAGGGTGCTGAGTTTCAGGTCAATACCTACACTACTGGCGTACAAGGGGAATCCTCGGTGAGCCTGGATGCCGAAGGGGGATTTGTCGTTGTGTGGGAGAGCGAAGATCAGGACGGCTCGGACTATGGAGTCTTCGCACGGTCATATACACCGGACGGAACGCCCCGCGGAGACGAGGAACAGATCAACACATACATAGCGGACCGACAACGTCGGCCTTCTGTGGCTACCGACGAGGATGGCAACTTTATGGTGGCGTGGGAGAGCTACGGTCAAGATGACAGCTTCAAAAGCATCTTTGCACGTCGGTTCGAGAGCGTCGCGGTAGATGCTGAAGAGAAGGATCCCACATCGCCTGCAAGCTCTGTTCTCTTAAAGGCTTACCCGAATCCGACCGTCTCTGAGCTCGAATTGACGTATACCCTTCCCAGGCGTGTTGCCGCTGCGCACGTTACCGTCTTCGACGTGCTAGGCCGGAAGCTAATAGAGCAGGAGGAGGGGGCACGGCCTGCTGGGTCGCACAACACGAAGTTGGCACTCAGAGGCCTGCCAAGCGGCGTCTACGTCGTCCGACTCAGCGCCGACGGGGTCACTGCAACACGGCGGATCACGGTCGCACGCTAGCGCCGGCACCACGAAGCGCCCGCCGCTGCATGAGAGCAACGCCGGGCGCACGGGAACCGGGGCGCGCGGCCCATAACGCGAATGCTAGAACTCGAACTCGATGCCGACGACCGGCAGCAGCGAGAACTGCTCGGCCTCGTCGACCCGCTGCTCGGTGAAGTTCCAGAACGTGTCCTCGATGTTGGTGCGGCTGTAGGCGTTCCACAGGCTCACGAACGTGGTGAGGTTGGTCGCGCGGAAGTTGAAGCGGCGGTCGACGCGCAGGAACAGGCTGTGGTAGGCCGGGAGGCGCTCCTCGTTGGTGCGCGCCACGTCGCGGACCTCAGCGTCGAGCGCGATGGACTGGCCGACATCGATGGGCGTCGTGGGACGGCCGCCGAGGTAGCTCCAGCGCGCACTCACCTCCCACTTGGCGTTAGGCTTCCAGCCGCCGATCACACTAAACTGCGTCTGCGTGTCGAAGTCGCGGTTGCGCCAGGTGCCGTCCTGATCCTCGTACTCCGAGCGGAAGTAGGACGCGCTCACGAGGCCGTAGAACGATCGCGACAGCTTCTTCTGGACGAGCAACTCCACGCCCCGGGCGCGGGCGCGGCCGTCGCTGGTGAGTGCGCCCGAGTAGTCGCCGCGGGCGTCGAGGACGTAGACGGGCGTCCCGAGCGGGTTGCCCTCAGCGAACTGCGGCACGTCGCGGTAGGTCTTGCTGAAGCCCTCGACGGTGAGCTTGAGGTCGGGCGCGAGCAGCACGTCGACGCCGCCGATGAGGTGGTCGGCGCGGACGTGCGGGAGCGTCTCGTTGGCGGCGCTCTGGGCGCGGACGTAGAGCGGGACGGCCTGCCGGTAGACGCCCCCCGCCGCGCGGAGGCGCACCTGGTCGGTCACGTCGTAGGCGAGGCCGAGGCGCGGCTGCGGGTAGACGTCTTCGTTGAGCGAGCCGTAGTCCACGCGCAGGCCGGGGCTGACGGTGAGCCGCGCCGTCGGCCGCCACACGACCGTCGCGAAGCCCGCGAGGCGGGCGCTCGTGAGGTCGAGGTCGAACCCGACGGCGTCCTGCTGTGTGCCCGCCGCGCTCACGAACGCGCCCTGCGTGAAGTCGAACGTCCCGCGCTCGATGGTGCCCTCAACGCCGGCCTCGACCTCGACGCCAGCCCCGAGTTGAAGGTTGTTCACGTTGCGTAGCGTGAGGTAGTCGTTGCGGAAGTCCTCGCGGATGTCGCTCAGGCCGTCGCGCACGGCGGTGACGGTGTTGCGCCGCTCGATGAACGAGTACGAGAGCGCCGTCGTGGAGTAGCCGCGCGCGCCCCAGAGCGAGCGGAGGCTCAGGCCGACGGTGTTCTGCTGGTTCTCGAACACGCCGAACGCGGCCCCGCCCTCGTCGATGGCGTCCTCGGCGTCCTGCGCGAATTCGCTCGACCCGTAGAGGTTGAGCACCGAGAGGCGCTGGCTCGGCGAGAGGTCGAGCGTGACCTTGCCCTGGAGGTCGCTGAAGCGCGGCGCGCCCCCCGCGTCGATGGCCTCGGCGACGAGGTCGAGGTAGCTGCGCCGCCCCGAGACGAACGCGGAGCCGCCGGGGATCGGCCCCTCAACGATGAACGTGCCGCCAGTGAAGTTGGCCCCAACCTCGCCCGTGAGGCGGTCGCCGCCGGTGCGGTAGCGGATCTCGCTGATCGACGAGAGGCGGTCGCCGTAGGACGCCGAGAAGCCGCCCGATGAGAACGTGATGTCGTCGATGAACTCGGTGTTGATGAGGCCGGTCGGGCCGAACGAGGAGCCGTCGGGCGTGGAGAAGTGCTGCGCGTTGGGGATGAGGATCTGGTCGATGTAGAAGCCGTTCTCGGCGGGGCTGCCGCCGCGCACGAAGAGGTCCTGGCTCGTCTCACCGCGCGAGGCGACGCCCGGCAGCGCGTTGAGGACGCGGGCGATCTCCTGGCCCGCGCCGGGCGAGCGGCGGATCTCTTCGGTGGAGAAAGCGACCGTGCTGGTCGGTGCGGCGGCGGGCGGCTGGAAGTAGCCCGCCGTGACGGTCACCTCGTCGCCCTCGATGCGGGCTTCGCGCAGCAGCACGTCAGCCGTGGCCGGGCGGCCCGGCTTCACGACAATGTCGGTGCGGACGAGCGGTGCGAAGCCGACGAAGCGCACCTCCAACGCAACCGTCCCGACGGGCACAGCAGTGATGACGTAGCGCCCCTCGGCGTCGGTGGCCGCGCCGAGCGTGGTTCCCTGGACGACGACGTTGACGCCGGGCAGCGCTTCGAGCGTGGCCGCGTCGCGGACGGTGCCGGTGATGGAGCCCGCCGACTGGGCGAGGGCGGGGGCGGTGAGGAGAAGTAGGGGAAGGGCAATGAGCGGCCAGAACGACCGGGAGAAGAGCAGATAGGCGAACATGACAGCGGGGTGCTGAGGTGGAACGGAATGCTCCAACCTCCCCACACTGCTTCGCCACGCCGCGTGTGTGCCGACAGGTGGCCCCGAATCCCGATGAGCGGTCGCTCTGACGAGACGAGCGGTGAGGAAACGTAGGCTGCCCCAATCCGACCTCCTGCTTTGTACGAGGGGATTCCTACGTTAGCTTCGCGCACAATCCCTTCACATGTACCAGTGCCTCCGATGCCTGCCCGCTCTTCGCCCCGCCTTGGTTTCGCCGCCCGTCGCGGCCTCGCGGCCTCGCGGCCCGTCGCCGTCTGGCGTGGCTTCGCCGCTCTGCAGCCGCGGGCACGCTCACGCTCGCCATGCTGCACGGTGCGGAGGAGGCCTGGGCACAAGCCCCGGTTGCAGTGGGTCCCGAATTCCGGGTTAACACCTATACCACGGAGATGCAGCGCTTCCCAGGCATTGCCATGGACGACGATGGGGACTTCGTTATTGTATGGGATAGCAAGGATCAAGACGGGGATGATTATGGAATTTTTGGACAGCGTTTTGATGCAAGTGGTGTGTCACAGGGTGATGAGTTCAAAGTAAACACTTTCACGAATGGGTCTCAGCGAGTTACCCCTGAAGTAATTGATGCTGTCTCAATGGATGGTAGTGGAAATTTTGTAATTGTATGGGATAGTCGCCAAGATGGTGGGTCCTTGTTTGATCAATCTGGAGTGTATGCTCAAAGGTTTAATTTTGCTGGGGAGCCAATTGGAAACGAGTTTCGAGTCAATTCACGAACGACTGGAAGTCAGAGAGGATCTGCTGTAGCTATGGATGATGAAGGAAATTTCGTAGTCGCCTGGAGAGACAATGTTGGAGACGACTTTGGGTCAGATATATTTGCCCAGATATTTGATTTAGGAGGCAATAGGGTAGGTTCAGAATTTCGAGTCAACAATCGAACTGAGGGTGATCAATTTCATCCATCAGTAGACATGAACAGTATCGGGGAATTTGTTATATCTTGGAATGGTCCAGGTCGAAATTTAGGGGATGATATATATGCAAGAAAGTTCGATAATAAGGGGGCACCTGTTGGAAGTGAATTCGTCGTCGATATTTTTTCTACTGATGGGATCGAAAGATTTCCTACAGTAGCTATCAGTAATGAAGGATCTTTCGTGATCGCATGGGGGAATGGACTTGACGGATCGGGCACGGGGATATTCGCTGCCTGCTTCGATTCGAGTGGAGAACCTATATTCGGACCACAAGGCTACGAGTTTTTAGTCAACACATGGACGACAAGATCTCAGTTTGCGCCTTCGGCAGCAATGGACCAAGATGGCGATTTCGTTATCGCCTGGGAGAGCTTCGACTTTTACGGAGCAGGCCAAGACGGATCGGGTTCTGGCATCTTCGCCCAGCGCTATGACTCTGACTGCTCACCCGTAGGATCAGAGTTTCAAGTCAATACATCGACCCAAGATCAGCAAAGTCGCCCTTCTGTAGCTATAGACGCAGACGGTGACTTCGCTGTTACATGGATCAGCTTTGAGGGAGGAGCAGCGAAGTACGATGTATATGCTCAACGCTATGCTGCTTCATCTGTCGCCAACGAAGACGAGGCGACGTTGCCCGCCGCCCTCACGCTCGACCCCGTCTTCCCCAACCCTGTCCGCGACGCGGCCACGCTGCGCTACGCCCTGCCGACGCCCGTCGCCGTGCGCCTCTCCGTCACGGACGTGCTCGGGCGCACTGTGCTCACGCGCGCTGAGGGCGTGCAGCCCGCTGGCGAGCACGAGGCACGCTTGGCCCTGGACGACCTGCCGAGCGGCGTTTACGTGGTGCGCCTCGACGCTAACGGAGCCACCGCGACGCAGCGGGTGACCGTCGTGCGCTGACCAATCCAGTCCGACTCAAACCTCGTCTACGGCATCGGCAGGCACGTAGCTTCTGCGCATGAACCCCGACGCTCTCTTCCGGCAGGCGCAGCAGGCCCACCAGCGCGGGCGGCTCCGCCAGGCCGCCGACCGCTACCGCGACGTGCTTCGCCTCGCTCCCGGCCACGCGGACGCCGCGCACTTCCTCGGCCTCGCGCTTGCCCAGGCGGGGCAGCCCGCCGAGGCGCTGCCGCACCTCCGCCAGGCTGCCGCCGCGCTCCCGCACCGGCCTGATGTGCTCACCAACCTCGGTGAGGTCGAGCGGCGGTCCGGTGACCTTGAGGCGGCAGCCCGTTCGTACCACCAGGCGCTCCGCCTCGATGCGCGGTTCGCCCCAGCGCACTACAACCTCGCCAACGTCCTCAAGGCGACAGGCGCGCTTGGCGAGGCCGTCCGGCACTACGAGCAAGCCATTCGCTACGCGCCGACCCACGCGGGCGCGTTCTACAACCTCGGCAACACGCTCATGGAGCTCGCGCGCTATGCGTCTGCCGAGCGTGCCTTCCGCGAAGCCGTCCGCCTGCGCCCCGACCACGCCGAGGCGCACAACAATCTCGGGGCTGTCCTCAAGCACTTCGACCGCACCGCCGAGGCCGAGACGGCGTTTCGCGCTGCGCTGGCCCGCCGCCCGTCGTATGCCGACGCCTACCGTAACCTCGGGCAGGTGCTGGAAAAGCAGGGACGTCGCGACGAAGCCCGGGCCTCGTACGAAGAAGCGCTGCGTCTGAGCGTGGAAGCCGGAACAGTACCGCCAGAACAGGTGCTCGCGCACCGGCTGCGCGTCGAGACACTCGCACCGGTTATCCCCGACTCGAAGGCCACCATCGACGCCTACCGCGCCGACCTCGACGCGGCGCTCGCGCGCATCGAGCAGGACGCCGAGGCGCAGGGCGGGCTGGTGATCGATCCCGCACGTCTCGGGCAGGTCGCGTTGGAGCCGCCGATGCTCGCCACCTACCACGGCCGCGACGACGACCGCGCGCTGAAGGAACGCTGGGCCAGGCTCATCAGGAACGCACGGACGTCGGATGGCACGTCGCTCTTTCCAGATCCGAAGGACATGGAGGTCTACCACAACGACCAGCCGCACATCGGCTTCGTGGTGACGAGCGGGCACGAGGGGGTCTTCCTGAAGGGCATGCGAGGGCTTATCCAGCGCCTCCCCACGCGGGGTCTCCGCGTGACCGTAGCGTGTGGGACACCGGTGGGGCCGCTCGTCGTCCAGCCTGCGATCCACGACCCCGACGTGCCCGGGAGCACCGACGTGGAGATCCTCCCGCTGCCGAATGACATCGCGTCCGCTGCCGAGACACTCCGGGCTGCCCGCTGCGACGTGCTGCACTTCTGGGAGGTCGGCACCGACACGACGAACTACCTCCTCCCGCTCTTCCGCTGCGCGCCCACGCAGGTGACGAGTTGGGGCTGGCCGAGCACGTCCGGCCTCCCGGCGATGGACGCCGTGCTCACCACCGAGGGCCTTGACCCCAGCGGTCACGACGGGCAGCGCGCTGGCGACCACTACACCGAGCGCCTCGTCCGCCTCCCGCACCTGCCGACGTACTACTTCCGCCCGCCCGTCCCCACCCCGCCGCCGCCGCGCAGCCGCTGGGGCTTCACCGTCCATCAGCGGCTCTACCTCTGCGCGCAGAACCTCCGCAAGGTTCACCCGCAGATGGATGCGCTCGTCGCCGAGATTCTGCGCGCGGGCGAAGCGCGCCATGGCGACGGGCGCGCCCGGGTGTGCTTCATCGCCGACAAGGAGCCAACGATCACCGCACAGTTCCGTGCCCGCCTCGACGCGACTCTCGGCAACCTGGCTGGCCGCGTGCAGGTCCTCGACCGGATGGACGCGGAGGCGTACCTCGGCCTCGTGGCGCAGGCCGACGTGCTCCTCGACACGCGGCACTACGGCGGCGGAGCCAACACCGTCTTCGACGCATGCGCGGCGGGGACGCCCATCGTGACGTGGCCGACCATCCACCAGCGCAGCCGCTGGACGGCCGCCGTCTACGCCCACCTCGCCGTTGCCGCAGAAGCTGGCGAGGCCGAGGCGGCGCTCGCTGACCTCCGCTCGCTCGTCGTGGACAGCGCCGAGACCTACGTCGCGGAGGCTGTCGCATGGGCCGCCGACCCTGACCGCCGCGCCCGGCTCTGCACCGCACTCCACGCCGCCGCCCCGCTCCTGTTCGAGAACGAAGGAGCCCTCGACGACCTCGAAGCCTTCGTCCGCGAAGCCGCCGAGGGTCAGGCCTAAGCCTTCGAACTTCCCACTTTCCACGTCGAACTTCCTGTGTCCCAGCCCTTCGCCTGCACCTACACGCCCGACTTCCCGGACCTCCTCGACCGGCTGGACTGCTCGGTGGCGCTCTCGACCTACCAGGCAGGCAAGGTCATCTTCATCGGGGGGCAGTCTGGAGAACAGGGCGGGCGGCTCGTCCAGCTTCCACGCACGTTCC
>JBCDFO010000196.1:0-8579 GCA_039177895.1 Bacteroidota bacterium
TATGACCGGCTGACGCGCAAGATGGAGTTCTACGCCGCGCACCTGCCCCCGGGTCGCTTCCCCGGGCCACGCGCACTCGACGACAAACTGCCTCTCTGGATGGGTCGCATCTCGCCGCCGAAGCTGCCCACGACGCCGCAGCAGCGCCTCGCCGACCTCGGTGCGACGAATCTCCTGGCCACGCACGCACGCCTCGTGTTGGCGTTCGCCCAGAAGGTGGCGCCCTGACTCTCCGTTTACCCTCGCGGACAGATGGCTCTCGATCCCAATCGGTTTCACCCTGAGACCCTCGCTGTCCGTTTACAGGCCGAGCGCTCGCAGCACCGGGAGCATGCGAGTCCGCTCTACCTCACGTCGAGCTTCGTCTTCGACAGCGCCGAGCATGCCCGCGCGCTCTTCGCGAAGGAGGTCGAGGGGCCTGTCTATTCGCGCTACGCCAACCCGACCGTGGACGAGTTCGTGGCGAAGGTGTGCGCCCTCGAAGGGGCCCCGGCGGGCGTCGCGGTGGCGTCGGGGATGTCGGCCGTCTTCACGCCGATGGCGGCACTGCTGTCCGCGGGCGACCACCTGCTCTGCTCGCGCTCCGTCTTTGGCTCGACGACCAAGATCGCGAAGGAGATCCTGCCCAAGTGGGGCATCGAGACGAGCTTCGCGCCCATCGACCAACCGGAGCGCTGGCACGAGTTCGTCCGCCCGACGACGAAGCTCTGCTACGTCGAGACGCCCTCGAACCCCGCGCTCGACCTGATCGACCTCGACTGGCTGGCCGACTTCTGCCACGAGCGCGGCATCCTGCTCTTCGTCGACAACATCTTCGCCACGCCCGTCGTGCAGCAGCCGATGCGCCACGGGGCCGACCTCGTGATGCACTCCACGACCAAGTTCATGGACGGGCAGGGGCGGACGCTCGGCGGCGTCGTGGTGGGCAAGCACGAGGTGATCGAGCGGGTGCGGCTTTTCGCGCGGCACACGGGGCCAGCGCTCTCGCCCTTCAACGCGTGGGTGGTAAGCCGCAGCCTCGAGACGCTCCACGTCCGCATGGAGCGCCACTGCGCAAGCGCCCTCCGCCTCGCCAAGTTTCTGGAGGGGCACCCAGAAGTCGCGTTCGTGAAGTATCCGCACCTGCCGTCGCACCCGCAGTACGCCCTTGCGCGGCGGCAGATGGCGTACGGCGGCGGCCTCGTGACGTTCAGCGTGCGGGGCGGCATTGCGCAAGGTCGCCGCTTCCTTGACGCGCTGGAGCTGTGCTCGCTGACCGCCAACCTCGGCGACACGCGCACCATCTGCACGCACCCGGCGAGCACGACCCACAGCAGCCTCACCGACGAGGAGCGCGACGCCGTCGGCATTGGCCCCGGGCTGGTCCGTGTCTCCGTCGGCCTGGAGCACGTGGACGATCTCATCGCCGACCTCGACCAGGCGCTGGCGCGGAGTAGGCAGTAGCTCGTGCCAAGTCCGCAGGCGCTCTTCCGGATCGGTGCCCTTGCAATCGACCACCCCCAGCCCCTCCTGTCCAGGAGGGGAGTGTCCCCCATGGGCTATTCCGGCGCACAGTAACCGGATGGGGTATCAGAGGTACTCCCGCGTGCAGGCGAGCGCGGCGACCGATACGCGGGCCCCAGCCTCGATGAGAGGGTGGGCCGCCGCAGCCAGTGTCGCGCCCGTTGTGAGTACGTCGTCGATGAGGAGGATGTGGCGGTCTCGTACGTCGGCGTCCGGACGGAGGGTGAACGCGCCGTCCACGTTGGCCCAGCGCGCGGCGTGGTCGAGCGCCGTCTGCGAACGCGTCGGGCGTGCGCGGTGGAGGAGGTGCTCTTCCAGGCGAAGGGCCCGGCTCTCGGCGAGGCCGCGTGCGAGGGTAGCGCTCTGGTTGTAGCCGCGTGACAGCACGCGCCTGCGGTGCAGCGGGACGGGGGCGACGAGGTCGCAGGAGAACGTCGCGGGCAACGCATCGCCGACCCAGCGTCCAAGGGCGAGGCCGAGGTGCGGGCGGTTGCCGTACTTCAGCCGGTGCTGCACGGCTGCGACGGTACCGTGCTCGTCGTAGGTCCACAGCGCCGCGAGGTGCTCGAACGCGGGCGGCTGCGGCAGCTTGCCGAAGCGCACCGCGAGCGTGGCCGCCTCGGCGGGCGGGAGTGCTTGGCGGCACGCGGCGCAGAGCGGCGGCTGTCGGGGAATCGGGCGCAGGCGGTGCTTGCAGCCGAGGCACGTCGTCGGAAACGCGAGCTCGACGAGGCTGCGAACGGTGGCAGCGGGGAAGGAGCAAACGGCAGCGGGAACCGGCATAGGTATACAGAAAGCACGCAATGACGAAGCGAGGCCACGGCCTATCTTGACCCCAGCCCATCCCTAGACATCCGCCTGGTTGCGACGTAACCTGGCTCGCCCATCTGCTTCATGGCCAATCAGCGCCGGGGCATGCTCATCAAAAACGTGAGCGAGCGCCCCCTGACCATCATTCTGAAAAACCGCGGCATCGACATGACCGCAGGCGAGGAGGTACTCGTCACCGCCGAGGAGGTGCGCGACGACATCCTGCGCGACCACATGCAGCGCCGCACCATCGCCATCGTAAGGCCCTCGACGGAGGAGGAGAACGAGGCGCTGCTCCAGCGCCTCGCCGAAGCCGACTAGCAGCGTTCGGGCAGGTGCCCGGGTCGAACCGCCAGCAGCCAACGGCTTCCCATGACCGTCCTCGCGCTCGAACCGTGGTACGGCGGCTCGCACAAGCACTTCTTGCGCGACCTCATCCGCCACAGCCGCCACGCCTGGACGCCCATCACGATGGCGGCGCGCTATTGGAAGTGGCGCATGCAGGGCGGGGCCGTCACGCTCGCCCAGAAGGCAAACGCGGCCTACGACGAGGGCCTCCGCCCGGACGTGCTCTTCGCGTCGAGCATGGTCAACCTGCCAGCGTTCCTCGCGCTCACACGTCCGCGCTTCGACGCCGTGCCGGTGGTCCTCTTTTTCCACGAGAACCAACTCACGTATCCGATTCAGGACGGGGAAGAGCGCGACCTGACGTACGCCTACATCAACTACCTCTCGGCGCTCGCCGCCGACCGCGTCGTCTTCAACTCGCAGTTCCACCTCGACGAGTTCTTCGGCGCGCTCCCAACGCTTCTCGCGCGCTTCCCGGACTACACGCACCCCGGCACCCTCGCTGACATCCGTGCGAAGGCAACCGTCCTCCACCTCGGCCTCGACCTCGACGGCCACGACGCACACCGTGTCGACAACGACGCCGCGGAGGTGCTGGCACCCGGACCTCCGGTCGTGCTCTGGAACCAGCGGTGGGAGTACGACAAGAACCCCGCGCAGTTTTTCCGCACGATGAACCGCCTCGACGACGCCGGCGTCCGGTTCCGGCTCATCCTCGCGGGCAAGCACTACGAGGAGAAGCCGCCCGAATTCGAGCGGGCCTTCCAGCGCTACGCCGAGCGGATCCTGCACTACGGCTACGCCGAGGACTTCGCCGCCTACAGCCGCCTCTTGCACCGCTCCGACGTGGTCGTGTCGACGGCCCGCCACGAGTTCTTCGGCATCGCGATGCTGGAGGCGATCCACTGCGGCTGCCATCCTGTGCTACCGCACCGGCTCACGTACCCCGAACTCATTCCGGACACGCTGCACCGTCCGCTCCTCCACGCGCCGGTCCTGTATGAGGGCGAAGACGATCTCTTCGCCCTCCTCAAAGGCATCCTAAGCGGTCACGACAAGCCGCTGCCTCGGTCCGTGCTGCGTGGCATCTCAGCCCATCTCAACTGGCCCGAGCAGGTCGCCCGCTACGACGACCTGCTCGAAGCTAGTCTGAACTGAGTGCGGCGTGTTTAGCGGGCGACCGTGACCTTTTGCGTGTCCGTGAACGACGCTGAGGTCACCCGGACTAGATAGACGCCACTGGGCAACGCACCCGCGTCCAACGTGATACCGTGGACGCCTGCGTCGAAGGATTGTGCGGCAAGCACGGCTACCGTCCGACCACGCAGGTCGAAGAGCACCACCTCGATCTCCGTCGCTTCGGGCAGCGCTAGCTGCAGCGTGGCGCGGTCCCGGATCGGGTTCGGGTAGGGCGCTGCGAGCCCATAGTCTTCGGGGAGGGCCGTGCTTTGGGATGAGGCGGTGGTGCCGATGGTGGACCCTTTCGCGTTCACAGCTGCCTCCTCTGTCACGCCGTCCTTGCTGGCCCGGGGTGTCGACCCGCTGTCGCGCTCGCGCACCTCATTCGAGACCGGGGCATCGCTGACCGTTCCATCGCTCTGCTCGCGAGCCTCGCGTTCGACCTGTTCGGCGTCGAGCACGTCTGATTCCGCCCCAGGCTCTCCGCGCTCCGGGCTCGCCGAGATATCCCCCTGGGCTTGGCGCTCACGCGCAGACGCGTCGAGTTCGTCCGGTCCCAAGCCATCGCGCGCTGCGAGATCGTCAGGCTCACCAGACATATCGGCGTCAGTCTGCTCACGTGCTCCGGCCGCATGCTCGTCGTCTTGTTTACTAAGGGCAGCCCACTCGGCATCGTCCGTGATGCCCCACAGCAAGCCCGCCGTCGTCGATAGCACCGGCAGCACCGCGTGGGCCGTCGTGCCTTCGGCAGTCCGGCTCGAAGCACCGCTGCGTCCTCCAGGCGCCGCAGCCAGCGGGGCACTCTCGCGCATCGAGGCGCCGAGTTTCTCGAACGTGAAGGCGTCCACGTCCGTCACCGAGCCCGGGAAGTCGCCCACCCGTCCCTCGTACGTGTAGACGCCCGCCTCCGCGTCCCGGTCCACCGTCACTGTGAACTGCTCCGCCGTCATCCCGCCTGCGTCCAGCCGCACCCGGAACGGACCGAACTGCACCTCCTCAGCGCCGATTGGGCTGATGAGCACCAGCCACACGTCCTGCGCGAGGCGCCCGCTCGTCGGGTTGGTCACCTCGCCCGTGAACGTGAACGACCCGCCGCCGATGCCGATGAAGACCGGTGCGTTGTCCGGCGTCAGGCGTACTACGAGCGTCTCCGTCGGCGGGGGAGGCGGCGTGCGTGGAATCGACACGGGTCGCGTTGAGGCGTTGCCCGCCACGTCGGTGGCGCGGATGGTGCCCGTGGCGTCCTGCATCGGATCGATGGGCGCGGCCGTGTAGCTCACCACCACGTCGCCCGCCGTGAACGGATCGACCGCGAGCGTGAGGTTGACCGCGCCCGGGTCGAGCACGACCGAGGCCACGCCGGTGTCGTCGATGCGGTTCTCCTCGACGGTGCCCGCGAAGAGCTGGCCCGAGAGCGCTCCGGTGATCTCGGGCGCGACGGTGTCGGCTCCGCCATCGCCCGGTACGAGGAAGACGACGGCGTCGTTGTTCGTGCGGTCGGGCTCGCTGCGGCGCACGACGAGGTCGTCGACCTTGAGGCGCACCTCGGCGTCCGGGCCCGCTGAGCCGAAGTCGAAGACCGCGGTGCCTGTCTCGCCGGGGGCGATGGCGCCGATCAGAAGCTGCTTCGGCCCCGTCGCAACGTCGAAGGTCTTGGTGATCTTGACGCGCACGCGGGTGGCGGGGACAGAGCCGGTGTTAGTCACGATCGCCGTGAGGGTGCCTGTACCGGGGCCGGTGAAGACGAACGCGGTCGAGAGAGCAAGGTCGAAGCGCTCCTCGAAGGTGCGGGTGAGGGTGTCGGCAGTGTTGCCGTTGCCCGCCGTGTCGGTGGCGACGCCCGCTTCCACCGTGACGGTGACGACGCCGAAGTCGGTGGGGGTGACGAGGGCGGTGTAGGTGTCGCCCACGCCTGCGAACTCCGAGAGGGTGCCGTTGGTGACGTCCACGTCAGATTCCTCGAAGCCAGTGACGGGCTCGGAGAAGGAGAACGTGACGGGGAAGGGCGACTGGACGGTAGGCTCCGGTGTGGTCGTCGTGATAGCGAGCGTCGGGGCGTCGGCGTCGAAGGTGACGGTGAGGGTGTTCGAGGCCGCGTTGCCGTTGCCTGCGATGTCCGTCGCCACGTCAGCAGGCACCGCGACGGTGACCTCGCCGGAGCCGTCGGGGGCGACCGCGCCCGTGAACGTGGTGTTGTCGGACGTAGCAAGCGTACCGAGTGTGCCGCCGGTGACAGTCACGTCCGCAGCCTCGAAGCCCGTGACCTCCTCAGAGAAGGCGAACGTGACCGGGATGGGCTCGGTGTTGGTCGGGTCGCTCGCGGTAGTCGAGACGATGACCGTGGGTGCATCGCCGTCGAAGGTGATCGCGAGCGTGTTGGAGACCACGTTGGGATTGCTAGCGAGGTCGTCCGCGCCGCCTGCTGCGACCGCGACAGTGATCGCGCCCGAGCCATCAGGATCGACCTCAGCAGTGAAGCCGGTTGCACCATCGGCAGCGAACCCCTGGAGCGCGCCGCCCGTGACGGTGATATCGCTAGCGTCGAAGCCAGTCACCTCCTCAGAGAAGGCGAACGTGACCGGGATCGGCTCAGTGCTCGTCGGGTCGCTGGCTGTCGTGGCGACCGTGACGGTCGGGGCAACGGTGTCCTTGATGACGGTGTCCGTTGCCTCGTCGCCCTCGTTGCCGAGCGGGTCGGTAAGCGTGACCGAGAGCGTCAGCGTGCCGTCGGGCAGGCCGCTCACGTCAATGCCGGTCACCTGCTCGCTCGTGAGCGTTGAAGGCAGCCCAAGCAGGAAGCCGCCGCCTTTGTTGCCGCGTTGTTCCGAGAGGATGTCGCCGCTCCCAGGAATGCGCGGTGCCGCACCGCCGATGATGCCGGAGCTGGTGACTTCGCCTGCGCCGCCGTCACTTGTGATCGTGTAGACGAAGCTCGCGCCGACCTCAGCATCGCTGATCGTGAAGCTTACCGTCGTCTCATTTGCGGCATTCACGGCAGGCTGATCAAAGGTGACCGTATAGCCCGCTGGTCCCTCGTCGTCGAAGGTGATCGAGAAGGTCTCAGCCGCCTCGTTGGGATTGCCCGCCAAGTCGGTGGCGACGCCCGCGTCGATGTCGACGGTGAGGTCGCCTGCGCCGGCCGGCGTGAGATCAGCAGCAAACGTCGTGCTGTCGGTCGTCGTGAGGGCACCGAGCGTCCCGCCGATCACGTCGATGTCGTCGGCTGAGAAGCCGGAGACGGTCTCGCTGAAGGTGAACGTGAGCGGGATCGGCTGGGTGGCCGTGGGGTCGTCGAGCGTCGAGGCGATCACCACCGTCGGCGGCTCGGCGTCGAGGATCTCCGTCTCGAAGCTGCCCGCGTCGCACAGGGCCGTGCTGTTGGTGGCGAGGCCGACGATGGGCGCGTTGAAGCCGCGCTGGTCGGTGGGTCCGCAGGTGCCGCCAATGTCGATGGCGGGGCTGCCGGGGAGGAGCGCGTGCGTGAGCGTCGGCCCGCCGTTGTCGACGAGCACGTCGAGCAGCGGGTTAGTCTCGGTGAGGTCGCCGGGGCCGTTGAGCCCGCAGGCGTCGCCGCAGACGTTGTGGCCCAGTGAGGTGATCGTCGACCCTGCCGTAGCGAAGCTGGTCCCCGTGTCTCCCGTGTCTATGATCGAGTTGCCGATGCTAAGCTCGCTCGCGATGAAGAGCGAAATGGTGGTCGTGCCGTTGTCGCGGAAGGTGCTATTCGTCACACGGGCGCTGCCACCGCTCGAGAGTCCGATGCCAACCACGTTCCCGCTGAACGTGCTCTGTGACACGATGACATCCTCACTGCTTGCTGAACTCGAGCCAGACGCCGCGATGCCGCTCCCCTCGTTTCCGTGGAAGGTGCTTTGTGTTACGTCAACGAAGCCGTTGCTGTTGATGCCATCCCCAGCGTTGTTGCTGATGGTGCTGTTCGATACGGTGAGCGTGGCCCCGTCGAATTGGGCGATGCCCTCGGCGGCGTTCTCCGTGACCGTGCTCTCACGAAGCACAAGGGTGCCTCCAACGTTGATAATTCCGCCACCGTTGCCGTCTGCTGCGTTCTCGGAAACGACACAGCGCGAAAGGGTCAGGGTACCAGTGTTATGGATGCCACCGCCGTCCTGCGTAGCGCCAGGATCGCTTGGGGGGGCCTGGACGAGACCGCCTGTGATCGTGAGGTCGCGGATCTCGACCGAAGCGGTTGTTTCGAAGACGCGGCTGGTCTCGTTGCCGCTCACAGCGAGCACGGTGGCACCGGGACCCTCGATCACGACATCAGTGCTGAGCACGAGGTGCGACCCCCCGAGCGCGATGGTGCCTGTCACATCCGGGCTGAACGCAATCGTATCGGCCGCTGCGGCGGCGTTCGCATCGGCAGCGGCGATAGCTTCACGGAGCGAGCAGTCCGCGTCGCAGGTGCCGTCGTTGGTGTCGTCCGTCTTGGTGACGAGGAATGTCTGCGCTGTAATTGCCACGCAGGCGCTTGCGCTCGTCGCGCCCTCGCCGGACGTCGTCGTGCCCGCCGGGCAGGACGTAGCAGACGCGGCTTCCTCCATATCCACGTAGCTGCCGACGGGCGCAGGGAGGCACATTGACTGGCCCGCCTCGGGCTGGAACGTGCCCAACTCGCATGGAGACTGCGCGATGGCTTCTTCCGCAGGGACGAAGTTGCCGGGATCGGCGTCGAGGCAACTCGTTTGGCCTTCGAGCGGCTGGAATTTGCCGAGCGGGCA
>JBCDFO010000197.1:0-8573 GCA_039177895.1 Bacteroidota bacterium
CCTCCGCGCCGGGAATCGTTCCCACTGCGCAGCATCTGCTGCATCTGTTGGCGCGTTGGCCCGTAGATTCGCCCCAACGTCCCCGTTCACCCGCCCTGTGCCGCGCTGTGGATTTCATCACGCCGCTGCTCTTCGTACTCGTCGGCCTCGCGCTGATCGCGGCAGAGGTGTACTTCATCCCTGGCCTCAACGTCGTCGGCGTGGCGGGGGTGCTGAGTCTGCTCCTGGGCGTGGGCTACGCGTTTATGGTGCACGGCTTCGCTGGCGGAGCCGTGACGCTGGTAGGCGCGCTGATCCTGGGCGGACTGCTGGGGACGATGCTCGTGCGCTCGGGCGCGTGGAACCGGTTCGTGCTCCAGGCCGACCTACGAACATCGCCCGCCCAGCGGATGCTGGAGGACGAGACGCGGGCGCGCTACCTCGGGCGCTCGGGCACGGCCGTCTCGCCGCTGCGCCCCACCGGCGTGGCTGAGATCGACGGCGAGCGCGTGGAGGTGCAGACCGAGGGCGAGTTCATCGCCGCCGGGAGCCGCATCCGCATCGTGGCGATGGACCGCCGCCGCTACTTCGCCCGCCTCGACGAGGCTGGCTGACGCGCCGAAGGAGACGGAGAGATCGACGAGGGCGAGATAGGGGGACGCGAGCGGTACGCGTACGAGCGTATGCTTCCTCCCATGCGCCTCACCCATGCTCCTCCCCCGATGGTTTCGCTCTGTCCCCTACGCTTCGGCCGCATCGTCCTGCTGATCGCGCTGTTGGTCGGTACCGCTGGCTGCTACCTCCAGCCGCGCCCGCTCCAGCCGCCCCCCCCGCCGCCCACGGCCGCCCTCACGGCACCGCCGACGCACCTGCGCGCGTTCGACTCGGCGGACGCCCTCGCGGCCTACCTCCGCTGGACGCCAGACGCCGGACCGATGGTGAGCGCCCACCGCGGCAGCCCGGCTCCCGGCTATCCGGAGAACAGCATCGCCACGTTCGAGCGCGCGCTGGCCTATGCCCCGGCCCTCCTCGAAACGGACGTGCGCCTGACTGCCGACAGCGTCCTCGTGCTGCTCCACGACGAAACGCTCGACCGCACGACGACGGGCACGGGCCTCCTCAGCGCGACGCCCGCTGCCGCCCTGCGCGACCTCCGGCTGCGGGACGTGGTGGAGCGACCGACGCCACACTCGATTCCGACACTCGCGGAAGCGTTGGTGTGGGCCAACGAGCGCGCCGTCCTCCTGCTCGACATCAAGCGGGGCGTGCCGCCGCACACCGTCGTGGCGGCGATCCGGGAGGCGGAGGCAGCCAACCGCGTCGTCGTGATCGTCTACACGCCCGAGGCCCTCGCTGCCTTTTACGTGCTCGCCCCCGACCTCGTCTACTCCGTGACCACCCGCACGCCGGAGGAACTCGACGCCGTGCTCGCCACGGGGGCGGACCCCGCGCGGATGATCGCCTTTACGGGCGTCGGCGAGGTCAACCTGGCCGTCATCGAGCGGCTGCACGGGCTCGGCATCCGCGCCCAGCTTGGCACCTTCGGGGCCCTCGACAGCGTTGCGTTCACGCAGGGGCCCTCCGCCTACCACGCGCTCCTCGACGCAGGCATCGACGTCATCGCGACGGACTATGTACCGATGGCCGCGTTTGCCGTGTCCCAGTGGCAACGCTCTGCCGAGTAGCTCAACCGGCAGAAATAGACAGGGGCGGTCCGTAAACCGCCCCTGCGCAGATCGAGCCTCGGGATCGCTACTTAGCCGCCGGTCACTTCGGCGTGGGCCTCCTCGATGAGCGCGCTGATGCACTCGGTGGTGAACGCCGCCGTAGTCGCGGCGACGAAGCGCCCATTGATGGTCAGCTTGGGCACGCTCACGCCGCCGCCTCGCGCGATGTCGACGCTGGCGTAGTCGCGGGCCGCAGCAGTCTTCATCGCGTAGGCCCCGGACGAGAGCTGGCGGGCGAAGGCGTCGGCGTCGAGGCCGATATCGGTGGCGATGCGCGAGAGGTCCGTGCTCGTGAGCAGGCGCTTGTTCTCGTTCTCCTGCATGGCAAACTGGCCGGCGAGCATCTCGGACGCCTTGCCGCTCTCGTGCGCGATGTAGAGCGCCTGGATCTGCGGGATCGACTCCTGCCAGAGGGCGAACGGGTAGTAGTGCACCTTGGCCTTGTCGCCGAGGCGACCCACGATGGCGTCGAGGGTGTGGTGGAGCGTGCGGCAGTGCGGGCAGTTCGGGTCGAAGATCTTCACGACCGTCACGGGCGCGTCGGCGCGGCCGTCGAAGCCGGTGTCCGTGGTGTAGCGCGAGATGTCACGCAGCGGCGCGGCTCCGGTCTCGTACTCGCACCCGACAGGGCGCGGCGTGATCGTGGGCGCGATGCCCGGCTGAGGCGTCACGGTCGGGTCCACCGCAGGCGTGCTCGCCTCGATGTTGTCGGTCGCTGGCGTCTCGGTAGGCCCCGTTGCGGTGGGCTCCGCCTCGTCCGCCGCAGCAAGCTCGATGGGCGACACGGCATCCGCTGCTGGCTCGTTGGCCGATACGGGCGTCACCGGCGTCGCGTCGGCCTCGGCGACGGGGGTGAACGTCTCGCCGTCGTTGATCGCGTTGAAGTAGGCAATGTCCGCAACTGATAACGTGGCGATCAGCGCGGCGGCGATGCCAAAGCGCTTGAACTCGGCCCCGCTGAAAGACGGCAACGTGGGTAACGTCGCGCCCGTGAAGCGCTCAGCGAGGTGCAGGCCGAAGATGACCGTCACGATGCCCGCCGAGATCGTGCAGAGCACGCACCACGTCCCCATCGAGAGCTGCACACTGACGAGGTAGAGCGAGTACGCAAAGCCCGCCGTAGCGAGCCCGAGGCTGGCCGTGCGGAGCGCCTTGCGCGGGGCCTTCGCCGGGACCATCGCGAAGCGCAGCGCGACCATGCCGAGGTAGAAAAGGAACCCCCAGACGACGTTCGAGACGCCGAGGAACTGGCCTGCCGCCGACGAGGTGACGGTCTCGCAGCCGACCTGCGCCACCGTGGCCGGGTCGGAGAGGCCGAGGCAGCCGCGGTTGAACCCGGCGGTCTGCTGGCTATAGAGGTGCGCCACGAGGAAGACCCCGACCAGCGCGAGGCCGAGGATGAGGCGGTGGAAGAGCGGGCGGGCCGGTCGGTCGGTCGGTGCCATTCGTTCGGTCGTAGCCATGAGGTCGGGCAGCTAGGGGGTGGGGCGGCGGTAGGGCCTGCCGCAAACGGGAGGCCCGGGAGAACGGCGCGGTTACGCCGATGCCGTGCGCGGGTTCAGCTTAACACGCTCTTTGCCCAACAGCGCGGCACGGAACAGACAACGCACGAGCGCGCAAGGTTTGTACCTATGTGCTGGCGATCTGCACGCCGCCCTGCGATCCGCCCGGCCTCACTCGCCCTTGCCGAGCCCGAGGATGCCCGCCATGAGCTTCTTGAGTAGGCTCGTGTCGGTCGGCTTCTTCTCGACCTTTAGCGTCCACTTGCCCTCCTTGTCCCGGTAGAAGCGCACGTGCGTCTGCAGCACGATCAGCGCCGCGACGGTGAGCCCGATGGCCGTGCCGGGGTCTACGAACGAGCGCACGGGACCAGCGTCCAGCAGCGACTCCAGGCGCGGAGCCATCTCGGGGTCCTCGGCGAAGAGAAGGAGCGCCGTGCGCGCGAGCGCCCCCTCCGAGGCGGGCGCAACGACGAGGTCCGTGCCCTCTACCTCCGCAGCAAGCGCGTCTTGCACAGAGGCGAGGTCGGTGGTCTCGGCGGCGAAGCTGTGCGCATCAGCGAGCGTGCGGACGAACGCGATAGCGCGGGCATCGTCAAGGGCGGCGATCTGTTCGGTGAGTGCCATTCGTGCCTGGTAGTTAGCGGTTGCGAGTGCGTCTCAAGTGTCATCTGGGAGCGGTGGCAGACCTGCACCCTCCCAGAGTATGCGAAGCGTTGCCTGGTCCCCTTCTGGGGCCTGATAAAACACATCCAGAAAATCAGTGGTAGTCCGACCAGCCAAATAACCATCGTTGAGATGAGAAAACAGAATTGTCGCCTCAACCAGGAAGCGACCTGCAGCGACCCATCTTTTCTGCGTCTCGTTGAGGATTCCAAGTTGAGCATAGACGGTTGCAATTCCATTCCCTTCTTGCAGATGTTGGAAGCTTGACAGCGCCTTGTAGTACCATTTCTCAGCTATGGCAAATTCTTCTCTCTCCTCAGCAACTCTCCCCAGTTGATGATAGGTCGTCGCTGCACCAGACTCGTCTCCCTGACGCTCTGCGATCTCGACAGCTTTGAGATACCATCGCTGTGCCTGTACGAAATCCGACCCATGTTGAGCTATTAGTCCTAGCTGATGATATGCCATTGCAGCTCCGCGCTGGTTTCCATGGCGTTCAAAGATTACTAGAGCACTTCGATACCAACGCTCTGCGTTTACGTAGTTACCTTGCATCCCAGCTACTATTCCCAACTGGTGAAAGGTTTCCGCAGTCTTACCCTCGTCACCCTGGTCTTCCCTAATCGCCAGTGCCTTACGGTACCACTGCTCTGCTTGCGCAAAGTCTCGCTGATACTGGGCAATTACCCCCAAATGATGATATGTAAGTGCCGCACCAATACTGTCGCCCTGCTCCTTCTTTACATTCAAAGACTTGTGGTACCACTGTCCAGCTCGCGCAAAGTCTCGCCTTCCCTCAGCAATTAAACCCATCTGATGGTATGCGCTTGCCACAACATTTTTATTCTCCTTATCCCTAATCCACAACCTATCTCTAGAAAGTCTTATTGATTTCTTATAAAGATCCAATGCTTTAACAAATCTCCTCTTCTCATACTCTACCATACCCATCTGCAGATATGCTTTTGCCCTAGCACTCCTACTTCCACTCTGGTTTTCGATCTGCAATATTTTTCGACACCACTTATCTGAAACACTCAAGTGCCGCTGACTGAGAGCGAAGTCAACAAGCAAGCTCAGTATTTGGGTCGCTGCATTCACATCGTTGAGCTGAACAGCTTCGTCCTGGGCTCGAACGAGATTAGACTCATTGATACTGAGGAAATCACGTTGTTGATGCGTGGGCTTCCCTTCTAGCCTCCCGACAGACTGTGCTATAACCTGAACGAAGGCACGTTTCCATGGCTCCACTGCCTCTCCGTCAGGCTGGACGTGGCGTGTACGGATGTAACTCGTCAGCATGGGGTGAAGCTGCATGACCCCGTGGCCGCGATCCTGAACGAGCCCTGCGTAACTGAGCGCTGCGAAGAGTTGGTCAACATCGACTCTGTCGAAGGGCGCTTCGATCTGCTTCGCCATCGCCTCTAAATAGCTCGCATCAACAAAGCCCTCGAACTGGGCCACGCCGTCTAGTAGCGCACAGAGACGCTTTTCCAGACCATCCTCTACAAACTGTAATGTGGCGAACAACTTTGCCTGCGCGCCGACCTCGCTCCGCTCCAGCGCGTCTAGGTCCTCCGAAAGCGCTGTGCTGAGTTCCACCGCTGAACGCTCACCGAGCCGCGTCAGGACTACACGCATCATTAACGGGTGTCCCTCCAGGCGCTCCAGGAGCGCCATCAGGTTCTTGTCGTCGCGATCGACGTTCAGACCGAGGTCTTGGATAATCGCCTCGCAAAACTCCCAACGCTCCTCACCGTGAAGCCCGTCCAGTTGGAGCCGGAAACAGTGTGTCCTCTCCAGCCAGAGTTCCGCGCTGCGGCTCGTGACGAGGACCTTCGTCTTGCCACCACGAAGCCGCGCAAGCAACTCCTTGAGTAGCCCTCGATCCTCTTCAGGGAGTAATCCTACCGCGGAGTTCCCTTTTGCACCGAATGCAGACTCGAAGTTATCCCACACCAGTACGAGCGGAGTCTCGTTAAGCACCTGGGCAAGCAACCCTGGCTTTTTCTCCAAGTCTACCGTGGCAAACTCAGGTCCGCACAACTGTTCACCAATCCGATTGAAAACATACTCGGCGCTCTGGATCTCGCCAAAGTGGAACCACAACGCTCCTGTGCCAAGACCGCCTGTGTCGTGAAGCCACTTCACGAAGCCACGAACGAGCGTAGTCTTGCCTATGCCGCCAAGACCATGCACTAGGATACTCGCTGGAGGCCGCCGCATCGCCCTCTCCAACTCTAGGATTGCACGGTCGCGCCCAATGAAACCATACGGGTTCTCGCCATCGTCGAAGTCCTCGGGCAGTGCCACTCTCGGCACGCTGATGTCGTTTGTCGAATCTGTGACAAAGGTGAAGTCGGGAGGGTTATCTTCGTAGACGACTGGCACCAACCAGTCACTTAACGGGAAACGCCCCCGTGCGCTGAGTCGCCCTCGATCGAAGTACATGGCGCGCCGCCCTGCTCGCACGGCTTCCGCAATGTGGCCTACCTCAAATAGGCGGCGGTAGAACGCGGGCAAGAAGACCTGCGCGCCGCTCACGTATAGCGAGTAGCCCATCGCCACTACGCTGCGCACGTCGCCCCGCAGGCACGCCGCCGCCACGGACGCAAAGGCGTCCTCCGCCTTCCCATCCACCATCGCCGACTGGCAGGCGTTGAGCACCACCACCGGCACGCCGTGCTCCTGGAGGAGCGTGCTCAGCTCGGACGCGTCGAGATGGGATTCCTTGCCCGCGTCGTCCTCGAAGACCAGCCGTCCCTGCGGGCCTCGCAACGTGAAGCCGTTCTGCTCCGGCACGGCCCCGTAGCCGCCGTGCCCGTCGAAGTGGAGGATGTGATACTGGTTCGGCCGCGCCCGTAGGTGGTTACGCAGCGCCTCCACGGTCGGCGGGCGGAGCACATCCACGGTGGCCGGGAAGCTCTGCTCCTGCACCGTCTCCACGAGCGCACGCGAGATGGAGCGGTAGGCCACGTCGTTGTCGTACGGCCGCGCGGTGACGAGGAGGATGTGGACGCGGTCGGTCGGGAGATCCGGCGAGAGCGGCGGCGGTTCCACGGAGCGGTTGAGCCGCCGTCCAACCTGGCAGGTATGGGCGACGTACTGCCGCTCAGGGTCGTAGAGCGCTTCCCACGGCCAACTAAGGATACGCGCATCGTCGCTGGAGATTTCGAGGTGGAGGGTCTGGAGGCCGTCGCGTACGGCACGGTCGTACATCCGCAGGCCATCCGACGTCCCGAAGAGCGCCGTGAAGGCGTCGCGGCCCCACTGCTCTAGTGCTGCCAACACATCTTTCGCCTTTTCCGTCGCAGGATCGAACGGATAATCCAAGAAGCGCTCTAAGTACCACCTAAGTTCTTCTGAAAGATCCCGGTCGCCCGGCAACGAGATAGCCTCAGGTGGGGTGACAGTAGCAGGCTTCCGCGTTGACCTCCCATCGTCTGCGAGCACTAGGAATCCTGCAGGCTCACTCTCAGGGAGATGGCGAATGATCAAGCGAGCCATAGGAAATCGCAGGGGGAGAGGGAGGAACCAGGCCGCCCCAAACAGACGGCGGGAAGCCAACCTATTGCACGGGCCCTTGCTGTTCAAGTCTGGGCATAGCTTTGCGTTGCTCGACCTTCACCTATCCGCATGGGCAGCCACACCTAGACGGCACCGCCGACCTCAACGCCGTAGCGCGCGTGTAAGCGCTGACGACGGAGTAGCCCGTCTTACCGCGCGAGGCGCTCCATCAGACGCGGGGCCCAGCCGTACCACCCGCTGAGCTTCGCGTCGAGCGTGGCGGGCGTGTCCCAGGCGTAGGCGTTGAACCGGCCCCAGTCGAACGGGTCCGACGCCGCCGTGACGAGGGCGCAGTCGGTCGTGAGCGCGCAGGCGACGCCCAGGTGCTTCGCCCGTTCAGTCAGCGCCCCCCCTGCGAAGCCGAACGCCGTCCGGCCGTACGGGAACGCGAACGTCGGGGCCGCGATGCCCAGGTGACGGTCGAGCCAGGCGAGGTTCTCCGCCAGGTCCGCCTCGAAGGCGTCGGGGCGGTCGATGAACGTGGCGTGGGTGTGCGTGTGCGCGCCGACCTCGAAGCGTGGGTCGGCATGGAGGCGTTCGAGGTGCGCGCGGGTGACAGGGCGGTAGGCGCTCGGTGGCAAGGCTGCCTGGTGCGCCTGCGCCCAGGCGTCGAACGGGAACGGCGCGGTGCGGTCCACGAACGCCGTGCTCACGAACATCGTCGCGGGGATCTCCAGACGCCGGAGGATCGGCACGGCGTTGTCCACCACATTGGCATAGATGTCGTCGAACGTGACGACGACGGCCCGCTCGGGCAGCGCATCGAAGCGGCCCGTGGCGTGGGCCGCGAGGACCTCGCGCAGCGGCACGAACGTGCACCCGCGCGCCCGCAAGCCGGTGAGTTGGCGCTCGAAGACGGCGGGCGGTACGTTGAGCACGCGGTCGTCCGGCACACCTGCGACGGGCTCGGCGATGCGGTGGTAGATGAGCACCCCGACGCTGCGCGGCACGCGTCGCCCGAGGCTGGTATGCCCGAGGCTGGCCCGTCCCACACTGGCATGCAGCCCCGCCGCAATCCACCCGGCACCCTGCTTGACGGCATCCTTCAGCATCCGCTTCCCCGGCACCACGCCGAACAGCTAGGAGCGCAGGCGTTCCGCTACCGCCCGACGCTGGCCTTGAGGTGGGCTGGGAG
>JBCDFO010000198.1:0-8552 GCA_039177895.1 Bacteroidota bacterium
CCGCCGCGTACCAGATCGGCGAGGGCCTGCTGGCGCGACGTGCGCAGGTCGAAGCCGTAGCGGTGCCGCGCGCGGTCGAGGTCGAGGCCCTCGTCCATGAGGCGCAGGCTGAGCAGCACATACTCGTCGCCCAGCGCGTCGAGGTCGAGCGTGTCGGTGGCGTCGCGCGGTAGCTCGTGGAGGTCGAGCAGGGTGCGGTACTGCCGCATCGAGCGCACGTTGGCCCACCGGTCGGCGAGGGAGCCCGTGCGCCACCACAGGCTGTGCGCGCTTGGGCCGACGCCGAGGTAGTTCTGGTGCCGCCAGTACGCCTGGTTGTGGAGGCTTCGATGGGTGCCCGCGCTCGCGTCGCGCGGCCGGGCGAACGAGCACACCTCGTAGTGGTCATAGCCTTTGCCCTTCAGGTAGTCGATGGTGAACAGAAACCGGTCCCGCATCGGCTCGTCCGCGACGGGCGCGACGAGACCGCGCTCGACCTGCTTGTGCAGCGGGGTCCGCTCCTCAACGGTGAGGCTGTACGTCGAGAGGTGTGGGACGCCTAGGCGCGCCGCCTTCTCCAGGTTCGCGCCCCATAACTCGAACGGCTGCGCGGGGAGCCCGAAGATGAGGTCCACCGATACGCTCTCGAACGCCTCCAGCGCATGCGCCACAGCGCGCTCGGCCTGCGTGGCGTCGTGCACGCGGTTCATGAACGCGAGGTCCTCGTCGTAGAACGACTGCACGCCGAGGGAGAGCCGCGTGACGCCCATCGCGCGCAGCCCGCGTAGGTAGTCGAGGCCCGCTGCAGGGTCATCAGCGGGGGCCAGGTCTTCCGGGTTGGCCTCGAACGTGACCTCGTCGAGGCTGCTCGCGTCGAAGTGCGCGTGGACGGTGTTCAGGATCGTCTTGACTTCGTCGAGGGGCAAGAGGGAGGGCGTCCCACCGCCGAGGTAGAGCGTCCGCAGCGGGAGCTTGCCACCGGGCTCTCCGCGCCCGTACTGCTCGCCGACGGCTTCGATCTCGGTCGCGAGCGTCTGCACGAACGCGCCGGTGTTCTTGTCCGTCGTCGTGAAGAAGAAGTCGCAGTAGACGCACCGCCGCGCGCAGAACGGGATGTGGACGTAAAGCGAAGTCACGGGAAGGCAGAATGTAGAAGGATGAAGGCAGAAGGGAGCACGTCTCCGGGTTGCGCTCAACAGGAGCGTCCGAGCCAACCCCGCCCAGCGGCTGCAGGTCCGAACGTGCCGCGTAGGTGCAGCTATCTTCACGCGCCCCGCACCAGGCAGCCTTTCATCCGTCTGCCTTCACCTTTTGCCTTCCCGTGCTCGATTTCCACAAGCTGCAAGGCCAGTTCCGCGACTTCGCGGGCTACCGACGTGACGCCGAGGCGAAGCTCCGGCAGCAGCGCGCTGACGGCGGCCAGGCTCTACGCGACTGCGCCTCGTCGTGGCAGGCCGTCTCGGACGACGCGCAGGCGGCGAAGCTGCGGATGCTCGTCGCGCGGCTCCGGGAGGACCCGAGCGTCGGCTACGGCTGCAGCCCCCGCCCCGATTTTGTGACGGTCGTGGCGACCGACGGCTCGCAGATCTACCCCGACCGGCACATCGAGCCCGCGTGCTACCTGCTCAACGTCGGATGCATCGCGTTCCAGTACGGCACGACCGAGCCGCCTGTGATGCAGGCCGCGCCGAGCCTTCGGTATCGCCAGCAGGACCTGCTGGAACTGCAGGGCGACGAGGCTGAGTCGATGCTGTTCGACATCACCACGGAGGTCGTCTCCGCGCTGCGCGATGAGCAGGAACTGCACTGGCTCTTCGAGACGGCCCGCGACGTCCGCCGCTCGGGCCGCCCGATCCTCGCGATGGCCGACGGGACGCTCATCCGCTGGATGGTGCGCGGCATGAAAAACCGGCGCTTGGAGGACCGCCTGCTTGGACGCTACCTCGCCATCCTCGACCGCTTCCAGGACGAGGGCATCCCGGTGTGCTCCTACATCTCGATGCCCGGCACGAACGAACTCGTCAACCTCCTCCGCTTCGCGCGCGGGGAGGACGAGGCCAACCCCGCCGACGACAGCCTCCTCGGCCTCCTCGACCGCCACGTGATCGAGGACACGCTAGCCGTGGGCGAGCGCTCGGGGTGCGTCGCGTCCGGCTCGCACATCCTCGACGAGTACGGTCCGCATCGCATCTGTGCCTTCTACGTCCGCACCGGCACCGACCAGACCGGCGGCGAGGTCGCGCGCGTCGAGCTGCCCGAGTGGGTGGCCGACCAGCCGGAGTGGGTCGATCTCATCCACGCCGTCGTGCTCGACCAGTGCCAGAAGGGCGGGGGCTACCCGATCATCCTGCAGGAGGCGCATGAGCGGGCCGTCGTCCGGCAGCAAGAGAAGGCGCTCTTCTACCACATCCTCAACCGCCGAATGCACCACGCCGGCATGGCGACGACCGGCACCTCGCTCAAGGCGGCCTCAAAGCGAGCACCTCGGGTATGAAGAAATTCGCTCCAGAGCCGCTTCAACTGGGCAGCAGCGCGGCTTTGGTCATAGCCTCACGTGGAAATTGGGATCGCCGTAGTGCTGGTAGGCACCCCACAGGGCCTTGTACTTCCTCTCCGCTCGATGCAATGAGACACGTGCAGACTGGATCGAAGCTCCAACGGGGTCCCCCGCTAGTCGGTCACGGCCTGGGATGAATCGGTCATAGAACCGTCTGGCAAACTCAACGGCCCCGTCGTCGTCTACCTCCCAGGCTGTGCCGATGTAGTTCCTCACACCGCGTTGGAAGAATTCATCGGCGAGGCTCGGCAGAAGGCCAGCTTCGCCGTACGGTCTGCGGGCATCGTACAACGTCGCTTCGGCTCCCGCGAGTCGGCCCGAGAGGCACGCATTGGCGAACACAAGGAAGGGAGAGGTGTCAAGGCGGCGGATCTCGGCAGCTCGAAGGAGGCCATCTTGGAACACCCAGCCAGTTTGACTGGGGTCGAGCGCGTCATAGGTGCCGTGCCCAGCAAAATGGACGAGGTCGAATTTGCCCCGAATGAGCCGCTCCAGCGTGTTGAAACGCCCAGCCACGCTGCTATCTGTCGGATCCCCTGCGTGGCGTCTAGAGCCGAGAAGCAACTCCGTCTTGACACCCCGCTTGGAAAGCAGCTTCCATACCTCGATGGCCTCCATTCGGGCACCTGGCAGTGAGTCGTCGGGGTCGCCGATGACGAGCGCTTTCAGCGGCTGCTGGGGCTGCGAACGAGCGGCGGGCGGGCCGCTGTAGCTGGTTCGAAGCTGCCTCGACACCTCCCGGAACAACCCGATGGGACGGCTGCGGCCTTCCTGGACCGAGGCGGCAAGCATTTCCCAGTGGATCGAGGCTGTATGCCGGTCGACTTCCAAGATCAGCGGATTGCTGCCTTGAAGTAGAGGACGGAAGTCCCGTGGCACGACGAGCCGGAGGAGCATATCTGAGAGCGAGGCTAGATCGGCGGGATTCGGGTCGTGCATCCGGCGCACGGCCTCCATGGTGAGCTGCGGATCCACGTCGATGATGCGCTCGGGCACCGTAGTCGTGTTGGTGATAGCCGCTGCTTTGAGCAGCGCATCGCTTCGGATAAACGAGACACGGGTGGGAACGGCGGAGGCGCCCAAGGCGGCGTCGTCCTCTCGCGTTTCAATGCGCCGCGCCATGCGGGCAACATCACCGTTAGAGCCTGAGGCAAAGACTCCGAGGGCCTCGCGGTACTCGTCTTGAGTAGGCCCGTCCGGGAGCGATGCCATCAGGGGCTTCAGCACCTTGCTTGCGCTGGTGTCATTTCGCTCGTGCGCCTGCGCGATGGTCGCCAGGACGATGCCGAGTCGATGGGAATGGCTGTGCAAGCCGCCGCGTCTTGTCCGAACCTCTGGGTGCAGCGTGACGATGTCCCCCAGTTCCCTCTCAGCGAGGACACGACCCAGGGCCTCGTGGATTTCTTCGGCGCGGTGGCGATAGAGCTCAGCGATAGTGATCTGCTGTACCCGCGCGGGAGGCCCTGCGGCCCGCAGAGCCTCGATGTACCCGTCGACGGCCCCTCGCACGCTCGCATCAATGTTAAGGCCTCCCTCGCCCGAACCGATCAGCACCGTGCAGAGGTGCCGCTCCGCCGGGAAGAGGTTTAGGACCGCCACCAGGTTCTTCTGAAGAATGCGGAGCGCGTACTCGTCGAATGTGCCGGGATAGCCCATCCCGCAAATAGCCGCCAGCCTGGTCCCGTCCCCAGCGAGCGGGAACAGGTCGAGGTCGCCAAGCTCACCGACGAGGTGACCGCGTCGCGTGAGTTGCGTCAGGAGCAGGTCTTCTGGTCGCGTCTTGACTTTGTGCCACTGCTTGCTGGAGACCACCTGGTCGAGGGCGAGCTCGGCACGCTGGGGCAGGACGCCTTGATAGTGCCCGACCGCGTAAACGTCTGCCTCGATGTGCCTGAGGTCGCCCCAGACTACCTCGACGGAGAAGGGCGGAACAGCTGGTTCCCCGCTCCGAGCAACGGCTGCTGCCGAGAAGGCTCCTTTCGTGAGCGAGCGATACTCCTCGCGAATCGGCTTGAACTCGTAATTGCCTGAGCGGTCCATGGCGCGCTTGGAAGGCACCTTGAGGTTGAGCCATTCCGCAAGGGCTTTGACGACCTGGGGCTGGACGAAATAGACTGTATGGTAGACGTGGGGATTGGTACCTAAGGCGTAGACTTGACGTAGTAAACCCGGCGTGTCGATGTCCACCTGCGTCATGGACGGCGTGTCCACAACGAGGTCGTTCCGATGCCCCATGAGACGGTCCACGAAGCCATCGGCGAGTTGGATCAGCAGTCGCTTCGGAAGCTCGGGATGGGCATCGAGGTCGCCGTCGAACTCGAAGTCGGAAGTGATAGCGTAGTACGACAGGCTGCCCGCTCCTGGTTGGCCAGGGTTGTGGGCGTTCAAGGTGGTGACGAAGTCGCCCTGCGGCTCCATCGCCGCGAGGCCGGGGACGCCCCCTCTCGTGACGGATTCGGTGGCGAGGTACTTCGCGAACGAACCAATCCCGCTGAGGAGGCCCGAGACGATGCCCGCGGCGCCAGCAGCACCCGGAGCGACGAGGCTGAGCAGCCGGGAGGCTCCCCCAATCAGGTTGGTGTAGAGGTCGATGAGCGCCTTCCAGTTGTCAGGCTCCGCGAGCTGCGTGCCTCCGTTGGTGGCCCCGACGAGTATCGCCCGCTCAAATTTGAAGGGCAGCTGGGTGTCTGGCAATACCACCTCGATGAGACTGCGCAGTACGAGGCTGCCCCGGCTGAACGCGACCGCATCGAAGACGGGAGGGGCGTCGCGGCGCCACGGTAGCTCGCTGAGCAGCTCTTCCAAGCGAAGGGCGTTTTCCATCGGGTCTTCGCTCAGCGTCGCGTGATCGAAGCCGAGGATGAGGTCGTACGTCCGGGCCGCCTCGCGGAGAAAGGCCTTGCCCGCGTCGGTTTCTCCCAGAGCCCCGTAGCTACCCACCGTGCTGCTGAACGTGCCGTGGACCATCAGCAGGATGCGAGGGGGACGGTCCTCGGGCAGCTTCAGCGTGGCCGGGTCTCGGTGGAGCGTCCACTTCGCGTGCGAATACAACGACGCGGGCGGTTCCTTCTCCACCTGCTTGCGGCTGATCACCACGAGCCCGGTCTGGACATGCCGCTCCAGGAACTTCATCGTGTGTTTCGCTACCACCTTGGCGGCGAACTTCAGGACGAAGGCGCTAACGCGGTCCGCGATCTTCTTCTTGATCCAACCAAAGCTGCGGGTCCCAGACATCTCACCGGCTGCCCGTAGGTCCACGCTGAACCGCACGGTGTCTAGCTTCGCCCCGCTTCGCTTGCGCCCGCCAGTGGTAGGAGCCTCCTCTGCAGTCGTCTCGTCGGGCTGGAAGGCCCACGAGTAGTGCCCGTCCTGTTCAACGAGGACCATCGCCTGCTCACCAGGAGCCAGGTCCACGTCAATGTTGAGCACGGTGCTGTCCACGTCCGTCTCAAGGGAGCGCCTGGACGATGGTGTGCGTCTTCCATCGCTGGCCTTGCCGGACGTGACGGCATACTCGGCCCAGGCGTCGAGCGCAAGTCCTGTTTCTGTGAGCGCGTTGACGAGCGGGTCCTCCGGTGAACGGGCCGCTTCGGATGTGCCTCCTGACCTCGTCCGGGTTTTGGTACCGGTGACTTCGGTAACGACTTCGTAGCTGGCGGGGGGAGAGAACGTGGTCATTGAGGTTCGGTCCTGGGCTCCAGGGAGGACGCCCGTGCATGCCAGGGGCTAACGAGAAGACGGCAAAGCCATGAATGCCTTGGGCTTGTGCGGCCTAATTAGAAGGGTACAGGGCTAGGGTTTGCCCGCGCAATCGCGTAAAGACGCGATCTGGTCGCCGGTAGAGCTGCCAGGCTTGCCAGTTGGGGCAGAGAGGCGTCGGGAAGGGTCAGGGTGTCCCTATACCGGAATCCAATGGGAGATGCACACGGCGTGGCGTCATTCGAGGACACAGCGTCGCAGTCTGTTTCGTCTATCCTCGGTCCGCGCCGTAGGCAGCGTCCGGGCGCAGCGCCTATCGCGTGCGCGTTACTTTCCAGGCGCTAGCCTCACCCCGATCTCAGCCGGAGCTCCATGTCCACCAGCCTCGATGTCATCCGCGTCTTTATCGGCTCGCCGGGTGATCTTCAGAAGGAGCGCCGTGTGTTCTTCGAGACCATCGACTTGGTCAACAAGATCAAGGCCCGCTCGATGGGGGTGGTGCTCGAAGCGGTTGGCTGGGAGGACACGCTGCCAGGGAAGGGGCGTCCGCAGGCCATCATCAATGAGGAGCTGAAGACGTGCGACCTCATCATTCTGACCGTGTGGCGGCGGTGGGGCTCGCCGAGCGGGGCTCACTCGTCGGGCTTTGAGGAGGAGTACGAGGTAGCCCACGAAGCGGGTAAGGATATCCAACTCTACTTCAAGGATGTAGCTAAGGACCGTCTTGCGGACCCCGGCGACCAGTTGAAGCAGGTCATCGCCTTCCGAGAACGTATCGAGAAGGAGCGGAACTACCTCTACGGCACCTATGCGGACCAAGCGTGGGGACGAACGCTTCAGATCGCGCTTTGTGGCTGGTTGGATCGCACGTATGGGAGTGGCCCTCCCCGTCCACCCGGTCCTGACCCTGATCGTCAAGCAGCACTAGAGGCCGAGATTCAGGCCTTGAAGGAGGAGTTGGCAACGCTCCAGGGGCAGCAGGGCCAAGACCTCGCCAAGTTAGCAGCACGAGCATTGACCCATGCCGAACGCGGTGAGCTCACGAAAGCGGAAGTACTCTTCGCGGAACTGGCAGAGGGGACCGCCGACCCGAGTGTGCTCACCTATCTGGGACTCTTCTACAAACAGATTGGGGATCTTGACGACGCGATGGCGGCCTTCGAGCAGGTCAAGGAGATTGCGGAGGCTACGACCGATGAACCGATGCAGGCGATCGCCTACGGCAACCTGGGGATCGTGCTGCGGGTGCGTGGGGACCTCGACGGGGCAGAGGCGATGTACCGTAAGGCGCTAGAGATCGAGGAGCGGCTGGGTCGGCTCGGAGGGATGGCGAACCAGTACGGCAACCTAGGGAGTGTGCTGCAGGTGCGTGGGGACCTCGACGGGGCGGAGGCGATGTGCCGGAAGTCGCTAGAGATTGAGGAACGGCTGGGTCGGCTTGAAGGGATGGCAAGCGACTACGGCAACCTGGGGATCGTGCTGGAGGTGCGTGGGGACCTTGACGGGGCGGAGGCGATGCACCGGAAGGCGCTAGAGATCAACGAGCGTCTGGGTCGGCTCGAAGGGATGGCGAACGACTATGGCAACCTGGGAAACGTGCTGCATGTGCGTGGGGACCTTGACGGAGCGGAGGCGATGTATCACAAGTCGCTAGAGATTGAGGAGCGGCTAGGTCGGCTCGAAGGGATGGCGAATGCCTACGGCGGCTTGGGGAACGTGCTGCGGATGCGTGGGGACCTCGACGGAGCGGAGGCGATGTATCACAAGTCGCTAGAGATCAACGAGGGACTGGGTCGGCTCGGAGGGATGGCGAACCAGTACGGCAACCTGGGGATCGTGCTGCGGGTACGTGGGGATCTAGACTGGGCACGCGCGATGTGGACCAAGTCTGTCACGTTCTTCGAAGAGCTCGGAAACCAGGGGCTGGCCGACCAAGTGCGTGGATGGCTCTCCGAACTAGACAACGAACCGGATGCCTAACCCCCTCGCCGAAGTCATCGAGTCGAGCACGCGGCACGTGGTGGCGGAGGTCGCCCGCGAGCAGCGCGCGCCGACGTTCGGAAGCTGGGTCGAGGTGCCCGCGCAGGACGGGACGGTGCTCTACGCGCTCGTGTCGCACGTGGAAACGGGGAGCGTGGAGCCGGGCCGCCGCGCGATGGCGCTCGGGATGGACCGTGCCACGCTCCAGCGCGAGATGCCGCAGCTTCAGGAACTCATCCGCACGACCTTCCGCGCGCTCGTCCTCGCCTACCGCGAGCCGCCGCGCCCCGGCGAAACGTCCCCGGGCCGCCTCCACCAGACGCTCCCGCCGCGCCCG
>JBCDFO010000199.1:0-8532 GCA_039177895.1 Bacteroidota bacterium
CACCCCGAGCGCATGCACGCGGCGGCCCCAGAACGGCTGATCGACGAAGAACGGGCAGATCACCGAGGGGCGGCCCGCGCGAAGTCCGGCCGCCGTCGTCCCCGCGCCGCCGTGGTGCACGACGACCGCCATGCGCGGGAAGAGCCAGTCGTGCGGGGCCTGCCGGAGCGCGAAGCAGGTGGCGGGGAGCGTGTCGGGAGACAGCCCAGCGGCGTCGAGGTCGAGACCGCCCCAGCCCAGCGCGAGCACCGCGCGCACGCCTGCCAACTCCACCGCCTCGACGACAGCGCGGGCTCGGTCCGCACCGCGCTGCCCTTTCATACTCCCGAACCCGATGTAGACCGGCGGCGGCCCTGCGTCGAGAAAGGCTGCGAGGTCGGCAGGCGGCGTCCACCCGTCGGCGCGGTGCAGGTGCCAGAAGCCGGTCGTGGCGACATGCGGCGGCCAGGTCGCGGGGACGACGAGCGGGCTGAACGCCTGGAGCATTGGGATCGGCTGACCGTCAGGCTGCGTGAGTGCGGAGCGCTGCGGCCGGGCGTGAGCGCGGTGCCAGTCGCGGAGGTACTGCCGCATCCCCCAGTCGGCGAAGCAGCGCGCGAGGCGGTAGGTGCCCTGGTTGTAGCCGCGCCGCAGCGGGCCCGTCCAGCGCGGCAGACTCGGCGTGCCAAGCACGGCGAAGTCGGGGGTAGGCGCGAGAACGGGCTGGAGGGTAGCGAGGACCGCGCGGCCCCCGAGTGCGTCGGCGAAGGCGGGGCCCCAGAAGGCCTTCTGGTGGTAGACGATGACATCGGGCTGCGCAGCTTCGGCGGCGGCCCAGGCCTCGTCCACCATCGCGCGCTGTGCTCCCCCCACGGCCCGGTACGACCGCGCGATGGTGCGTGCCCATTCAAGCGGCGTCCCGCTGTTCTCGATGGCCTCGCGCCCGAGGTCGGTGTCGAGGAGGTCGAGGATCGCGTCCGAGAGCGGCGCGAAGGCAAGCCCCGCCTCTTCGGCGAGCGTCCGAAAGCGCTCGTGCGTGTTCACCGTGACCGTGTGTCCCGCCGCTGCCAACCCGACGCCCAGCGCCACGAACGGCTGCGCATCGCCTCGGGACCCGACAGCGGAGAGCACGACGCGCATGGGCGGTTGGCGGTTGGCGGTTGGCGGTTGGCGGTTGGCGGTTAAAGGTGCTGTGCCCGCCTGCGAGCGTCAAGCTCGATTGCAGCCTGTGTCCGTGCCCAGCCTCCTCTCTACCCGCGCGTCAGCACCCAGTGGATGCGCTCCGTCTCGGCGGTCGCGGGGTCGTCGGAGAAGCCGTCATACGCCGCCACCTCGCGCAGCGGCGACGCCGCGATGAGCGCGCGCACCTCGTCCAGCGTGTAGGCGCGCTGCACGTGCGTCTCCTCGTACGTCTCGCCCTGGACGGTGAGACGGAACGCGTTCGTGTGCAGCCGCGCTTCGGCGTCGTACGCGCTCGTGCGCACGTAGGCAAACGCGTCGGCCTCGCCCTCGTCGTGGAAGTAGTCGGCGTTGTTGAGCGAGTTCGCGGGTGTGCTCTGGTCCACGATGAACACACCGCCGTCCGCGAGCAGTTCGGCCACGTCGGCAAAGAGCCGCGCCACGTCATCCTCCTCGAGCAGGTAGTTCAGCCCGTCGTAGAGCAGCAGCACCACATCGAACGGGGCACCGAGCCCGGCTGGATCGAGCGCCGAGAAGTCGGCCACGCGGAAGCGAACGTGGGCGTCGGGGTGCAGCGGGCGCTTGGCCTGCGCGACGCGCACCATCGCCGAGGCCCCGTCGGTGGCGAGGTAGCGGTAGGGCCCGTAGGGCTGCAGCGCGAACGCGAGCGACCCCGTCCCACCGCCGAGTTCGAGCACGGTCTCCGCCTGCGGCGCGTGCGCGTCGAGCAGGTCCTCGATGTAGGCCGCCCAGTCGTCGTAGTCGACGTGGGCCATTACGACGTCGTAGCCAGCCGCGAGCGCGGTGTAGGGATCGGTTTTCACAGGAGCGCAGAAGGATGAAGGCAGAAGGATGAAAGGGAAGCCGTCTCGCGCCGTCAAGCGCGGCCCCTACTCTTCACTCTTTACACCTCACTCTTCGCTCTCCGCCCGGCGATGGCGGCGGCGAGCCGCGTGGCCTCGATCATGCTCCCGGCGCGCGCGACGCCTCGCCCGGCAATGTCGAAGCCGGTGCCGTGGTCCGGCGAGGTGCGCACGATGGGCAGCCCCGCCGTGACGTTCACCCCGCCGCCCATTGCGAGCGCCTTGAAGGGCGCAAGGCCCTGGTCGTGGTACATCGCCAGGACGCCGTCGCAGCGCGTCCAGCCCCGCTGCCCGAAGAACCCGTCGGCGGCGTAGGGGCCAACCGCGTCGAAGTCGGCATCGGGATCGTTTGCGAGCGTCGTCAGGACGGGGCGGATCGTGTCGATCTCCTCGCCACCGAGCACGCCACCGTCGCCGGCGTGGGGGTTAAGCCCGAAGACCGCGATGGTCGGCCGCGCGAGGCCGAAGTCACGCCGGAGGCTGTCAGCGAAGAGGCGCAGCTTGGCTCGGATCAGGTCCGCCGTGAGCCGCGACGCGACCTCGCCCACAGGCATGTGCGCTGTCACGAGCGCCACGCGCAGCGGGTGCCCGGCGAGGGCGTCGCGCTCCGTGCAGAGGATCATCAGGACCTCCTCGGTGTCAGTCCGTTCTGCCAAAAACTCCGTGTGGCCGGGGACCGCGTAACCCGCCAGCGCGATGGCCTCCTTCGAGATCGGCGCGGTGACGAGCGCGTCGGCCAGGCCACGCTGGCACAGCTCGATGCCCGACGCGACGGCTTCCATCGCAAGCGCGCCGCCCGCCGCCGTCGTCGCGCCGAAGTCGGGCGCCGAGGCGTCGCCTGGACGCAGGTCAAGCACGGGGACGGGCGCGTCCGGGTCGAGCGGGGCTGCGAGCAGCTCAGGCAGGTCCGTCTCGCTGACGGGTACCAGGCCGGGGAGCGCCAGCCCCGCGTGCTCCGGGTTCGTCGCGATACGCGCCGCATGCGCCCGCAGCACCGCCACCGAGCCCACGATAGCAGGACGGATCACCTGCCGCACCGCTGGGTCCGCGAGCGCCTTCAGCACCACCTCGGGCCCGATGCCATTGGGGTCGCCGAGCGAGAAAACGAGGCGAGGGACACGGTCGGCCTGCGTGGGAGAAACGGGAGGCGGCATGGGAGAATGATTGGTGTTGGGCGTTCCTGGCCTCGAACGCACCGCAAGCACCAGGGATCGCCTGTGCCCGCCCTGTGATTGTGGACGCGCCCGCCCCGCATCAGCCTAGCGCCTGCTCCTCCGTGCCGCCCAGAGCCAACCCTACGGACCGAGGCGGTCCGCCAGGTCATGCCACGCCGGGTTCCGCCGCGCGACGAGATCCAGCTTCTTCGCCCGCCGCCAGCCTTTGAGTTGCCGCTCCCGCGCGATGGCGTCGTGCACGTCCGCGTACGCCTCGACGTAGACCAGCCGGTCAATCCCATACCGCGCTGCGAAGCCGGGCACCGCCTTCACCCGATGCTCCGCCACGCGCCGCCCTAGGTCGCTCGTCATGCCCACGTACAGCATCAGCGCCCGGTTGGCGAGGATGTAGACGTGGTACGTCTTGGACCGAGGCACGGCGGCAGCATCTGGAGGCAAGGCTACCGGCGCGCAGCGGTACGCACTCGGCAGCATACCCTTTCAGACACGCGTCCTTGCACCCGCGTAACCGCCGCGCCGAACCGCCCTGTCCGGCCTCACACCTCCTCACTCCACCCTTTTCATCCTGAGCGCAACCCGCAGGGCGGAGTCAAACCGAAGGTTCACGCAGTAAAGGATCTCTGTCTACCTCAGCGCTTCGGGTGGGACCTGGAAGATGGCCCGCAGATCCTTCGACTCGCTCCGCTCGCTCAGGATGACACCGTTGATGTAGGTGGTTGCTCATTGGGCACAATCATTTCCACCAGCATCTCGCCCAATTCGCGAAGATCGTCGGGTGCGTGTGTGGCGAGCCACTTCGTGAGTGCGAAAGAGTATTTCACCTTGTCATACACCACCCGGGCTTCTGACAAGTCCTCAAACAAATCTGAGAGCAACTTGGCCCCGTGGATACGGGCGAGCCAGGTGTCTAAGTCGCGGTTGTCTGGTCCTGGGACTCCATCTGGAAAGTACTTGGCTTCCCAGAGCCGGTCCTCTATCCACGCATTGACCTCGTCTGCGTTCAGCGGTGTGTCTCTGAAGCCGACGATGCCGTTCGCGACAGCCGCGATAGCGTCAGCGTTGAGGAGATAATTCTCATACAGACGACGCTCCAGAAAACGGACATTACCCTGGCGCTCAAGATCCTGAGTGTCCTGGTCAGTCTTCCCCTCTCGGTCGAACACGAATCCGATAGCGGGAGGCATCAGAGCACGTCCTTCGCTCAGCTTTTGGTAGATCGCGTACGTGGTCTTAGCCGCTTTCCCCTCGAAGTCTCCGGTGTGCTTGACACCGAGAATCTCCGTACCACGCAGGCGCTCATGCATCACCTCCTCCACAATCAAGGGGAAGCACAGTTCTTCAGTACGGCCCTCTACCCACATTATGTTGTCTGCACCAAACACGTCTGACAGACGCGCTCCGACCTCAGCCAGCGTGAAGCGCATGTCATTTGTGCTGTTCGGGTCAATCCTGTCGACGACGCATGCCATTTCGTGCTTTCTAGTAACCAGCAGCACGTCAGGGTCTAAAGCGGATATTGTGCCAGGAGAGTGAGTTGAAATGATATACTGGTGATGATCATATTGTTTGATAACGCTAACAAGCTTTCTGAGGGCACCGGGGTGGAGGAAGCTTTGCGGCTCGTCGATAATTATAGTCTGCGGCCTACTAGCATTTAGTATTACATATAGAATGGCAGCCACTTGCCCGACTCCAGTTCCGCTCTCCGATAGAGGTACAGCGAGATCTTCTCTCTCTGTGTCGATACTGCAGGGCCAGACGAAGATCTCTTGCTCTTGTTGTGATACTACTCTTGCACCTATGTAGTGGATAGTTGGGAATATTTCGTTGACTATTCTGTTAAATTTTCTGTATCTATATGGATTGTTTTGGGATAGATTTGACAAAACCTGCGCCAAATTAGATGCGTTACTATTTAGCTTAGTAGATGTCCCTATTGAGTGCCTGTGTATATTAAGTCTTTCTGCGTCAAACTTGTATATTCTGCCAAGAACGTCGCCAGAAAGAATCTTATAGTAGTTGTCATTTGAACCTATGTGATTGCTAAATTGCAACTGACCCTCAGTTAACCTAAATCTCGAAAGTCTACTATTCGCCGCCGCTCTATTTCCAAAAGACGATCTCGTAGAGTCAGCTAGCCTAGTATCGACTTCAACATGTATAGCTATGCTTTTAGCTCCATCGAACTCGTGAGTCCCTGGTTCTCCCCAGGATATATTTATGCTTTCGTTTCTACAAGAACTAAAATCTTCTATATCTACAATACTCGATTCAGCTTTGGCATAAATCTTCGAATATGCCTCGGTATTCTTGCCATGTCCCTTGTAGGGGAAATTTTTTATTCTCAGCGAGAGAGCTTCGCATAAGGCTGACTTTCCTGAGTTATTCTTTCCTACGATTACGTTTATAGAAGGGCTTAGCTCGATATCATGAGTACCATAAAATCCCTTGTAATTATGTATCTTAATATTAGATATATACATTTATTGAAATAGAGGGCGAGAAAGACTACTGCTCTCCCGCCCTCCAGCTATGAATAAGATCAGTACGATATTCGATCAGCCGCAGCCGGTGGAGGCACCGCAGTTGGTGCACTGGTAGCAGGCCCCGGCGCGGACCGTGATCGAGCCACACACCGAGCAGGGCGGCGAGTCGCTCTGGTTCTGGAAGAGCGCCTGCGGCCCGGCCGCCTCGGCAAGCGACGCGCTGGCGGCCCCGCCGGAGGCCTTCGGCAGGCCCTGCGTCGCCATGAACGCCTCCACCGTCTGCCCGACGAGCGGGTCCGGGGTTGGCTCGGACGGCGCGGCCGTGAAGAGGTCGGCCTGCGATGTGTCGGCGGCGGGGCCGGTCTTCGCGGCCTCCTGCTGCACAGCTAGCTGCGGGCTCATGGGAGCCACATCGCGCGCGTCACCGAGGAACTTCAGGCTCAGGTACCGGAAGATGTAGTCCATGATGGACTTCGCCATCGGGATCTGCCGGTTGTTGGTGAAGCCGCTCGGCTCGAAGCGCATGTGGCTGAACTTCTGGCAGAGGTCTTCGAGCGGCACGCCGTACTGCAGGCCTAGCGAGATGCTCGTCGCAAAGGCGTCCATCAGACCGCCGATCGTCGAGCCCTGCTTCGCCATCGTGATAAAGATCTCGCCCGGGAGTTGCGTGTCCGGGTAGAGGCCGATGTGGAGGTAGCCCTCGTGGCCCGCGATCGAGAACTTGTGCGTGAGGCTCGGGCGCTCGTCCGGCAGGCGGCGGCGCGACGGCTCCTGGATCACCTTCTCGATCTCGACGATCTTCTCGACCTCGCGGATGATGATCTCGGGCTCCACTGAAGCCCCATCGCCGGACGCCTCGCCTGCCTTGTTCTTCGTGTTGCCGTCCTGCTTCGTCGAGAGCGGCTGCGAGCGCTTGGAGTTCTCGCGGTAGATCGCGACGGCCTTGAGACCCCACTCCCAGGCCTTCACGTACGCGTCGGCGATGTCCTCGGGCGTGGCACTCTCAGGCAGGTTGACCGTCTTCGAGATCGCGCCCGAGATGAACGGCTGGCAGGCGGCCATCATCTTGATGTGGCCCATGTGGCTGATGTAGCGCGTACCCTTGAACGCCTTGAAGGCGCAGTCGAACACGGGCAGGTGCTCTGCCTTGAGGCCGCTCTTGACGAGCTCGCCGTCCACCGTTACATCCTCGATGGTGTCCTGCGTGTCGATGTGGGCGAGGATGGCGGCGGTCTCCGCGTCGGAGTAGCCGAGGCGCTGGAGGGCGTCCGTGACCGTGTGGTTGACGATCTTCATCATGCCGTCGCCCTTGCCCGCGAGGAGCTTGTACTTCACGAGCGCGATGTCGGGCTCGATGCCGGTCGTGTCGCAGTCCATCATGAAGCCGATGGTGCCGGTCGGCGCGAGGACGGTCGCCTGGGCGTTGCGGTAGCCGTGCTTCTCGCCGAGCGCGACCATGCGGTCGGCCGACTCCTGCGCGGCGGTGCGGAGGTAGTCCGGGCACGTCGCGTGGATGTCGCCCACGGCGGCCTGGTGCATGCGCATGACCTCCAGGAACGGCTCGCGGTTGGCTTCATAGCCGTCGAACGGGCCGATCTTCTTGTTGGCGGCGATCTCCGCGGAGCGCGCGTAGCCCTCGCAGTGCTCGATGGCCATGATGGCCCCGGCGACGCCGCGGCCCTCGTCGGAGTCGTAGGGGAGGCCCATCGACATTAGCAGCGCACCGAGGTTGGCGAAGCCGAGGCCGAGCGGGCGGTAGGCGTGGCTGTTCGCGGCGATGTTGGCCGACGGGTAGCCCGCGTTGTCGACGAGGATCTCCTGCGCCGTGAGGTAGATGCGCGCCGCCGCGCGGAAGCGCTCGACGTTGAACGTGCCGTCGGCGTTCTGGTACTTGCGCAGGTTGAGGCTCGCGAGGTTGCACGCCGAGTTGTCCAAGAACATGTACTCCGAGCACGGATTGCTCGAGTTGATGCGGTCCGAGTTCTTGCAGGTGTGCCACTTCTGGATCGTGTCCTCATACTGCACGCCGGGGTCGCCGCAGAGGTGCGTGCCCTCGGCGATGCCGTCGAGGATGGTCCGCGCCGGGATCGTCTCGACGGCCTCGTTGCCCGTGACCGAGAGCAGGTCGTAGTCGGTGTCCGCGACGGCGGCCTCCATGAACGCGTCGTCGAGGCGGACGGACTGGTTGACGTTCTGGAAGGCGACCGAGCCGTAGGCATCGCCGTTGAACGAGCCGTCGTAGCCCTCCTCGATGAGCGCCCACGCCTTCTGCTCCTCTTTTTTCTTGGCGTTCACGAACTCCATGATGTCCGGGTGCCACGACTTGAGCGTCTGCATGATCGCCGCGCGGCGCGTCTTGCCGCCCGACTTGATCGTGCCGCCTGTGGCGTCCTGCACCTTCATGAAGCTGACCGGGCCGCTCGGGATGCCGCCGCCGGAGAGCTTCTCCTTCGACGAGCGCAGCTTCGACCAGTCCGCGCCGACGCCGGAGCCGAATTTGAAGAGCCGGGCGCTCTCGCCCATGAGCTGCCAGATGTCGTCGATGGAGTCGTCGACGGAGATGATGAAGCAGGCCGACGCCTGCGGGCGCTCGTAGGGATCGACGCGGACGACCTCCTGCTTCTCGGCATCCCAGCCGAAGATGGTCTTGCCGCCCGAGTCGCGGACGCCATACTGATGGTGCAGCCCGACGTTAAACCATACCGGGCTGTTGAACGCGCCGTACTGGTTGGTGCAGAGCCAGGTCAACTCGTCGTAGAACGTCTCGGCGTCCTTCTTGGTGGCGAAGTAGCCCTGGTCGCGGCCCCAGTCGGCGATGGTGCGCGTGACGCGGTGGACGAGCTGCTTCAG
>JBCDFO010000200.1:0-8402 GCA_039177895.1 Bacteroidota bacterium
ATCCGCCCGCTCTTCCCGGACGGCTTCATCAACGAAGTCCAGATCATCACCGGCGTCTACTCGGCCGACACCGAGATCGATGCCGACATGCTCGGCGGCGTCGGCGCATCGGCGGCGCTCAGCGTCACCGGCGCTCCGTTCGACGGCCCGACCGCGCACGTCCGCGTGGGCCGCGTCGATGGCGAGTTCGTGCTCTTCCCGACCAAGGCCGAGCGCGCTGAGAGCGACTTCGACCTCGTGGTCGCGGGCAAGGACGACGCCCTCGTGATGGTCGAGGGCGAGATGGACGAGGTCTCCGAAGACGCCATGATGGACGCCTTCGACTTCGCCCACGACGCCATCAAGACGATCATCGCAGGCATCAAGGAGCTGCGCGCCAAGTACGAAGCCGACCGCGGTGCCATCGCGCCGATGGACTACACCACGACCGCGCCCGACCCGGCGCTGATCGAGGACATCTACGGCCGCGTCAAGGACGCCGTCGAGGCGCACCTCCGCAAGCCGTACGCGAAGGCCACCTTCTACAACGGCATCCGCGAGATCCGCACCGACCTCCTGAACACGCTCTTCGAGATCACCGAGGACGGCGAGCAGGGCGTCGAGCTCTACAAAGACCAGTACGCCTACGGCGACGCGAAGAAGGCCTTCTCGAAGGCCGAGAGCCAGGTCATGCGCGAGATGATCCTCGGCGAGGGCCGCCGCCTCGACGGCCGCGCCACCGACGAGGTGCGCACCATCTGGAGCGAGGTCGGCTACCTGCCCCGTGCCCACGGCTCGGCCATCTTCACGCGCGGCGAAACGCAGTCGCTCGTGTCGATCACGCTCGGCACCGGCCGCGACGTGCAGGCCGTCGACCAGGTCTTCGACACCGAGGACAAGCGGTTCTACTTGCACTACAACTTCCCGCCCTTCTCGACGGGCGAGGCGAAGTTCCTGCGCGGCCCCGGCCGCCGCGAGATCGGCCACGGCTACCTCGCCGAGCGCGCGCTCAAGCCGATGCTCCCGACCGCCGAGGAATTCCCGTACACCGTGCGCGTCCTCTCGGACATCCTGGAGTCGAACGGCTCCTCGTCGATGGCGTCGGTCTGCGGCGGCTCGCTCGCGCTCATGGACGCTGGCGTGCCGATCAAGAAGCCGGTCGCGGGCATCGCGATGGGCCTCATCGCCGACGGCGACCGCGTGGCGGTCCTGAGTGACATCCTCGGCACCGAGGACCACCTCGGCGACATGGACTTCAAGGTCACCGGCACCGAAGACGGCATCACGGCCTGCCAGATGGACATCAAGATCGACGGGCTCCAGCGCTCGACGATGGAGACTGCCCTCAGCCAGGCCAAGCAGGGCCGCGACCACATCCTCGGCGAGATGGCGAAGACCATCGACACCGCACGGGGTGACCTCGCGCCGAACGCGCCGCGCCTCTTCCGGATCATGATCGACGCCGAGTTCATCGGCGAGATCATCGGGCCGGGCGGCAAGAACATCCGGGGTCTCCAGGCCGAGACCGGCACCAAGATTGACATCGAGGAGGCCGACGGCAAGGGCTACGTTACCATCGCGGCCGAGGAAGGCCCGGGTGCGGAGAAGGCCATCGAGGTCATCAAGGGCATCGTGTCGGTCCCCGAAGTGGGCGACCGCTACGACGCGAAGGTGATCAACATGCTGCCCTTCGGCGCGATCCTGGAGCTGATGCCGGGCAAGGAGGCGCTCCTCCACGTCTCGGAGATGGCCCACGGCTACGTCAACAGCCCCGAGGACATCGTCCAGATCGGCGACCGCATCGAGGTCGAGTTGATCGAGGTGCGCGACGGTGGCAAGCTCCGCGTGAGCCACAAGCCGTTCCTCCCGCCTCCCACTGAGGAGGAGAAGGCCGCGATGCGCGAGCGTCGTGAGCGCCGCGACAGCCGCAACGGGGGCGGAGGCCGCCGTGGTGGTGGCGGAGGCGGTCGCCGTGGCGGCGGTCGTCGTCGCGACTAGTCGCGTCCGTGACGCGGTGTGAACGCGCCGATGTATGAACGTGTGGACGTTCCCACGTGCACACATCCAAACGTTCACACCACCACACATTGAGAGCGCCCCGGCGGTGGAACCCACCTCCGGGGCGTTCTGTATGTCGGCCACTTGCGGGGAAGGACAGGCGGCGCGCGGGCGCGGCTGGACATCCCCCGCGTCTCCTCTCGGCACCGCCTCTCTGATGCAGCTCACCTCCTCGCTGGACCTCGGCTACCCTGTCTTTGAACGTACCATCCTGCCCAACGGCCTCCGCGTCGTGACCGAGCAGATCCCGTCGGTGCGGTCCGTCTCGGTCGGGGTCTGGATCGGGGCCGGCAGCCGCGACGAGTCGCCCGACGAGGCGGGGCTCGCGCACTTCATCGAGCACATGGTCTTCAAGGGGACCACGCGGCGGCGCGGGCACCACATCGCGCAGCGCATGGAGGCCGTCGGCGGCTACCTCAACGCGTTCACCTCGAAGGAGTACACCTGCTACTACAGCCGCGCCCTCGACGAGCACCTCGAACGCGCGCTCGACGTTGTCCTCGACCTCGTCCTCGACCCTACGTTCCCCGAGAAGGAGATCGAGAAGGAGAAGGACGTCGTGCTGGAGGAGATCAAGATGTACGCCGACGCGCCGGAGGACCTGATCTTCGACTTGTACGAGTCGACGCTTTATCCGGACAGCCCTGTCGGCTGGCCCGTGCTCGGTTTCCCGGAGACGGTGCGCAGCTTTAGCCGCGAACGCCTGCGCCGCTTCGTCGAGACACGCTACACACCGAACCGGCTCGTTGTGTCGGTGGCGGGCAACGTCGAGCACGACGAGGTCGTCGCGCTCGTGCGCAAGCTCACAGCAGGCTTCGAGCGGGCCCCCGTGCCCGTGGAGCGCGCCCCAGCAGACGCCTACGCGCCGACGCAGGTCGTCCGACCGCGTCCCATCCAGCAGGCCCACCTCGTCGTCGGCACGCGCGCGTGGGGGCTGCAGGACGACCGTCGCACTACGGTGTCGGTCCTCAACACGATCCTCGGTGGCGGCATGTCAAGCCGCCTCAGCCAGAACATCCGCGAGAAGTATGGCTACTGCTACAGCGTCTACTCCTTCGCCAACATGCTTGCCGACGCGGGCGATTTCGGGGTCTACATCGGCGTGGATGCAGGCAAGGTGGAACGGGCGCAGGCACTCGTGCAGCGCGAACTCGACAAACTTGCCACGAAGCTGGTGAGTGACCGGATGCTCAACCGCGCCAAGACGCAGCTCAAAGGCTCGATGATGCTCGGCCTGGAGAGCATGTCCAACCGCATGATGCGGATGGGCAAGATCGAGCTTGCCTTCGAGCGCTATTTCACGCTCGACGACGTGATCGAGCAGGTCGATGCTGTCACGGCCGAGGAGGTGCGCGACGTAGCCGCAGCGCTATTCGCCCCAGAGCGGATGTCGGCCGTCGCGCTCGTGCCCAGCGCGGTCTGAGCGGCGTCCAATTCGCGAGCTACACCTGCATCGGCCCGCGCCCGAAGCCCGACTCGGCGGTCAGGCCAAACCGGATGGAACGTTCTCGATGAGGCTCTGAGAAGAACGCGGTCTGCCGTGAGCGTACTCCGGCAGTCCGGTGCAGCGCGCCCGTGATCCGGTTGCGGAGCCGCTCGTTCGAGAACCGCTCCAGCAGCGCAGTCCGGACGGTGTCGATCTCGGTCGTGTCGAGTCGAAGCGCGTCGTCGAGTGCCGACCAGAGCGAGGCCGGGTCGTCGAGGTCAAACCCGCCGACGTCGGTGAGCGACCCGACGACCTCTTCCATCGACGTACCGCGCGTGTAGCAGACCGGCGTGCCAAGCGCATACCCTTCGAGAACGGGTAGCCCGAAGCCCTCGATCTGCGACGGGACGACGACGGCCAGGGCGTTCTGGTAGTAGGCGATGAACGATTCCTCAGGCTGGCGCGCCAGCACCTCCACGTGCGGGGTGGCGCGGGCGTAGGCGTCCAACTCCGGCGAGAGCGCGCCGATCAGCACGAGGCGCGGGAGGTCGCGCCCCTCGGCGATGCCCTGCCGCCAGCAGTCGAGCAGGGGACGGGTGCGCTTGTGCGAGGCGTCCGAGGCGAGGTGCAGCACGTAGTCCTGTTTCGTGTCGTACGTCGGCCCGAGGTGCTCGTAGTGGCACGCAGCGTAGACGACATCGATGGCGGGGAGTTGGAAGCCGCGCCGGTCGGCGAAGTCCTGCATCTGTCGCTTCGACGTCTCCGACACGGTCGCGATGCGGTCAGCACGGCGGAGGCTGCGCTCGAGGACCTGGAGCCAGTAGCGGTAGCTCGCCACGGAGCGCTCCTCCGGATACGTCCGGTGGTAGAAGTCGAGGATGGTGTCGTGGACGAGCAGCAGCGCGGGCCGCGTCGGGCGCGCGATGAGCGAGAGGTAGCCCTTCGGGTAGAACCACACGTCGGGCCGCGTCGGGATGAGCCACGGGTGGAACGTGTCGGCCAGCAGGCGGGGCAGTGCGCGGTCGGTGCGGAGGGGCATCGACCGGGTGCGGACGGGGGCCGTCGGGCGGATCGCAGACGTGGAGGTCCAGGCCGTGAGATCGAGGTCGGGGACGGTGCTCAGGCCGTCGAGGATGGACTGGGTGACGGTGCTGATGCCGAGCGACCGGTCTCGGTGCGGGTTCTGGTCAGCGAGGTACACACCGACGCGAAGCGGAGCGGACATGGAGAGAGGTGGTGGAGCATGGAGGGTAGAGAGCAAGGTAGACCGTTGGCCGGCGGCATGCCAAACGGTACCAGGGCAAAAGCGGCTCGCGTCGTTGCGCGCACAGGTCAGGAAGCTGAAGCGCAGGGGGGCCGCCGTGACGCGTAGCTTGACGCGCCGATGCCCGCTCCTCCTACGTTCCGGCTCCCCGTAGGTGCCCGTCTCCACGCCATGACCATCGACACGGTCCGCGACTATTGCCTCGCCAAGCCCGACGCCACTGAGGGGATGCCCTTCGGCGACACGGTGCTTGTGTTCAAAGCGGGCGGCAAGATGTTCGCCCTCCTGCGGCTCGACGGGCCACCGTGGACGGTCAACCTGAAGTGCCACCCCGAGCGCGCGGTAGCCCTGCGCGAGCGCTACGATGCCGTGCAGCCCGGCTACCACATGAACAAGACGCACTGGAACACAGTCGACTATGGACGCCTCGACGGCGACCTGGCCCGTGAGTTGATCGACCACTCATACGACCTCATCGCGGCCTCCCTGAAGAAAGCGGAGCGGGTGCGCTTGGAGGCGCTCGGGTGGCGTCCGCCCGCGTAGCCGACGCCGCCCACAGCCGAGCCCGGAACAGCCAGGCACCCCCACCGTCCCACCGGCACCTCTCTCACCAAGCTCCTCCGACCATGCGCGCGCTTCCCCTCGCTCTGGCTCTCGTTCTCGCTGCCTGTGTGACTACCGCAGACGAACCGGCGCCCGCCGACGATTCCGCCCCTGCAGCAGACGCGGCCCCAGCCGAAGCGGCTTCCCAGGCTGCTGCCCAGGCGGCTGCCGTCGAGATCGCCCCGCTAGCCGACTCGGGGGTGTCGGGCACGATCACGTTCACCGAGGAGGGCGAGGGCGTGACCGTTGCCTACCAGATCACCGGGCTCACGCCGGGCTTGCACGGGTTTCACGTTCATGCCAACGGCGACTGCGGTCCAGGCGAAGACGGCACGCCGGGGGGCGCGGCGGGCGGCCACTTCAACCCCGGCGGGCACGACCACGGAGCCCCGTCCGACGACGCTGCCGAGCGCCACAAGGGCGACCTCGGCAACATCGAGGCAAACGAGGAGGGGCTCGCGGAGGGCACGTTCGACGACACAGTCCTGCGTCTCGATGGCGAGACGAGCATCGTCGGCAAGGCATTCATCGTCCACGCCGACGCGGACGACCTGACGAGCCAGCCCACGGGGGACGCCGGGGCGCGCGTCGGGTGCGGAATCATCGCGATGAGCGGAGCCGCGATGTAGTCCCGCTCGCATCGCGCGTTGTGCCGTGTGTAGTCCCGTACCCGTGCTTCTCGCGCTGACGGTCCTCGCCCTGGGCGGCTGTCAGCCTTCGCTGTCGGGGGCGTCGGCGGCGAAGAGCGAAGACCTCATCGCGGTGACGGAGGACCCAGTCGCCGTGGCCTATGACCAAGCGTGCGCCTACGCCTACGACGATCGCCTCGTCACCGTTGAAGGAGTGTTGCATCTGAGACCGAGCCTGCTCTACTGCTCGGCCGGGGGGAATGCACCCAGCGGGCGGGCCTGCCAGCTCAAGCTGCTCCCCGATGCCGAGGCGCCCACGGGCGATGTCGAGACGGAGCGGCGCTACTTCACAGCGCTCATCGAGGACGGGCGCGGTCCGAGCCAACTCAACCCGCGCGGCTACGGCAGCGGCTTCCAGCCCGTCACCGTGTTCGATGCCGACAGCGTCGTGGTGAGTCCCATAGACCGGGTGCGCGTCACAGGGATGCTGCGCGTCCGCGACCTCTTCGCGCGCGACCTTGACGCGGATGGCAACCCCATCGGCTGCACGATCACCGAGGTGCAACGGATTGAGCGCGTGGACACGAGCGCCGATACGGGTGCATCGGGCGCGGGCACGTCCGACGGGGATGGCTGATTGTTCGGATCGGAGACACCAGGCGAGGCTGTTCGCCCGTTGTCGGCACGCCCCTCTGATCGCTCCCCCTCTGACCCCGGCCTTGCGGATTCGCTGCCTCGTGATCCCTCGCTTCCTCCTCGTCTTGGTACTCGCGTGTACGGCGTCGGCGGTGTCCGCCCAGGTGCTGCGGGGGACCGTCGTAGGCGAACGTGGGCAACCCCTCGCCGGAGCCTCGGTGGCGCTCGTCGGCGCGACGGAGTCGGGGACGACGACCGACGCAGCCGGGCGCTTCCGACTCCGCCTGCCGAGGCTTCCCGCGACCGTCGAGGTGCGTTTTCTCGGCTACGAGCCGCAGCGGCTGTCGTTCGGGCGCGGCGACCCGCTGGAGGTGACGATCCGCCTCCGCCCGCGCGTCTTCGAACTCGACGGGCTGGACGTAGCGGGGGAGAACCGCGCCGTGACGCTCATGCGCGAGGTCATCCGCCGCAAGCAAGCGCGCCGTGCCGCGCTGCAGCCGCACACCGCCGAGCACTACACCCGCTTCACGCTGCGCCGCCGCGGCGAGGTCATCCGCGTCACCGAGGCGCTGAGCGACGTCTACGTGCGCCCCTCGCAAGCTGACGAGGGCGAAAGCCGCCGCGAGATCGTGCTCGCCCGGCACCGACGCCCGGCGGGGCGCGCCTTCCGCTACGCCGACATCGTGCCCGTCCCCGACTTCTACCTCGACGACGAGGTTGTCCTCGACGGTTTTCGCTTCATCGGGCCTACGCACCCGGACGCGCTCGACGTTTACGACTTCCGCGTCGGCGACCGGATTGAGAAGGACGGGCGGGTGCTCTGGGAGGTGTCCGTGCGGCCGCGCTCAGCCCTCGCGTCGGCGTTCGAGGGACGCCTGCGCGTAGTCGATAGCGTCTTCGTGCTCGCCGAGGCCGAGCTGCGCCCGTCGGTCACGCTGAAGAAGGAGCCGCCCGTGGAGGCCTGGGCCGCGACGTACCGGCAGACGTTCGCGCCAGCACCAGGCGCACCGGCATCGCCAGCGGACTCAGTGTGGCTCTCCGACCGCTTCGAGGTCGTCGGGCGCGTCGATATCGGCATGCCCGGCGCGTATCTGCCGACCGTGCGCACCGAGCAGACGACGGTCGTCACGAGTCGTCGCCCTGGCGTCGTGGGCGGTGACAGCCTCTTTGCCCGTCGCGAGCGCACCGTCGAGCCGCCCGGCGTCTATCGCGGGCGCGATGTCTACAGTGCCGGGCGGTCCCTGGTCCCGCCTGACGACGACGAGGCCCGTGTGCTGCGCGCGGGCACCCGCCCGCTGCGCGCCTCGCTCATCCCCGAGGGCCTGCTGCGAAACTACGTCCCGCTGCCTGTCGAGGAGGCTCCGGAGGAAGTCGTCACCGATGCGCTGGCTCGTCCGGTGCCGCGCGTCGCCGAGAGCATCGGGCTGTGGTACAACCGTGTGCAGGGCGTGTACGTCGGCGTCCGCCCGCGCTTCGGGTTCGGGGACAATGTCGCTGTACGACCGCGTCTGGGCATTGCCACGTCCAACGTGCGCCTCGATGCAGGCCTGCGCCTCGATGCGCGGCTGCCTGTGCGGCTTGGTCCCGAGCGGGTGGTCGGTTTTGCGGAGGGGGGCATCGCGACGATCCCGTTCGAGCCGTCGTCGGTCTATCCGCAGATGCTGCTCTCGGTGCCGACCTACGTCGGGTGGGCAGACTACCACGACTACCTGCGCCGTACACACGTCCGCGCCGGGCTATCGTGGACGAACGACCGCGTCCGCATTGAGGTCGCGGGCCAGCTTGCGCAGCACGACTCGCTCGCCAA
>JBCDFO010000201.1:0-8379 GCA_039177895.1 Bacteroidota bacterium
CCACCTCGTTTTGCTTGTCGCGGCGTTGTCGCCACACCGCCTCGGCCCGGGGTTCCCCCCCCGCAAACCCCACCCTCGGGTGTTTTTTCTTTCTTTAAAACCCCCCGCTACGTGTTTTATGGCCCTACGGTCCTCACAAGAGGGTTTTGCTAGACCCCCGGTCCGTGCTATACTCCCACAAAGTCGGGAGGAAAGCGGGGACCCGCCACGGGTTCGAATCCCTTCTGTTCTCCGATTTCAGCCCATCCAGAGTTATGAGACTAAGCCACCATTCACGACAAGGACGCCGACGCCGATGAAAGTGATTCTGACGATGAAGGTGAAGCACGACCGGAAGGGCCCGCAGCCGGTGTATGTCCTCATCTCGCACGGCAAGAAGGCGTACGTGTCGCTGGGGCTCTCCATCGACCCGAAGCACTGGAACCCGAAAAAGCGGGAAGTGCGCGCGACGCATCCGGAGGCTGAGACGCTGCGCAGCCTGTTCGGCGAGCGGCTCGCGACGGCGCGCTCCACGGCTCACGAGGTCCTCTTGACCGAGGGTCGCGACGTGCAGATCGCGGCCGTGAAGAAAGCGGTGGTGAACGCGCTGCATCCGGAGCACGCGGCGCCCACCCCTGCCCCACCGATTCTACCATGGCTCAGGCGTGAGGTCGAACGCGAGTACCGGGCGATGGGGCGGATCGCGACGGCGGATGCGTACACGTCGGTCCTGAACAACCTGGAGGCGTCGCTGCATGCGCAGGGGCTCAGGCCCGGTGCGGTGACAGCGAAGAAGCTGACGCTGTCGGTCTTGGTGGAGCACCGCAACCGGCTCGCTCGGTCTGAGAACGACGGTGGCGAAGGGCACTCAACGAACTATGTCCACAAGCAGATCACGACGATCCGGGCGCTCCTCCGACGTGCTGAGCGGGCGCGGGTGCAAGGGGCCGCCGCGGCCGTCGACGCCGCCGAACGGGTGGACGTGCGGCGCGAGCGCGTCGAGCGGCCTCGGTTGGCGCTGGATGAGGTCCGGGCGTATTACGAGATGGACCTGTCGGGCCGCGCGGCCGACGTCCGGGACTGGTGGTGCTTCGCGTTCTTCGCAGGCGGGCTCAGGCTCTCCGACGTGTGCCGACTGCGCTGGGAGCACATCCTGCGCGACGCCGAGGGTCGGGCTACGGCCTATCGGATTCGGCAGAAGAAGACGCGGGACTTCGTCGAACTGCCCCTGGTTGACGAGGCACAGGCCATTGTGGAGCGCTGGGAGACGAGGACCCGCCCCGCTGAGGCGGGAGCGGGTGCCGAGAGCGCGACGCCCTCGATCTACGTCTTCGGGCTATTGGACGAGGGCGATGAGGACGACGCGGCGCGGCTAAAGAAGGCGACGGACCGGCGCGGGGCACTCATCAGGAAGTACGTGCGCAAGGTGTGCGAGCAGCAGGGCTGGCAGAACCTGGGGATGCACGGCGCGCGGCACTCGATCGCGGATGCGATGCGCAAGAGCGGCGTGTCGATCTACGACATCGCGAGCGTGCTGGGGCACACGAAGATCTCGACGACGGAGGCGTACCTGAAGGGCTTCGACTCAGAGACGGCGGGCGCGGCGCTAAGGCGGACGCTCGGAGGCTGACGCCTAGCCACTAGCACACCGCGCTCCGAATCATCTGCTCCACGAAGCGTGGCGGGAGCGCATTGCCGAGCCCCCTGCACGCGAGCGTGATGTCCTCGGGCAGCCAGTAGCTATCCGGGAACGTCTGCCAGCGCGCGTACACTCGTGGCGTCATGCGGACCACGCGAGGGCCAAGAATGGCCCTCGCGTCCTTCATGGCGCTCCGACTTGCCACGACTGTCGCAGCGGGGTCGCCGAGGTTTTTGATCTGAAGACGGGCTCCCGATGCTGAGAGCTTGCCATCAATCAGCACGGCACGCCCCCGGCCAGCTTTGGTGTCTACGACGAAAGCAGGGTGCGCCTCCGTGCGGCACGGAGGCGCACCGCCGTCGGTAGTGTTCGTGGAAACAAGAACTGCCTTCAGCTGGGTCGCCTGATTGTGGTTGGCCGTGATCGTAAATACAGGGGCGTCGCTTGGCCGCGAGACGACTTCCTCATTAAAGCCGCCCGCTCCGACGAGGACAGCCCGGGCGTACAGATCCGAAGCCGTGACCGAGTTTGCGGGGGCGTCGGGATAGACAATCCCGACGCCCGGACGGGCCTGTGCGTCGCTCGTGTTGCCCGTCATCACGAGCAGAGTTCGCAGTTCGTGCGGTAGACGCTTTGTCTGCCAGGGGGCAAGGGCACACTCGGACAGCGAGGGAATCAGATCGGCGACGGCCTCGTACCAGCCGACCCACCGCTCCGAGAAAAGACCGCCGGTCTTCGTGTGCGTCTTCGGTGGCGGTGAAGGCTTCACGCCGTCGCGGCGCGCAATGAGGATGAGGCGCTTTCGGGTCTGGGGGACGCCCCAGTCGGCCATGTTGCAGTGGCCCCGCCATACTGCGTATCCGCGCTGCTCTAGGACATCAAGGATGATCTCGAACGAAACGCTCTTCCGATAGGCGTAGACGTTTTCCAGCGTGAAGATGCGGGGCCTGAGCGTCGCCACAAAATCAGCGACCTTGGACGCGAGCGCGATGTCATGCGGGGTCTCGGCGGCGTCCGTTTTCGCAGCGGAAAAGTTGGGGCACGGTGGCGAGGCGTGAAGCCAGTCCGGCGCGATGTACCAGATTGGGTCCTCCCAAAGCAGGTCCGCGACGGTTGAGGGTACCGCGTTGCGCGCAGCGACAGCAGCGATGGCGGAGTCGTATTCGATCCCCCAGATCGGGCGCAGGCCAGCCGCCATCGCGCCCAAGTCCGCTCCTCCAAAACCTGTGAAAATGCTAGCGAAGGTCACCTCAACTGCGCCTTTTTCCACGCATCCAGCGAGGCGCGCAGGTACTCATCCGGCGCGCTCCCCCCTCGCTGCCTGCGCTCAATGAGCCCCGCTCCGCCGTTCTTGGGTCGGTCGGCCACGTAGATCGTCGCCCGGAGGTGACGCGCGGAGCAGCCGAGGTACCGAGCGGCCTCGCTGGTCGTGAGCCATACCTCGCGCTCGGCGAGCGTGGCGAGGAGCACGTCGGCGGCGGCGCGCTGCACGGGGGTCGCGGCGCGCGGCGGGATGCCGACCTGCGTGAGGAGTGCGGATATTCGATCCGCGTTGTCGGTGCTCATGGGAGGGACATGCGGTGTTCGGTGAGGGCGTCGTCTGCTCGCTGTCGATAGGTGGCACTCGTAGCCTCGACGTGCGCGAGCAGCTCGTCGAGGGTGAGTCGGCCTTGGCCCAAGTAGATCAGCTCGTCCGCGAATCGATTGACGAAGAGGCGGTCCTGAGGCAGACCGAACGCACTCGCGTAGTAGCCTGCGACGTAGGGCACGAACCACTCGGTGTGGTGGAACATCCAGATGCGGTCCATCTGCACCTTCGCCTGGATGTGGAGGTGGCATCGCTGGCAGAGCGCCGTGAGATTCCACCAGGCCACCAGATCCTTCTGGTCAATGAGGTGGTGGACCGTGAGGCAGTTGCCGGTGCGGGTGTCTCGGTCGTGCTCGACGCCGCAACGGATGCAGCACCAGCCCGCTTCGTCCTTGACGGCGGTGGCGATCTCTTTCCAGTTGTCGGGATAGGAGCCAGGCATGACTAAGCAGGTAGGCTGCAATGCTGGACGGTAAGCGTGATCGCGCCGACACGGGTGCCGTCGTCCGCCGTCACGAGCGGCGCGAGCGCGTCCGCGATGCGGCGGCGCTCGTCCGGGCTCACGTTGCCGAAGACGCCGATGTGCGTGGCGCAGAAGACGCCGTAGGCATCCGAGCGGCGAGGGGCCATCTCGGATGCCTCAGCGGGCGTCGTGGAGGAGTTGTCGGCCATGGGTCTACCGCGGATGCCCGATCCGCGCCAGCGGTGTGACAGCGGCGGGCGGCGAAGCGAGGTACATCCGGTCGGTGTCCGCCTCGGCGCGAACCCGCTCGATCATCTCGTTCACGACCTCGCGCACGGCGTCGTCGGGGCGGACGAGGCTGTACCAGATCGTGAGCCCGCCTTCGTCGGAGATGCGGTAGCGCAGCCGCGCCTCGATCTCGAAGCGGTCCGAGCCCTCGAAGGGCGGCACGCCGATCTTGAACGCCTCCGGGAGCTGCACCTGCCCCTTCCCCTTCGTCTCCGAGGAGAAGCTGAAGACGACGGAGCCGGAATGGTTGTCCACCTTCGAGGCGAACTCGACCTTGCGCTGCGCCTTGAGGTTGGCGACAGCTTCGAGCATGGAAGCGCCGTCCGGCTCCACGATGTCGGCCAGGCGGTCCTCGATGAACTCGCAGAACTCGAACTGCCCCATCGCGTGCTGATTCTTGGCCCACGCGGTCCACTCCGGCGACGGGACGGGCTTGAACGTCACACGGTGGTCGCCCCAGGCCGGATCGTCCGGGTCGGCGTGGTAGTCGATGATGCCGGTGAGTGCACCCGTGCGTGGGTCGGCGAAGATGGCGCTGCGCATGAGCGCGTAGGTCGTGAAGTAGGCGAGGAAGGCGTCGAGCGTGATCGCGGGCACCGTCGCGCGGATGCGGCGCGCGCGTCCTCGAAGCGCTCCGTGTCTTCGAGGCGGAAGCCTGCGGGCACGGTGTAGAGGCGGCCGTCTTCGCGGGTCTGGCCGTGCGCGAAGCCCGCGCGGTAAGCGGCCTCGAAATCGGTGGTCGGTTGCGGGTTGTCGTCGGTGTAGAGAGCCATGATTTGTGATCGCTTGATGAGAGTTGTGACGTCGGGTCGTGGTCTATTCGCCGCTGGCCTTGCGGAGCGGGCGGATGTTGGCTTCGGTTGTGCGCAGGTCGAGCTCCGTCTGACGCGGGTCCTCGCGAACGAGGCGCATACCGGATGCGCCGTCGCCGCCGTCGGTCGTGTAGAAGAGCGACGAGGGAAGCGTGTGGCGCGGGCGCTTGAGCTTGATGTCGGGCGTGACCTCGATCTGGTCGTAGCGGCCCTTCTGCTCGACTTTGAGCACGAGCGTGAGCGTGCCGGACTTGCCGGTGTCCTGGACGGCGGTGATGAGCTCCGCGAGGTCCTCCGCGAAGTCGTCGGGGAAGGTGCCCGCGGAGAGATGGCGCAGCGGTTCGAGCGGGTCCTGCTCGGTGATCTCGCCGGTCTGGGTGTCGGTAGCCATGGTTCGATGGTTTCAGGTTGATAAGGCGGTGGACTATCGGTATTCCTCGTCGAAGTAGCCGTCCTCGTCGAGGTCCTGCTCGTAGACATCGATGCGTACGAAGCCTGCCGGGAAGTCGGCCTCGGAGACGAAGCCTGCGAGGCGCTGGTGGCCCATGAGTTCGACGAGCGCCCACTGTTCGAAGGGTTGTGTTGCCATGTGGATTAGCTGTGGGTTGGGCGTGCTGTCGGGTCAGCCGACTTCTGCACGCGGGTGGAGAAGAAGCCCCGCAAGTCCGGCTCGCGGTGCATGAGGAGACGGGCGTAGTGTGCCGTCGCGTTGTTGTTGAGCTTCACGCGGCCGACGCCGGGCACGGGCTGCCCGTCGGCCGTCTCGACGGAGGTGTGCCAGCGGACGAGCTCGAAGAGGCCCTTGATCGAGTAGCGTTCGTGTCCGGCGCGCTGGGCGCGGCGCGCGAAGCTGGCGAGGAGGTCGTAGACCTGGGGGTTCGCCTCGTGGAAGGCCCAGAAGGCGCGGTCGAGCTTGGTCTGGCGGCCGGGCGGCGGATACGCGTCGGGAGCCGGACGCGGCGCTGAAGCGCGTGGCTGCTGGCAGAGTGTGGGTTGGTTCACCTCCCCACGCCCTGCGGCGCGGCGGGCTGCCAGGAGGTGGTGGTAGGGAGAGAGGGAAGCCCCCTTTAGGGGGGCTCCCTCTCCCTCCACCTCCCAAGCCCTCTGCGAGCCAGAAACCAAGGGTCGAAATGAGTCGGATTGGCACGTAACGGGCAAGGGGCGGAAACCGAACTGCACGCCTTGCACTAACTGTTGCACTAAGCCACATTGCAGCATGGTGATCACGGCGTAAAGCATTGTTTCTATGTGCCACATCATCGTTAGTGCAAATGCATCTGCACGTTGCACAAGCGAATTTGCACTTTGCACTAACCAAGTCATGACAATCATCCTTCTAGCCTCGTCTTGGTGTAGAGCCCCCGCGACGGATTCGCCAGTCGAGAGTCTTCAAGTAGTGTCTTGAGGTAGTTGTAGACACTCCGCCGAGAGTGCTCCATGTCGGCCCCGATCAGGACTGCCTCGGCTCCGGTGAACTCCTCCGGCAGAGCGTCGAAGAAGGCGTCTTGTCGGAGGTCGCGCGCGCGCATCACGACCCGCTCCGGTCCCGGCATGTGCGTGAGAAGCATGGCCGCGTGCTGCGTCCAGGTGCGAGCCATAAGCAGCCCACAGCGCACGTCCTCGTCGGCCGTCTGGATGCACGGCAGTCGGTAGAGGTCATCGCCTCGCTCGGACGCCCTGAGCGTCGCCAGGACGGCCGCGATACGGACGGCCATGATGCCCGCCCGCTTCACGGTCGCATCCGTCTCGGGGGCGCGCCCGGCCTCCACCACGGAGTCGAGCATGGCGCGGAACGTCGCCGTGTGGAGGTCCCACTGCGCGTCCGACAGGACCACCTCTAGCCGACGCTCGCGTGTGCGCAGGCCGAGAAAGAGTTCGCGCACCGCACGGGCCGCGTCGGCGAAATACCCGTAGCGATCCCGGCTGTGGTCGGTCGGCCGTTGATCGCGCCACGCCCGCGTGCCGGAGAAGATGTAGAACCCGAACCGGGAGAAAAGTCCGTTTTCTGCCGTGCCGAAGAGCCGCAGGAATTGCTCCGGCGTCCCTGAGATGCACATGGCGAGTTCGAGGCGCTCCACGACCAGCTCCCGCTCCTTGCGCTCCACCGAATGCCGTTCGTGGTGGAATGCCTTGCGGAGCACGTCCGAGAAGTCGCCCCACTCCTGCGCCTGGGAAGCGGCGAGCGTGTCGATCTCGGTTTCAAAGACGAGGTTGTGCCCACCCCCGCCGGGCAGATCGTCCGACGCGCCGATAGCATCGAAGAACGCCGCAGCACTCGCGTTCGCCGACACGTAGAGCTTGCGCATCGGGGGCTTCGGCGGGGCGGTCTGACCCTTGCTCAGAAATGCCTTGTGATCCTCCCAGTCGGCGAGTTCGCGGCCGTACTCCGTCCTGAGAAGCCGTTCAACCTGGGTGCCGAGGGCGTGCGCGTAGCGCAGCACGCCCTTCCCTGACGACGCGGGCGCGACGACGCAGGCCATGAGGTGCGGTCGGTAGAAGCCGTCTGCGTTCCAGAAGCCCACGCGCGGCAGGCATGCCGAGAGCACCGACACCGCGCCTGTGAGCCACACGTCGCGCTCCGTGCGCTGGGCGAAGTGCCCAGCGCCGCGCGCAAGCAGGGTCGGGAGCGAGGTATACACGTCGTCGGGGTAGCCGGGGGCTTGGGAGAGGGGGTCGGCCATCACTGAGAGCTCACGCTGCGATGGCAGGGGCAGTGGCGTGTTCGGCGCGGAAGGCGAGTTCGAGCGCGACTGCGGAGGCGTCAGCGGCGAGGAGGTCGCAGGACTCTTCACCGAGCAGATGCGCGCGGCGCATCGCGTCGGCGTACCACACGACCTTGCGAGCGAGCGTGTCCGTCTGCATCTGGCTCGTCGCCTGCGCGGCCCCGAACGAGGCGCGGGACTTCGCGTGGATCGCGTAAGGCCGCTCGCCGTCGAAGAGCTTGGCGAGCTTCATCCGCTGTGCACACTCCGGCGTCGCCAGGCGCCCCACCACGGCGTCGTAGTCGGGCTGCCAGATGTCTGAGGCGTCGAAGTAGCCCCAGAGCCTGAGCGCCCGTCGAATCGTCGCGGCGGTGTGCCCGGCCCGCTCCGCCATCCAGTGAAGGCGGCGCTGCTGCGGCTCCGTGATACGCCGAACGAGGCGTAGCGCTCGCTCGGGCGTGCGTTCGAGAGTAGGGGGATCGAAGGGAAACATGGCGGTAGCGTCCCGCTGGGACATAGGTGTGGCTGGCAACTCACCGCTGATCATTAATCAGCGAGATGGGCTGTAGATGGGGAGTCCAGAAACCAGGGGCGGAGAGAGGGCCTGTCGCGGATCTCCGATCCGCTGCCCTCTCTCCTGCCGTCGCTAAGCGGCGCGGCGCATCGTGCGCGGCGGGACGGCGAGGTAGCGCACGACGAACTCAGGCGCGGGGGCCGCATGCTTGCGGTGCCACTCTTGGTTCAACGACGCGTAGAGGTGCGCGCGCAGGGCCTCTGGATCAGTACGGGAAAGAACAGGCGCGGCCTTACGGGGCCGCTGGCGATGCGAGATCGCCGGTAGACACCGAGCGCCCGGTCAGAGGCGCACAGCGATGGTCTGGGGTTCGTCGGTAGCTACCTCATTGCGC
>JBCDFO010000202.1:0-8338 GCA_039177895.1 Bacteroidota bacterium
CTACCAGGTATCCTTCCCCGACATCCTCATCCCGGTGGTTCCCGGGGAGCGGTTCCCCATCACGGTGGACTTTGCGCCGCTGGAGGAGGCCGATGAGCCTGCGACCCTCACCATCACGACGGACGACCCCGACATTCCCGTTATCGAAGTCGCCGTGATGGGCGCGGGCTCGCTCGCCTCGGCGGTGACGCTGAAGCCCGATGAGATCGAAGTCACGCTCGACGAGGGCACGATCGACGTGGTGACAGCCACCCTCAATAGCATCGGCGCTTCGGACCTCACCTACGCCTTCGCCGACCTAGCTCCGGGCTCGTTCGTGAGCACGATCACGCCGAGCAGCGGCTCTATCGCGCCAGGTACCTCCGAGACCATTACGTTCGCCATCGATGCGACCACCCTCATACCGGGTGAGTACGAAGAAACGTTTGCGTTCACGACCAACGACCCGGACAACACCGAACTCGAGGTCACCATCGAACTCACCGTCGCGCAGGTGGTGAACACCGAGGAGCGGACTGGTCCGCTCACGTTCGCGCTCGACGGCAACTTCCCCAACCCCTTCGCCTCGACGACGACCCTCCGCTTCACCCTCGCCGAAGCGGCTCCGACTACGCTCGTGGTCTATGACGCCACAGGCAGCGAAGTGCACCGGCTCGTTGACCAGACGCTCGCCGCTGGCACCCATGCCATCCCGTTTGACGCGTCGGCGCTCTCCAGCGGAGCCTACTTCTACCGCCTCGTCTCCGGCGCCAACCGCGCGACGGGCTCGATGGTCCTCCTTCGCTAGCCACTCACGTTCACCCGCTCTCGCATGCGTGTTTTCCTCTCCTGCGCGCTCCTGCTCTGCCTCACCGGTTGCCGTGAGTCGCTCCTCACGCCCGAAGAGGGCGCAAACGGTGCCCCTCCCACCGAGGTGAGCGACGCCGTGCGCGTTGGCTTCTTGAAGGGTCCCGATCAAGTGGCCTTCGGAGAGAGCGCCATCTTCAAAGCACCCGAGGACTCCACGGTCTACTTCTACGAGTGGTATCAGTCCGGCACGGGAGCATTTCAGATCTACAGTTCGACGGACCGCGTCGTAACGTTTCGGGCGCTGCAGGTCGGCGAGGTTAAGCTCGAGTACTTCGCCTACGGCGGCAACGGTGGTACAGAGATGCGCGGGGAGCGGGTGATCCAGATCGTTCGCTGACGCGCTCGGCTATCGTGTTCGCACGCGCAGCGCGGGCTGGGGCGACACAGCCCGGCCCGCGCTGCTTTTTTGTGGCATGCTGCGTGCGGTCGATGAAGGAACCGCGTAGTTTTCTGACCTCCACCACCCACCCGTTTGCGGCTCGATGCGCCTGCTCTGGTTCCTCGTCGTCGTCCCGATGCTGCTTTCGCTCCCCCAGGAAACGGGCGGCGCGACGGGGGAGGCGTCGCTCGATCCGTGGCCAAGCGTCGGCGTGTGGGCGGAGTCGGTGCTGGACACGCTCTCGCTGGACCAGAAGGTCGGCCAGCTCATCCTGACGCATGCCAACGGCACCCCGTCGAACCTGCGCGGCGCGGAGTTCAACCGGCTCGTGCAGCGCGTGGAGCGGTTCGGCGTGGGCGGGCTGCTGTTTTTCAAAGGCAACGCCGACGACCAGGCGACGCTGACGCAGCGCCTCCAGGCGCGGGCCTCGATCCCGCTGTTAGTGGCGCAGGATATGGAGACCGGCGCGGGCATGCGCACGAGCGGCACGACGCGCTTCCCGAACGCGATGGCACTCGGGGCCGCCGCCGACCCGGCGCTCGCTTATGCGATGGGCCGTGCCATTGCCGCTGAGTCGCGGGCGCTGGGCATCCACCAGAACTACGCGCCCGTCGCGGACCTCAACACGAATCCGCATAACCCGATCATCAACGTGCGTGCCTTCGGGGCCGACCCGAACGCCGCGAGCCGCCTCGTCGTCGCGTACCAGCAGGGCCTTCAGGACGGCGGCGTGATCGCGACGCTGAAGCACTTCCCCGGCCACGGCGACACGGAAGTAGACTCCCACGCCGACCTGCCCGTGCTCCGCTTCCGCCGCGACCGTCTCGCCGCGACCGAGTGGGCGCCGTTTCGCGCCGGTATCCACGCGGGGGCGATGAGCGTGATGACGGGCCACCTCGCCCTCCCTGCGCTCGACGACCGGCCGAACACGCCCGCGTCGCTCTCCGCGCCGATCACGACGGGCATCCTCCGGGAAGAACTCGGCTTCGAGGGGCTCATCGTGACGGACGGGATGAACATGAAGGGTGTCGCCGACCACTACCGGCCGGGCGAGGCCGCCGTGCGCGCCGTCGAGGCCGGGGCCGACCAGCTCATTCTCACGCGCAACGAGACGGCGGTGAAGCGCGCGCTGATCGCCGCCGTGCGCGAGGGTAGGCTCACCGAAGACCGCATTGACGCGTCCGTGCGACGCATACTCCGCGCCAAGGAGTGGCTGGGTTTGCACCGGCCAACCCTGCCTGAGCCGGAGCCCGCTGAAGCAACCTTTCCGATCCCCGTAGAGGGCATGCCGACGGACGCCGACGGCTACCCGTGGGGCACCCGCGCCGTGCTCGGCCGCACGCCGGAGCGTCCCGCCACCCTCTCCGCGCCGGACGCTGACGTGCTCGCCCAGAACGCCCGCCTCGCTCGCGCCATCGCGCAGCGCGGGCTTACGCTGCTCCGCAACGAGGCCGACGTGGTCCCGCTCGACCCAGCGACGCGCGTGCTCGTCGCAGCGGTATCGGACGGCAGCCGCGCCTCGGTGGGCCGCCCCTTCGCCGACCGCCTCGACGGGCTGCTCGACGGTGAGGTAACGTACCGGTTCTCCAGCCGCAGCGCCTCGGACGCGCAGCACGCCGCCCTAGCGACGGAGGCAGCCGCGCACGACCTCGTGATCGTGCCGTCGTTCCTGGAGGTGCGCAACTACAGCGGCACCATCGGGCTACCGAGCCGCCACCGCGCGCTCGTGAACCGGCTTGTCGCAAGCGGCACACCCGTCGTGCTCGTCGCCTTCGGCAACCCCTACGTCCTCCTCGGCATCGACCAGCCGGACGCCTACCTCGCCGCCTTCGATGGCAAGGCTTACGTGCAGGAGGCCGCAGCGGAGGCGCTCGCCGGACTCTACCCAATCCAGGGCACGCTGCCCATCGGCATCCCGGGCCTGCACGCCGTAGGCGACGGCATCCGGGTGGCGCAGGCGCAGCTACGCCCCGGCACCGCCCCCGACGTAGGCATGCTGCGCGACACGCTCGACACGGTGGACCTTGTCATGCAGGAGGGCATCACGCGGCGCGTCTTCCCCGGCGCTGCAGTCGCCATCGGACGCGCGGGCGTGCTCGTGAAGCAAGCCGGGTATGGGACCTTCACCTACGGCGAGGGCACCGCCGACGCGGCGCTGCGCCAATCCGTTACGCCGTCGTCGGTGTTCGACCTCGCATCCGTGACCAAGGTAGCAGCCACGACGGTCGCCGCGATGATGCTCTACGACCAGGGCCGCCTCGACCTCGACGCACCCGTCGCGCGCTACCTCCCGGCATTCGGCGCGGGCGGCAAGGACAACGTGACTGTCCGGCAGCTCCTCGCGCACCAGGCAGGGCAGCGGGTCTTCCACCCGTTCCACGTCCACGGCTTCGCCGACCCCGACTCCGTCCGCGCGTTCATCTATGCCGACTCGCTGCGCTACACGCCCGGCCAGGGCACGCGCTACAGCGACTTCGACATGATCGTGCTCGGCGATCTCATCGAGGTGATCAGCGGGTTCTCGCTCGACGAGTACCTCCGCCTTGCCGTCTTCGAGCCCCTGGGCATGGTCAACACCGGCTTCCGCCCCGTCGGTATGCGCGACGAAGCCGTCGTGCCGACCGAGATCGACCGAACGTTCCGGCAGCGGCTGCTCCAGGGCGAGGTCCACGACGAGGCCGCGTCGATCCTCGGCGGCGTGGCCGGGCATGCCGGACTGTTCTCGAACGTGGAGGACCTGAGTACGCTCGCCTTCATGCTCGCCAACGGCGGGACGGCGGGCGGCATTCGCTTCTTCTCCGAGGAGACGCTTGCGACGTTCACGGCCCGCGTGACACGTCCCGGGGCCTACCCTACGGGGCTGGGCTGGATGGCCTACCGTCCGCCTGAAGAAGGCTTCTCGTCGGCGGGGCAGTACTTCGGCCCGCGCAGCTTCGGGCACACGGGCTTCACGGGCTGCTCGCTCTGGATCGATCCCGACCAGGAGCTATTCGTAATCCTGCTCACGAACCGGACGTGGCCGCAGCGGGGCCGCTCGGCGATCAACCGCGTCCGAGCTGAAGTCGCCGACTTGGCGTCCCTGTCGGTGGTGGCGGAAGCGGACGAAATTGCGGTGCCGCAGTAGACGGCCGCTGTCGTACGGGCGATGCCGTGTCGGGGATGGCCCGACAGGCCAACGGGGACCGGATCGCCGGAGCTTCACTTGGGAATGCAGGCTGGGGCGACCAGTTTTGGGGCGTCGTGCTGACCCACCGCCGCCTCGATGGCCCGTCTCACCTCGCCCCCGCTCCGCGCCTGGCTGCGTGTCGGCCGCCACCATATCCGCGCGGAGGTCGCGCACACGCAGCGGCTGCTCCAGACGCGCATCCCCGGCTCGAAGCTGCGCGTGCAGCAGGCCGTCGGGGTCGTCTTTGCTGTAATCGTTGCGCTCGTCGTGAGCGCGGTCGTGCCGGAGGCGCTGCCGCGTGAGGCGCGGCTGATGGCGGGCATCTTCGTGCTCGCGGCGCTGCTCTGGACGACCGAGGCGCTGCCGCTCTTCGCCACGGCGCTGCTCGTGATCGCGCTCGAGGTTGTCCTGCTCGCCAACCCGGGCGGCTGGCCGGGCCTCGGCTTCGAAGGCGAGGGGCCGACCTACGACACGTTCTTCGCGCCGCTCTCCAGTCCGATCATCTACCTCTTCCTGGGTGGCTTCATCGTCGCCCGCGCTGCTGTCAAGGAGGGCGTCGATGCGAGCCTGGCCGCCATCGTGCTGCGGCTGTTCCAGGGCCGCCCGAGTCAGGTGATGCTCGGGCTCATGATCGCCACGGCCGTCTTCTCGATGTTCATGTCGAACACGGCCACGACGGCGATGATGATCACGCTCGTCGGGCCGATGCTGGCGCAGATCCCGCGTGAGGACCCGGTGCGGCGCGGGCTGCTGCTCTCGGTGCCGTTCGCGGCCAACATCGGAGGCATGGGGACGCCGGTCGCCTCGCCGCCGAATGCGGTTGCGCTGGGCGTGCTGACGGACGCCGGGATTCCGATCTCGTTCGGGACGTGGATGCTGATCGCGGTGCCGCTCGGTGCGCTGCTGCTCACGGTCACGTGGATGCTCCTGCTCCGCGTCTACCCCGCTGCGACGCCTGGCCTCAACCTCCAGCCGGTCACGAGCCGCCTCACGGGACGCGGGCTCGTCGTCCTCGCCATCGCGCTTGCAACCATCGTGCTCTGGCTCACCGAGCCGTGGCACGGGCTGCCGACCGCCGTCGTGGCCCTGCTCCCGGTCGTGGCGTTTACCTCGCTGGGCGTCCTCAACCGCCACGACTTCGACGCGCTCCAGTGGAACGTGCTCGTGCTGATCGCGGGCGGCCTCGCGCTCGGCCTCGGCATGCGCCTCACGGGCCTCGACGCGGCGCTCGTGGCCGCGCTGCCCACGGGCGGCGGCACGGTCGTGCTCATCCTCACTACGGGCACGCTCGTGCTGAGCACGTTCATGTCGAACACGGCGGCGGCCAACCTGGTGCTGCCCATCGGCGTGTCGCTCGCGCTCACCACGGCCGACGGCGGCACCGACGCGGTCATCGTCGCGCTCTGCATCGCGCTAGCCGCCTCCTCGGCGATGGCGCTGCCGGTGAGCACGCCGCCGAACGCGATCGCCTACGCGCAGGGCGAACTGACGACGCGCGACCTCATCGCATCCGGCACCATCGTCAGCGTGATTGCGCTGGTCCTGATCGTGCTGCTCGGTCCGCTCGTAATCGGGTTCTGGATGGGGTGAGGCTCGGCTGTCGTCCGTTGAATCTCAGAGCCGTGGCGCGTCACGGTCGCTTGTAGCGATACAGCGCGGTCGCGGTGAGCACGAAGAGGTGGTCGTCTACGAGCGCGGAGCCGATGAGCGTGTCGTCGGGGTCGGGTAGCGGGATCGGGTAGACGGCCCGCTCGACGCCGTCGAGGTCGAGCACACGGACGGCGCGGGCGGTGGTGACGAGGAGGCGGCCGCGTGCAAAGGCGAGCGCCACAGGCGGCTCGGCGAGGTCGAGGCGGCGCAGTCGGAAGCCGTAGGTGTCGTAGACCACGAGGCGGCTCCGGCCTCGGTCGGCGACCACGAGGGTCCCATCGTCCGTCACGGCGAGGTCAACGGGGTCGCGGAAGCCGCCGATGCTGCGCTCGAACGTGCGGTCCACGTCGTAGGTGAGGACGCTCCGGCTGCGCGCGTCGATGACGTGCAACTCGTCAGTCGGGCTGAGCGCGACGGCGCGCGGGTCGCCCACTAAGACGTCTTCGACGCGGTCGATCGGACCGTCTTCGCCCGGCTGCTCGACAGGGATGGAGCGGACGAGGCGGAAGTCGCGCTCGAAGCGTTGGACGCGCTGGTTGCCGAGGTCGGCCACGAAGAGGGCGAGGCCGTTGGTCGGGTCGAGGCCGGCGGGCTCGAAGAAGCCGTAGTCGCCGCTGCCAGGCCCTCCGTGGGTGGCGAGCTGTCGCCCAGCGGCATCGAGCACCGTGATCGTCGCCGCCGCGGCATCGACGACGTAGAGCCGCCCGGTCGGGTCGGCGCTCAGCGAGACCGCGTCCTCGAAGGTGGCAACGGCAGACGGGACAGTCGGGGTCATAGCGCGCGTGGAGTCGGCGGCATCGGGGGCCTGTGCCGTCGGTGCAGGCTGGGCGTGCGCGAAGCTGCCTGCCAGGAATAGCGCCAAACCGAGACCAAGAGAGCGCATCGGCCTACGTGTTCGTGTCGTCGTCCGTCTGTGCTTCTTCCCGACGCAGCCCCTTCTGGCCGATGTCGCGGCGGAACTGCATGCCGTCGAAGCAGACCGTCTCGATGCGCTCGTAGGCGGCGTCCAGGGCTTCGGCGAGCGTGGCCCCACGCGCCGTGACGCCGAGCACGCGTCCGCCCGAGGTGGCCAGCGTGCCGTCGTCGGCCCGGGTCGTTCCGGCGTGGTAGACCATCGTCGCGCCGCGCTCGTCGCCGTCCTCCAGCCCGGCGATGGCCAGGCCTTTGGGATAGGAGCCTGGATAGCCCTCCGAGGCCACGACCACGCACGCCGCCGCGCCGTCGTGCATCTGGACGGCGATCTGGTCCAAGAGATGGTCCTGCTGCGCCTTCAGGAGGTCCACGAAGTCGGTCTTCAGGAGCGGGAGCACCACCTGCGTCTCGGGGTCGCCGAGGCGGCAGTTGTACTCGACCACCTTCGGGCCCTCCGCCGTGATCATGAGCCCGACGTAGAGGAACCCGGTGTAGGGCATCCGCTCGGCCCGCATCCCCTTCAGCGTCGGCTTCACGATGCGCTCCTCGACCTGCTTCAGCACGGCGGCCGTGACGACCGGCGCGGGCGCATAGGCCCCCATGCCGCCCGTGTTGGGCCCGGTGTCGCCTTCGCCAATGCGCTTGTGATCCTGAGCAGCCGCAAAGAGGACGTAGTCGGTCCCGTCGGTGAGGGCAAAGACGCTCGCCTCCTCGCCCGCCATGAACGCCTCCACGACAACCTGCGCGCCCGCCTCGCCGAAGGTGCCGTCGCGCAGGATAGAGGCGAGGCCGTCGCGCGCCTCGTCGTGCGTCGTGCAGATCAGCACGCCCTTGCCTGCGGCGAGCCCGTCGGCTTTGAGGACGAGCGGCAGCGGGTGCTCCGCGACGTAGGCCTGGGCAGCAGCATACTCTGTGGCGTCGAAGGTGCGGCTGGCGGCGGTGGGGATGGTATGGCGGTCCATGAACGCCTTCGCGAACGCCTTCGAGCCTTCGAGTTGCGCGGCGGCAGCGGACGGACCGACCACGGCGATGCCTCGCTCGCGCAGCGCGTCGCCGAGGCCGGCCACGAGCGGCACCTCCGGCCCGACGACCACGAGGTTCACGGAACGCTCCTCGGCCAGCGCGACCAGGCCCGCGACATCGGACGCGGCGACGGGCACATTCTCGGCGAGCGAGGCCGTACCTGCGTTGCCTGGCGCGCAGAGGAGCGTGGGCGAGTGGCGGCTGCGGGCGAGGGCGTGGCACAGGGCGTGCTCGCGGCCCCCGCCCCCGACGACGAGGATGCGCATGGCGGGACGTCTCGGCGGGTGGATTCGCGGAAGAAATCGGACCCGAGCAAGATAGGATGCGGCCAGTCCCTACTTTGGATGCGGTCTTCACTC
>JBCDFO010000203.1:0-8330 GCA_039177895.1 Bacteroidota bacterium
AAGTAGGCAGCGACGAGCGCCTCACGGATTAGGCGAGCTAGGTCTTCGGGTTAGGGTTGGGCGGGAGCGGCTTCTTCGGCGGGCTTGACGACGCCGACGCGTCCGCCGGAGACAACGGGATGGTCTGGTATGGATCGCTTGGTTGAGGCGTCGATGGCGGCGAGGGATCTGCAGGCGCCAGCGGGATCGTTTGGTAGGGGTCGCTGGGCTGAGCGTGCGCCGGAGCCGTCTGCGTTGGCGAGGACGCCGAGGCGTCCGGGTTCGGTGCCAGTGGGATGGTCTGGTACGGATCGCTCGGGGGCGACTTGGGGAGCGGCTTCTTCGGTGGTCCCGCCGGAGCGCTCTGCCGGTACTGGCGGGGGAGGGCCTCCACGTCCCACCCGCGTAGGCGCAGCAGGCACTTGCCGCAGAAGGAGTAGGTGTATTGGTACACGCTGTCGGGATCGATGGGATAGCTCATGGCGCAGCGGGGTTGCGCCATGTCATGGTGCAGCGGCGTGTCGCAGGCAATCCCTCCGTCGGTGTAGTGGTGGTACAGGAATTTGGCGTGGCCGCACTCGTGGATCACGTAGCAGTTCACGTCCGCCTGGTTGTGGACGTCCATCGTCACCGCGCCATTGGCCCGGACGTACCCTCGGTTGGAGGGCCAGTAGGTCTTGTAGTAGGGATTACCAATCGGCTCCCACCGGCCGGGTTGGCTGGGCGTCGCCGCCGCGATCGGTAGCGGCTGATACGGGTCGTCAGGCGGGGGCGTAGGTAGAGGCTTGGTTGGCGGCTTCGAGTCAGGTTTTGACGCGATCGGTAGCGGCTGATACGGGTCGCTGGCCGGAGGCGTAGGCGAGGCCGGGGCCTGCGAGGAGGCAGGGGGCTTAGGGGTCGGCCACCAGACCTTCGCCTCAAGCGATTCGTGGTAGAGGCTGTGATCGTAGATGATGAGCCCCTCTGGGCTAGACTGCCGCGTGTGATCGTGAATCAGCTTGATGATGGCATTGAGCGGGTGCTCGCACCACGCCACGATGGCAGCGTTCGCGCGCGTGAGGTAGTCGTCTGGCGACTCGGCTTCATGCTGAGTGAGGGGCGGGCCGCCGTACACGCCTTCGGGCCGGTACGTCAGGGTGTCTGCTGACAAGCCGAACGGGCGATGCGTCGGGGGAAGACTCAACAGAGCAGCCCGGTAGGCCTCCTCCGTGACCACGGACGCATAGTCAATGATCTGGAGCGGCTTGCCCCCGTTCTCGACCTCGATGAAGGCCTCAGCCCACCACCGAGTGATCTGGTTCCAGTTGGGACTGCCAGAGGGCCGGGTCGGGGTGCGCTGTTGGCAGTAGGCGCTCACGCGCATCCGCCGCCACGTCGTCCAGCGCCCGGTTTCCGCCGCCCAGTCCGGGCTCTGCTTCTGGTGCGCCTCGTCGAGCTTGTCCTTGTTGGGGAGGCCGTCGAAGGTGAGGGCGGCGCGCACCTTGGCGTCGTCGCCGCCCTTGGTGCTCATCCGCAGGTAGATCCCCGCACAGCCTCGCTTGGTCGGGTGGTCGGTGTCGTGATCGTGCGCGGCCACGATGGCGCGGTGGAACGTCGTACCGTGGCGCTCCTCCGTGCCGTAGCGCACGACCTGATATGGGGCGAGCCGGGAGTCAGCATCGTCCGGGAACCAAGCTTTGATGTTTTCGGACGAGGCAGGAGCGCGAAAGCCCTGCAGGGAATCGAGCGCGTTGTCGCCGTCGTCGTCGATCCGGGACGCGCCACTCAAGGTGTCCGCTGTCCCGTATCGCCGCGCGCGCTCGACGTAGGTGCGGCTCAGCGGGGTGGACGTGACCACCGTGGCGTCTTCCTCCGCGTCGTCCACTTCCCAGGCGACCAAGGCTGACCCGGTAGCCTCGGGTGCAAACACCCCCTGCCCATTTTTGCGCGTCAGCTTGACCTGGACTTCGAGCGGGATGAAGGGCCGGTCGATCTTATCCTCGACGAACTGCTTCCGGTCGTGCGAGGTGAACTCCGGCGTGGTCGTGGTGACAAGGTTGGCGTGGGTGTCGTTGAAATAGTTGTCGTAGACGTAGACGCGGCAATCGGCCTTGAGCGGGTCCTTCCCGTCTTCCCAGATAGAGCGCGGCGCGGCGACCTGGAGCGCCTCTACCGTCTCGCTGTCCAGCAGGCCGTTGATCACCAGCAGTCCACCCACGCGCGGCGGACCCGTCGGCAGTGCCTTCTTGGGCGGTCCGGAAGACGTGGGAGCGAGCGGTAGCGTCTGATACGGATCGCTCGGCTTCGTTTGCGGGCGGGCCGGAGACGGCGAAGATGTTGCCGGACGGGTCGGGAGTGGCTTTGTGGGAAGCGGCTTCGTCGGGGCGGTGGTCGCCGCAGCGGTGGCTTTCGGCGCGTAGGTCCCGCGCTGGAAGCGCTCGATGGCCCGCTTCGTGGTGTCGTTCATCGCGCCCGTGACAGGTCCCGCGTGGTAGCCGAGCGCATTGAGCCGCGCCTGCGCGTAGGCAACCTTGTCGGACGGAGGCGGGGTGGTACCGTCCGGCGTGTGTGTTCCCCAGCGCAGGTCGAGGGAGTGGTACAAAATGTTGAACGGCCGCTCGGCCTTCAACCCGCCCGCGCTCATCCGTACTAGAAACGGACCGCTCAGCGGCGTCGCCCACGACCCAGCCTGCTCGCCCTGGGTGATCTTGCCGTCCCATTGGAGGGCGTGGGTGCCGTCCTGGGTCTCCGCTTCGGTGAGAACCTGCTCGTGCAGGACGGGAACCGTCTCCCCCACGATTTGGAGCACCACCCGCTTGCCCGCGAGGTCTTTGACGCGGTAGGAGATGTCCAGAGGTTCCACCGACGGCGCGAACTGCTTGTCTGTGCTGAGGACGACCAACTCCCCCGGACCCACGTGCGTCGAAAAGGTGGTGGTGCGTCCCGTGGCGATGGCGTGGCGCGGCGGCTGAGGTGGCGGGTCGGGCGTCGGCGGAAGGGGCGCGTCGAAATCCGGAGCCTGTTCTTCCGGCGGCGTCGGTGGAAGCGGTGCCTCGAAGTCAGGCGCTTGGTCTTCCGGCGGCGTTGGCGGAAGGGGCGCATCGAAGTCAGGCTGTCCCTCTACGAACCGCTCGTTTCCCGGCGGCGGCGTCGGGAGTGGGGGCATCGGAGCCTGAAAATCCGGAGGCGTCTCGTCATCCGGCTTCCGCGGCAGTGGGGGTGCGGGGAGCGGCGGCGGTGGTGCCTGAAAGTCAGGCGCTTGGTCTTCCGCCGGCGTCGGAGGGAGCGGAGCGTCATAGTCGGGTTGGCCGGCAACGAACGGAGGGTCCCCACCGGGCGGCGTACCGTCAGGCGGCAGCGGGCGTTGTGAGTCGTTGGCGTCGTGTCCCATGCCGGAAGGCTGCAGGCTTAGTCAGCGTCTTGGTCGTAGTCTTCCAGCGTGGGAAACACCACCGCGCAGCGACCCGGCGGGATGTTCTCCTCCCGCGCCTTGCCCTGGCTGAGCGTCCCTTGCCGCACCTCCCCGTTGGAGAGGTACAGGACGTAGGGCTCCGAGAGCGGCGTCGTCCGGTCGTCCGCGGCGTTGTGCGACACGCACTCGATCTCGACGTAATCCTTGTAGGTCAGCATCCCGGAACGCGTACGGCACGTCTCGACCACCACGTCGAAGTAGTACTGGGGCATCGTGTAGGCGTCAAAGTCGGAGGTGACCTCGAAGTCCTCCGGGAGCGCGTAGGCCCACTGGCCCTCCACCTTGCCGCCGCGCACACTCGAGTCCAGCTCGTCGACGAGCACGTCCGGTCCGCTCAGGTCGCGCTTCCACACCTGGAGGACGGCACGCGTGCCGTCCTTGAACCCGTCCACCTTGGCCGACAGGTCGAGCGCCTCGCCCACCTTGGCCTCGACATCGGACCAGGAGGCCTCAGAGACGCTCATCAGCGTCACCTCGCCCTGGCCTTCCTTTTCCAGCGCCGTGCGTTGCACGACGCCATCCTGACGCAGCCGGGACGTCATCTCTTTGCCATCGGGGTCCTTAAAGCGGTAAGGCTGCCCGCTGACCGGGTACCCCGCTTTGTCTTTAAGCTCGAAGCGGATCCACGGCTCCTCCTGCACGGTCGCCTCGACGTTGTCGAACTGCGCAGCTTGAGCGCTGGCATAGGCTGCCGCTGCAGCGCTCGGCGAGGCCGACCCCGCTGCGCCCGCGCCCCCGCCCCCCATTCCGATCATGACCGTGGGGCACCCCATCATGATGGTGTCGGGCGGGCCGACGCACACGAGCATGTCGCCCATGCGCGCGGCGGGCATGTTGCCGATCAGCACCGTCGGGCTTCCCATCGTGATGGGACCGCCGACGTGTGGAATCGGGGGGACACCCGGCGTCACCATCGGGCAGACGTGGTTGTCGCCGACGCGCGCGGCTGGCATGTTGCCGATCAACACGGTCGGGAAGCCAACCATGATCACGCCGCCATGGGCTGTTGGGTCGCCGAGTCGGGCTGCCATGCTCATCGTCCGTACGCGACCTCAGGCGCAGGTGTGTTTCCGTGGGGGACGAACGAGCGCATGATGCGGTCCACGCTCGGGCCAAGCGTCTTGCGGGTCTTGCGGGTGAACGTCGCGGTGAGCTTGTAGCCCGCGTCGCCATAGAGCACGTAGACCTGCTGCTGGAAGACGAGGACATCCTCGCTGGGGTACCACTTGTAGACGAGGCGTGCAGCGGGCAGCCCGCAGTCGAGCTGGATCTCGTCGTCGAGGAGCAGGTGCAGCCCGCGTAGCTCGGCCTCGATGGACTGGCGTTGGAGCGAGGCATAGTCCGCGAGCGTCATCTCGGGCAGGCCGGGGTCGAGGGTCACGGTGACGTTGTGCTGGAGACCGTCGCTGACAGGGCCGGTGAGGATGAAGATGGTCTTGTCCGTCCAGCCCTCGCGCGGAAGCACCAGCTGAAACGCGTCGGCCTGGTAGGTGCGGAGCGGCCCGTCGAGTTCTTCGCGGGTGCTAGGGCTCGGCGGTGGCGTGGGCTCGGGGGGACGCGGAGCGTAGGCTGCGGGCGGCTGTGGCCGCGTCGAGGAGGGAGGGTGGGCCGGTGGAGGCGTCCGTGCAGGTGGCGGTGTCCGGGCTGGCATCCCGGGCGGCGGGGTCCGAGCTGGCGGGGGCGTGCGCGCTGGAGGACCTGCTGGCGGCGGTGCAGATCCCGAACCCGGTGGCGAGGCGGCCCCTTCCTCCTGCTGGGCCGCGCGCTCCTCGGCCTTCTCCGTCAGGTGCTTGTAGTAATCGGGGATCTCAGGCATGGCCGCGCGCTAGTTGATCTTCACGAGTCCGCCCTGGATGACCGTCATGGCGGTTCCCTTGACGCTCACCTGCACGCCCGCCATGTCATTCGCTAACTGGGCCTCGCTCTTCACCTGCAGGCCCGCGATCTCGTGCTTCATCTGCGCCTTGCTTTCGATGTCCAGCCCGGCCTGCGAGTACTTCATCCCCGCCTTGACGGTGACATTCTGCTTGGCGTCGATGCTCGCATTGTTCTTCGCCTTCACCTCGAAGTCGGTGCACTCGATGGACACCTTGCCCTGCGGCGCCTTCAGGTCGATGCTGCCCTTTTTCGTCTCTAGCGTGATGTTTTTGTTTTTGATGTCGATGACGATGCGGTTTTCCTTGGCCTCGTCCTGAAGCGTGATGTGCTCGTCCTTGTCGTTGATGGTGATGACGTGGCCCATCGTGGTCTGGACGAGGATGTGCCCTTTGTCGTCGCCGTCGTCCTGCAGCCGGACGACGTGGCCTGCCTTGCTCTGGACGATCACGTGACCTTTCTTGTCATTCTTCTTGTCGCCCTTGTCCTGCATCGTGACGAGGTGTCCGCTCGTGGTCTTGAGCCGGATGCGCGCGTTTTTGTCGTCGAGGGTAGCGGTGTGCTTCTTCGTGGTGACGATGTGGATGCGGTCCTCGGCGTCGTCGAGCAGGACAGTGTTCTCGTCGGGCGTGTTGACCTGCACGGTCGCCTTGTCGACGGTGTCGTCCATGACCATCTGGTTGCCCGAAAACGTCCGGAGCACGTTCTGCATCCGGTTGGGCGAGCGGGACGGCGACTTGGTGCTCGCGTTCGGGACGACACCGAGCGCGATGGGCCGGTCTACATCGCCGTTGACGCACGCCCAGATCATCTCGACCTGGTCGTGGTTGGGGAAGTGCATCCCGTAGTCGGCCCCGGCGTGGGGTTGCGTGAGCCGGACGGGCTTGGACGAACTGCCCTTCGTGGTGCTCTCCAGGTCGAACGGCATCTTGACGCGGTAGCGCCCGTCCTCGTCGAGGTACGCGTAGTTGTCGCCCCCGGCGCTCTCGATGCGCGCGGTGAGGACGCCCGGTACCTCGGGCAAGGGCGTCGTCCGGGCCGGACGGAATGGCACGGTCGCCGGGATGGAGACGAACGCGTTGCGGTAGAGCGTAGCTTTATCGTTGCCGTCGCCGATCAGGCTCATGGCCATGGAGTAGCCCAGGACGTCGCCCTTGGCTTGCCCCTGGCTCCCCTCGTGGCGGATCTCGATTAGGAGGTAGTCCTTATTGAAGTCGCTGCGGTAGTGCCGCTCCAGCGCGTACGTGTAGCCTGTCTGGAAGCCGGCGCAGTCGCTCTGCCCGCGGATGACCTCGCGCTGGCTCTGGAGCTCCTCGACGCGCACCTTGGCGAGCCGCTTCCCAGTGGAGAGGTCCTCGAAGTGCTGCCCGTAGTCGTAGTAGGTGGGGCCCGCCTGGCCAGCCTCGGCGCGCAGTTCCTGCTCGGGCGTCTCGTAGTTGTAGTCCTTGAGGACCACCCGACCTGGCACCGCCCGCTTCCGGTACGAGAGCGCTGTGACGGCTTCCTCGATGTCCTGGCGCAGGCTCCCCTCCGGGTCGTAGGCGATGGTGTCGTCGCCGTCGATGGGCTCGTAGCTCTGGTAGTCCGTGAAGACGACGGTGTCCTTGCTGGCCGACTGCTCGAAGTAGTAGGCGATGCCCTCGAACTCCAGGAGGCGGCTCACGAAGGCGAAGTCGGTCTCGCGGTACTGCACGCAGTACGTCCGCGGGTCGTACGAACCCTTGAGGTCGAAGCGGAAGGCGACGTCCCCCAGCACGTCGGAGACGATGTCGACGACGGAGAGGTTTTGGAAAACGCGGCTCTGCGTGCTCTGCGTCAGATTCCAGAAGGCGGGCTTCAGGACGGCCCGGTAGATCGTGTGGTCCGGGACCTGGCCGAGTTGCTCGAAGTCGACCACGATGCCGTTGACGGTCACCTCCTCACCGTCGCGGACCAGGATGAAGCGCGACACTCCGTCCAGCACGCTGTCCATGTCGACGTCCTCGTCCTCGGAGGCGAGCAGCACCTCGTACGTGTAGAGCGACGAGATGGCCTCCGTCCCGACAAACCGGAGCACGTCGAACGTGTCCGGCGGCAGCGACGCGCACTCGAAGAAGAAGCTGGCCTTGTTTGCAGCGGGGGAAGCCATGGGACGCAGTCGGGACCGAGACGGGGGAGGCTAGGTGAGCGAGGAGCCACGCGGACGCGAAGCTAGGCGAGCGGCGCGTCCTCCGGGTCCGAGGTCGTCTCAGAGGGTGCCTCCTCGGTCAACACGGCGGCCTCGTCCGTCGCGACGCCATCGCCGTGCGCGTCGACGGCGTCGGCGAAGGTGTAGGTGAACGTACCGCTCTCGTCGATGCCGAGGTGGAGCGCCGTGGGGAGCGCGTCGTCATCGGCGAGGCGGAGCAGGAGGGCCCGGGAGGCCTCCGGGAGCAGCGTCCGGTCGATGATGAAGTCGATGTTGCGGGCCCCCGCGTCCACCTGCGTGCAGCGCTCGGCGATGCGGTCCACGACGTCGTCGCCGAAGACGAACCGGATGCCATGAGCGGCGCGCAGCCGCCGGTCGATCTTGCGCAGCTTGAGCTGCGTGATCATCCGCATGGCGCTCGGCTCCAGCGAGTAGTACGGGACGACCTTCATCCGCGCCAGCAGCGCGGGCTGGAAGTGCCGGGCAAGATCGTCGTGGATGAGCGCGCGTAGCTCGTCGGCGGTGGGCCGCTCTTCGGCCATGCAGGCCTGCTGGATGCGGTCGCTGCCGATGTTGCTCGTCGCGAGGATGATCGTGTTGCGGAAGTTGATCTCGCGGCCCTCGCCGTCGCGCATGAAGCCACGGTCGAAGACCTGGTAGAACAGCTCCATCACGTCGATGTGGGCCTTCTCGACCTCGTCGAGGAGCACGACCGAGTAGGGGCGCTGGCGGACGGCCTCAGTGAGGATGCCGCCCTCGCCATAGCCGACGTAGCCAGGAGGCGAGCCTTTGAGCTGGCTCACCGTGTGCGACTCCTGGTACTCGCTCATGTTGATCGAGACGAGGAAGCGCTCGCCG
>JBCDFO010000204.1:0-8320 GCA_039177895.1 Bacteroidota bacterium
ATCTCCAGCACGGTCTCCTGGGCAGCGCGCATGAGCACGTTCGGGAGGACACGCGGGGTATACCCGAGGTAGCTCACCTGGAGCACGAGGCGTCCGAGCGGCACCGACGAGAGGACGAACCGCCCGTCCGCATCCGTCGCGGTGCCGAGGAACGGCTCCGAGTCCACCACGACGACGTTGGCCCCAGGCAGCGGGGTCCGCGTGTCGCGGTCAAGGACGACGCCCCGAAGGGTCTGCGTCTGCGCGAAGGCCGCGGGCGTGGCGAGTAAGATGGTAAAGGCGAGGGCAAGGAGAACGGCCAGGCGGGGCATGGGCACACACGGTTGCGGAACGGAAGCGCGCGAAGCGCACGAGTCCGCAGCCTAGCCTCACGCGATGCCATGACTCGACCATCCCCGCCCGTCTGGACCCCTAACCAGGTCCCGTCCCGTGGGGCTGGACCTTCTCTGCGTCCTCAAACGGCCGTCGCGTGCTGCCGGCGGTACTGCGACGGTGTCATGCCCGTGTGCCGCTTGAACGCCGCGTTGAACGACGACTTCGCGTTGAACCCGGCTTCCAGCCCAATCGCCAGCACCGTCCAGTCCGCGTACGCCGGGTCCGTCAGGCGGGCCTGCACCTCGCGCACGCGGTAGCTGTTGACGAAGTCGTAGAAGCGCTGATCGAGTTGGGTGCTGAGGACCTCCGTGAGGTTGTGGGGTGTGAGGCTCAGCGCCCCCGCGAGGTCCTGCAGGGTCAGGTCACCGCGCCGGTAGAGGTGCTCGGCTTCCATCAGCGCGACGAGCCGGTCACGTTGCTCTGCCGCTTCCTCGGCAGCCATCCCAGAGCGAGCGTAGGGTACCCGTTCGGCGGCCAGGGCGGTCGGTTTAGGCAGCACCGGCGGGGCCGTGATAGCGGGTTGGCGGAGGCCGAAGTAGCCAATCGCGTAGACGAAGACGAGGACGGCCAGGAGGGTGAGGTCATCGGAGAGCCCGCTGGGATTCATGCCAACGGGCGTGTTGCGACCACCGAGGGCAAAGAGCAGCGCGGAGAGGACCAGCATTCCCGCGAGGCCCACGGTAAGATTGCGTAGCCAGCGCAGGTGGGTGTGCCCGACCGGCGACTGGGTGTCACGGAGGCGTTGACGGTGACGCCGAAGTAGCAGCACAACCAGGCCCAAGTACGCTGCGCCGTGGAGGAGCTTGAGCGGGTTGATGACAGCGAGGGCACGCGTCTGAAACGAGAGGCTCGGGTCGTCGAGCAGCAGCAGTTTCTCCGCCCCGGGCCGCACGAAGTACGGCAGGAGAAACAGCGTGAAGACGGCAAACGGAGCGGCATGCGCGAGATCGATCCGCCGCAGCCGCGTTTCGCCCTGGCTGAGGGTGCGCGCGTAGAGGTAGAGCAGCGGGCCGAACAGGAACGCGATTGGGAGGTCCAGCCCGATGAGAACCGGGTGCTGCAGGCTGAACGCAGCGCTGTGGTAGACCGCCATCGCCAGTTCCACGGAAAACGCCAGGATGAGCCCCGCCAGGAGCAGGTTCGGCAGCGTGTTGCGCGGTCGGCTGGCGAGCACCGCTGCCAGAAACAGCCCCTGCGCTGCTCCGACGAGAAAGACTACCTCCATAGGTGCGCCGTGTGCTCCGTTCGCTGAGCCACGCACGCGGCATGCATGGCGGTGGGAGGCAAAAGATACGTTCGCGACCACGCGCCTCAGTGGTGGTGGGGCGCGGTTCTCAGTCGCCTCTCCCCGTCGGTCGAAGACACGCCAAGACGTCTAGGGTGTTAGCGAGCGATTGGGCCGAGGTGCTACCGAACGACGACGAAGCGTCGCGTTTCGACCTGGGGCGACAGAGGGGCGGCCCCAGCGGAATCAGATAGCGTCAGTCGCGCCACGTAGGTGCCGGACGGTAGGGCATGGCGTGGAAGCGCCACGGTCACACTCTGCGCGGCGGGCCCGTCGAAGACAACCTGGACCGCTCGGCCGAGCAGATCGTAGACGACAAGTCGAGCCGTGGCCGGAGCCGGCACATCGAAGGTGAGATGCGTGGCTCCAGGGTTGGGGTAGGCGGTGAGCACGCTCTCGCTACGCGGCAGGGCATCGGGTGCGTTCGACACGACGGTCGGGCAGGTGCCAGGTGCGGGCTCCATCAACTCGCTCGGGGCGTTGCATCCGGGGGCGTTGCGCTCAATGACGACCTCATCGGAGACCCCACCGCTGTCGATGAGATTGAACAGGCCGCACGAGCACGCGGCCAGTTGCGGGTTGTCTCGGACAGTGAGCACGTCGCCGGTCAGCACGTTACGCAGGGCGTCGACGTGCAGCAGGCTCGTGTTGTCGCTGATCTCCATAGAGAACCCGACGCTGGTCAGGCTCTCCAGGCCATTGAGGTTGCGCAGGGACGGGTTGCCCGAGATCGTCGAGAAGGTGGCGTTGTCGAGCGAGTCCAGGCCTGCGAGGGTCTCTAGCGCGTCGTTCTCGTAGATCCCGAGAGCAAAAAGGCCGCGCAAACCTTCTAGGCCCTCTAGGTTGCGCAGGGCGTCATTCTCTTCAATCGTGAGAACCTGGGGCGTCAGCGCGGGGACCGTAAGCCCCTCAAAGCTGAGCAGGCCATCGTTGCCGCGCACGACAAATTCGAAGACGTTCGCTAGGCGTTCGAGCCCTACAAACGACTCGAGCGCGTCGTTGTCTTCTACGATAAAGTTCTGGACGTCCGTAAGCACGTCGAGGCCCTCCATCGTGAGAAGCGCCGCGTTGCCGCGCAGCCTCATGACGCCCGCGACGCGGGTGAGGGCACCGAGGCCGTCCAGCGATGCGAGCGATGTATTGTCTGCGATGGTGAGAGCGCTGAGTTGCGTCACCCCATCGAGCCCCGAGAGCGAGCGCAGTGCGTCGTTGCCAGTAATGTCAATCCGCACCTCCACGGTGGCGAGCGTTTCGAGGCCGCGGAGCGAACGCAAGCCCTCGTTGTCTTCGATAAGAAGTTGCTCTACGCCGGTCATCGTCAACCCGCTCAGGTCTTCGAGTCCGTTGTTGCGCTTGACGTGGAACAGGCCGCCGGTTCCCCGCACGCCACCGAGCCCCTCCAGGCTCGTCAGGTTCGGGTTGCCGCCGATGAGCAGGTCCTGCGTCACTGCTTCGAGACGCGCGAGCGGGCTCAGGTCAGTGATGTCCGTATCCAGATCGGCATTGATGTACCCGATGCGCAGCGTGCCGTCTAGCGTCGCGCATGCGAACGCATCCACCTCAGCTTGACTTGTAAGCGCGATTGGTCCAGTGCAGTTCTGCGCCGCGAGGCGCGGGGCTCCAAGGCCGAGTACCACCCCGAGTGCGTAGATAGAAAAGCAGCGCGTCCATACCGGGCGCGCGGTAGGGAGAAGTCGAGTCATCGGAGGAGCGTTACGCGCTGGGTAGTGGTGGAGGGGAGGCTAGTGGTCAGGTCCTGCGTGGTGAGACGCACGAGGTAGGTGCCAGGCACCAACCCCCCCAACTCGATGTCGAGCGGCTCGGCGACGACGCCATCGACGAGGGTAACCACGCGGCGGCCGAGGAGATCGTAGACAGCGAGGGTAGCGTGCGTCGGCGTGGAGATCTCAGCGCGCAGGCGAGCCGAGCCCTGAGCGGGGTTGGGGAAGATGGAAAGAGCGATCCCGGCCGGGAGCGGATCGTCCTCAGAAGCCGTGGACGTGGCGCACGACCCCGGCGGTGGCGGCTCGATCTCGGCAAGGCTGCTGCATCCCACGCCATTGTTCTCTATCGTGATGGGACCGTCCACGCCGCCATTGGTAATCAGGTCGTAGAGGCCGCACGAGCAGTCGGTGAGCGCGGGGTTGTCCGTGATGACTAGCTCGCCGCCGACGGAGGTGAGGTTCGCCAGGGCATCCAGGTTCGTCAGGGTCTCGTTGCGCTGGATGTATGCCGAGGACAGGGTCCGCTCCAGCGCGTTGAGTCCGTCGAGCGAGGTCAGCGCGTCGTTGTTGAGGAGGAAGAACTCAAACGAAACCGTGCGCAGCGAGTCGAGCCCGCGCAGCGAGGTGAGCGCCGGGTTGCTGCTGATGGTGAGCGTGATGCCCGACTCCCGCAGCGACTCAAGGCCTTCCAGCGAGGTGAGGGACGCATTCGCGACGATGGAGAAGAAGCCGCCTGCCTCGAGCTTCTCCAGGCCTTCCAGCGAGGCCAGGTTGTCGTTCCGGCTCACCGTGAAGGACTCGGTCGCGAACTGCAGGCTGCTCAGGCCGGCGAGCGACGTGAGGTTGTCGTTGTTGGTAATGGTGACGTCTTCTGCGATCTCCAGGGCTTCTAGGCCCTCCAGCGAGGTCAGCGCTCCGTTGTCGCGTACGTCCAGGACACCCACGGAGGCGATCGGTCCCAGCTCGCGGAACGAGGTGAGGGCATCGTTGAACGTCACCCTCAGGATGCCGACCTCTTCGAGCGAGCCGAGCCCCGTCAGCGTCTCCAGCGAGTCGTTCGCGGAAATCGTCAGGTCGCCAGTGACGCTGCGCAGTTCAGACAGCGGAACGAGGCTCTGGATGTTGCTCGTCGAATCGAAGGCGGTGAGGCCGATGAGGATGTTGCCGTTGACATCGCTGCATGGGAAGCCGTCGAGGTCGGCCTGGGTGGCGAACGCGTACGAGTCGAAGCACGATTGTGCCGAGGCGGGCGGCGCGGAAGCGACGAGCAGCGCGCCCAACAGGAGCGGTAGGCAAAAGATGCGCATCAGGGAAACCATGGGGAGGGAGGGCAGGAAACACCCAGATGATACGTCGTCGGCGTAAGCGACCCAAACGGGGCACAGTGAGGAGCTGACGCCCTTCCGCAGCGCCACCATGGTCAGGTCGTGGCCAGGGGCAACCCGTGGGCAGGGGCAACCGCTATGCCCGACCGTCAGGGCCGTGCGCGTTCTCTGTCGAGTCTTCCCGGTGCGGGCAGCCGCCGCCATTTCCGGGCGCGTAACTTTGCAAGCTCTATTCCATCCGCCTGTCCCGCCCCATGGCCGACACCCTCGACACCATCGTCTCGCTCGCGAAGCGCCGCGGCTTCCTCTTCCAGTCCTCCGAGATCTACGGCGGCCTCGCCGCGACGTACGACTACGGCCCGCTGGGCGTCGAACTGAAGCGCCGCGTCAAGGACCGCTGGTGGCGCGCGATGGTCTACGAGCACGACAACGTCGAGGGCCTCGACGCGGCCATCCTCATGCACCCGACTGTCTGGAAGGCGTCGGGCCACGTGGACGCGTTCAACGACCCGATGATCGACGACAAGCAGTCGAAGAAGCGCTACCGTGCCGACCAGCTCATCGAGGGGCACATCGCGAAGCTGCGCAAGAAGGGCAAGGACGACGGGGCCGACGCCGTCTACGAGCGCTTCGTGCGCGCGCTCCACGCCGACGACATGCCGCAGGCGCTCTTCGACATCATCCAGGACGAGGGCATCCGCGCGCCCGACTCCGGCGCGTTCGACTGGACCGCCGTGCGGCAGTTCAACCTCATGTTCGAGACGCAGCTCGGCGCGCTGGCCGAGGGCGACAGCACGGTCTACCTCCGCCCGGAGACGGCGCAGGGCATCTTCGTCAACTTCCACAACGTCCAGCAGACGAGCCGCCAGCAGGTGCCGTTCGGCATCGCGCAGATCGGCAAGGCGTTCCGCAACGAGATCGTCGCGCGGCAGTTCATCTTTCGCATGCGTGAGTTCGAGCAGATGGAGATGCAGTACTTCATCAAGCCCGGCGAACAGATGGATGCCTATGCCGCCTGGTCCGAGACGCGGATGAACTGGCACCTCGGCAATGGGATTCGGAAGAGCAAGCTGCGCTGGCACGAGCACGAGAAGCTCGCCCACTACGCCGACGCGGCGCAGGACGTGCAGTACGAGTTCCCCTTCGGCTGGAACGAGGTCGAGGGCATCCACTCACGCACCGACTTCGACCTCAAGGGCCACCAGGAGCACTCTGGGAAGAAGATGACGTACTTCGACCCGCACACGCAGGAGCGCTACATCCCGTACGTCGTCGAGACGTCGGTCGGCCTCGACCGCACGATCCTGATGGTGCTCTGCGACGCCTACCGCGAGGACGAGGTGGACGGCTCGAAGCGCGTGGTGATGAAGCTGCAGCCAGCCCTTGCGCCGTTCACCGCTGCGGTCTTCCCGCTCGTGCGCAAGGACGGCATGCCCGAGCGCGCGCACGCCATCGCGGCCGACCTGCGCGGGCGCTTCAACGTGATGTACGACGAGAAGGGCGCGGTCGGCAAGCGCTACCGCCGCCAGGACGAGATCGGTACGCCCTACTGCCTCACCATCGACGGCGACACGCTGGAGGACGGCACCGTGACCATCCGCGACCGTGACTCGCTGGAGCAGGTCCGCATCCCCGCCGAGCGCGCCGCCGAGGTCATCCAGCAGCGCATTGACGCCTGGACGCCGGAGTGAGCCTAGAAGGAGGCGAGGCGAGATAGGTTCATTGAAGCTGGGCGATTCTGCGCAGCCTTCCGAGCACGATCTCGGTGCGCGTCGCATTGGACGGTCCCGGCTCGACGTGTCCTGCGAGTGCGTCGAGGAAGTCCGTTTCTGCGAGCAAGGCATCGACTTCCTCAGCGACGTAGGTGCGGACATCCTTCCGCACAGCGCTTATTTCTTCGGTCAACTCGGGCCGTCCGTCTACCAAGGCGACGATGTCCTCGAGATCGTGGCTGGCGAAATAATCCCCTGCAAAGGGGCGGGTCGGGCTACGGAAGGCTTCAAGCTTCGTCGCAGCGAAGGCGACGGGTGAGACGAGGCGGATGGCTAGTCCTGGCGTGAGTTCGTAGGTCTCGGCCGAGGCCAGCGCGTAGGGGTACCAACGGTTACTGAATCCGAGGACGCTGGGATCGCTTGGCATCACGTCCACGGCGATGCCGTCTACCCGCCACCGGCAGATCGGCGCGTCCTCGGACCGGTCGTGCTGGAACCCACGTGCCCGTAGCTCTGCTTCAAGGCGGTGATAGCTAGCTCGCGAGGTCGTCGTCGTGATCACGTCCACATCGTCCGTGACGCGTAGCGACTGCGCTGCCGCATCGGTTACGAGCAGGGGGGCAATCGCACCGCCCACGAAGACGACGTGTTCGTTGAGGTCACCCAGGCGCGCAGCGACATGAGCAACGCGGACAACAGGCGGATCCAGCCTGCTCATGGATGGACGAGGGCTTCACGCAAGAGCTTTGTGGCTTGGCCCCGCTCTCTCGCCCGGCCCACCCTTATTGCATCTACGAGGGCAAGGAGCTTGTAAAGTTGAGGGTCACGGCTGGCCGCTTCTGGTACCGACTTGTAGAGCGGGGTCACTTCCGGTCCGCGTTCGCGTCCATGCGCTGCAGGCCACACGGGTGTATCGTCTCCGAAGAGGACCGAGGTGGTTGCCTGCAGGGGCGAGGCCGCTAGCGAGGTCGCCATGCCACGCGAGATGGGGCCTAGTTGCGCGGGGTAGGCATACTTGACGCCGTGCTCCAGAAACTCGAGTAGGTTCCCTTTGAGGACGACGCGGCGATGCTTGTCGAAGAGCATCGCGCTACTAGCGCGTTCTACGGCCGCATGTACCTCCGAAGCGCTCATACCAAGCGATTTGGCCAAGGCGCTGTACGTCCAGTCAGAAGGATGGTGGACGAGCTTGAGGAGTACAACGATATCCTGAGGCTTGAGCATCGTGTTCGGTATTCGCGAATCGCGAATATACGGGTCTTCGACCGACCGCGACTCGCTGGAGCAGGTCCGCATCCCCGCCGAGCGCGCCGCCGAGGTCATCCAGCAGCGCATTGACGCCCGGACACCGGAGTGACGGTGGGGCGCTACTCTTCCGCCGTTGCCAAGCGCTTCTCTGCGAGCGCGTAGAGGGCTGTCGGCGCGAGATCCGCACCGTTCGGCCAGACAACCGTCCCACATACGGGATCGACACTCACGCGAGCGAAATACGCTGGGTCGCGTAGCGGCTCGAACATCGGGCCACCGACTCGGTTAATGAGCGCATACGCGTCGACCTCGTGAGTCTCACCCGTGCTGAACGTCAGCCGAAGCTCATGGTGACCGAGGGGTTCGACATCGACGATGCGGAGGACGTCAGGCATGGCGGCGGTTCAAGTAAGTGGCGGAATAGATTGCAACGGCTGGCCAGCACGGGCGCGTTCCCAGTTGGCCAGTAGCTCCTCTCGATAGGCTTCTCCCCATTCGCTGATGAGCCGGAGGGCTCGTTTCGGCAACACGCCCACCATCACGTCGCCAGTACGGATGTTGATCTCAGCCTGCTGGCCGCCGTACACGGCGTGGAAGTGAGGCGGATTGTGGTCAGCGTAATACAAGTAGATCACGATGCCGTAAAACTCC
>JBCDFO010000205.1:0-8251 GCA_039177895.1 Bacteroidota bacterium
CCCCTTCAAGCGCTTCACCATCAAGAAGGGTGCGCCGCCCGAGCGTACCAAGCTCTCCTATGCGGAAGTGCAGGCTATCGAGGCGCTCGATCTCGAACCCGAGTCGCTCCTCTGGCACGTGCGCAACTACTTCCTCTTCGCCTTCTACGGCGCGGGGATCCGCTTCTCGGACGTGGCGACGATGACGCAGGCCCGTGTGACCGAGGGCACCGACGCCGACGGGAGCGCCGTGCCCGATCGGTTGCAGTTCCGCGCGGGCAAGACGGGGAAACTTCAGTCGGTCAAGATCACACCGCCTGCGCGCCGCATCCTTGCCCACTACCTCGACCGAGCCGAGGGGGATGACGCTTTCGTCTTCCCGCTGCTGGACGGCTATGACCTTTCAACACCCACGAAGCTGCACAACGCCAAAAGCAGTCGGAACGCGCTTGCGAACAAGTACCTCAAAAAGATCGCGGCGCTCGCAGGCATCGAGAAGCCGCTCTCCACGCACGTCGCTCGGCATTCGTTCGCAGACGTAGCGCGCACGTCAGGGTGGAGCATGTACGACATTAAGAATGCACTTCAGCACTCCAGTCTGGAGAAGACCGAGCGTTACCTCAAAGACTTCGACTCCGACGCGCTCGACGCTCGCATGGACGATTTATTCGGAGAGGCCTAGCGGTGAAATATCGACCCGAGCGACGTGCGGCTGCCGTCCTCCTCATTCCAAAAGAGTCACGCCCATGGACGGGCGATGCCACGCCCCAGCGCTTCGTCCCTTCACGGCTGGCCGCACCCCCACCGTGGCTTGACGAAGACGAACAGGCACTCGTAGAGCGCGCTACACGGAACGGATTCGTTGAGTTGATCGAAGCGCAGGGGTATGGCGACGCGCTCGCGCTTCGAGAGCGCTTTCAGGCTCGATACCAGGAAGCTGAGAAGGAGCGCCGTCGCTTCTACCAGATGTTCGAGGACGCAAAGGCCATATGGCTTCGTCTAGCAAAGTGTGGGCGCAAGTTTGGCCTTGATACGCTCATTGTCGATGCGGAGAACGAGCTACGTGCCCTCACTCCAGAGGTCGACCTCCTTGAGTGGTTTGACATCGCCGACGGTGCTACGCTTAACGGCTATGCTCCACCTCAAACAGATTTGTTTTCGGTGCTTGAAATGCCCCTGGTAGAAGAGGCGGTTGACATCCCTCCGTCGGTTTCCACACCCATCCTTCGGGTCGATGTCGAGGAAACATGGCAGTCGGCTGTCGATCAAGCCTGTGCGAGGATGACCGAGCAAGAGGCGCGCTCTGACGCTATTCAGAATACATCGCTCCTCCTTGACTACCGTCGTCAGACGCTTGACGACGTGCTGCGCGAGTACGAGACGTACGGAGCCGCGCTCACGTGGGAAGAGACGGAAGACGCCCAGGAGAAAGGACTGCTTGCCCGTGAAGGCTCGCCCAGCGTGGATTTGCGCTCGCCGTACGTACCCTACTACGCTTGGATCCGAGAGGTCTACAAATCTGTCGAGCCTGAGAGTGCGTCGAAGCAGCGAGCCTACCAAGAGGTTCAGCGTCTCTTCGATGAGGAATACGGTGAGTCCATGCGAGAGACGCATGGGAAGGAAATGCTGCTCAGCAAGTCCACTATCCGGCGAGCACTCGGTGAGCTTTAGATCGAGCCAATGAGCCGTTGCCGCCTCTTTGTCGTCTGCCGACAGGCGGCAAGGCATCAGGCGCGATCAGATTGCGGCAAACGCTAACCCGCCGCACGACCATGAACGCGCTCGCCAAGGCCCTCGCCGCCGGCCTCACCCAACTCCTGCGCCCCCTCGTTGAGGAGGCGGTCGCCCACGCACTGCCCGACCTCCCAGCGTCCGGTACCGAGCCAAAGGCCTGGCTCACCAACCGCGAGGCGATGGACTACCTCGGCCTCTCGAAGGCCACGCTCGCCCGCTATCGCAAAGACGGCACGCTCCCCTACAGCAAAGTGGGCGCAAACGTGTTCTACCGCTTCGCCGACGTGGACGCTTTGCTGCAGGCGTCTCTACGACAAGGCGGCTGAAGCCGCCAGGCTCGTTTGCTGCCAGCGTCCGCCCCTAGTAAGTAAAGGCGGATGTAGTTGCACACTTTTGCAACTTATACCTGGCGCTGAACGAGTCGCAGCGAGCGCGCGGCGTGTTCGACACCGTCAAGCTAGCTCTCCCTATCGACGACCTAGAGCAGGCGAAGGGTCGGCTCTCGAACGTGAAAGCGCACGTCGATGGAGAGAAGGTCACGTTCACAGGCAAAATGGGTCCACTTCGAGTGAAGGTGAGCCAAAGCCGCTTCGTGGTGGAGGGCAGCCTGCCTACCTACTGCGGCAAACTCACGCTCTCTCTCGAAGAGATGCGCGCGTGCATCGCCCGGCTTAGCGACGCCTTCGGCCTAGACCTCGCTTCAGCCAAGGTCTGGCGGCTCGATACGTACGCAGACTTCGTGCTCAGCCGACCCGTAGCGGACTACCTCGCCCACTTCCTTGACGGTCCTCGTTACTGCCGTGTCAGCTATGAGCGTACGGGCAAGCGGTATGTGCTCAAATGGCGTCATCTCGTCTTCTACGACAAGGTGGCCGAATTAAAACAGAAGCGAGGGTTGGTGCCCGCAGCCTGGGTAGACCGGCACGTCCTCCGCTTCGAGATGCAGATGCGGAGCCGACCCAACCGTCAACTCAAGCTCAAGGTCATCACGTTCGCAGACCTCGCCGACCCTGCATTTCGCGCACACGTCGCCGCGCGGTGGCAGCGCGAGTACGAGGGCGTCGAGAAGAAGCGCACCTACGTGGAGTCTGTTTCGGTCGAAACACTCAAGCGCGACCTCCACGTGGCAGGCTTGCGAGCGGTGGGGTTGGACGCAGTCGAGACGATCCTCGCCTCGGCACAGAGGCGCGGAGCAGTCAGCAGAGACAAACGCTATCGTCTCCGGCGGTGGGCGCGCGCTACCTACAATCTCGATACGCGCACCGCGCTCGCGCCGCCTATCGAGGAGCTCGACAGCGCCGTGCGCGAGCAGCATGGCCGAATATGCGCCGCCAAGAACTAATCGAGGCTGGCGTTAGCTCGCGAATCCACATGCTCGGTCGATTTCCACCTTTGTCCAACTCCTCCAGGAAATTCGGCTCTCCAATGTATCGTTTGCATAGGCGTAAATCTCTGAATCACAACATGCAAGTCTGTCGGTTGACATAGCGCAAGGTGGAGGTCGCCCGAAGCGAAGGTAGCTGACCTTCTAGGCCTCCGATAAGACAGAGACTCCGCACCGAGAACTCGTGCTAGAGGAGGAGCCTGCGCGTGCTGCGCATCTCGATGTGCGCATCCTGACGCCGAAACCAAGCCCACTTGTTTCGGCCGAAACAAGACGCTCCGCTTACACCGCTCGGGAGGGCTGCGCTATCGGGATGCGGGCTATACCGCGCGAAGCCGGTCAAGGAGCCAGTCTATTTGCGTTTGTGTGACCTCGTCGGGGAGGGGTACCCGAGAAGGTTCTGGTCTGCCAATGCTCAACTCCGCGTGGACTCGCTCCATCTGCGCGGCCACAGCCGCTCCGGCGTGTACATCAGGATCCGTTGCAGCGAAGGCTGCGAGGTAGGCTGCTGCGTTGCGTGCGCCATTGCGCAGGCCTACAGCACCGGCGGCCATCGAGACGTGGGTGTACTGCATCCGCAGATGGCGCAACGTGGCGGTGTCGTCACGCAGCGTAGCATCGACAAAGAGACGCGTATGCTCAGAGCCATAGTCGGGCATGCGCTCTACGCAGGCGAGTGTGAAAGCGCGCAGTAGTCCATGCGCGCCCCGGTTTGCCAAGTGATCCAGCAGTCCACTGAGGCGGTCGAGCCCGAGTGGTACTTCGCCTGACTCATCGACAGCGATAGTGCGTCCGGCGTTCGCGTCGAAGATGTAGGTACGTCGCGACATGGACGAGGTGAGTCGATTAGCGCCTGACAGGGGCGAGGGAGAGCAGCCCGAACCCAAACGCCTTGGCAGGACCGATCCCGGTTCGAATGGCGCCCAGCACCTTCTCCGGGTCATTCACGCGCAGAACGCCGTCGAAACGCACGCCAAAGAGGCCAAGACGGGCTTTCTCGGTGCTCTCCACAGCCTTACCAGATGTCCCGTCGATTGGCTTAAGTCTGCGCTTCCGACCGATTCTGAATGGCGCGTCCACGACGGTGTCCCTCACTAGTGCAAACCCGTGCCGCTTGGCCTGTCGCTCCAGCCAGTCGAAGTAACCAGACTCGATGCCCTCCTTCGCGTGTGGATGCACCAGCGGCATCCGGCGCGGGTTTTTCTTGCCCTCGACGCGAACTCGGCGTACAGGATTGGCGACCACTCGGAAGCGAAGCTGCTGGCCCTCTGCGAAGCGCGGTTGGAACGACTTCGGCCCGTCTATCAGTAGGCTGTAGCCTGCGGGCAGCCGCTCCCAGTCGGGCAGTATGGAAGACTGTACGAGCACAGGCACACCAGTGCGCGTGGCAGACTCGATGCGAAAGAGCATCCCGTGACGCAGATCGTAGTCCCCCTCGCCCTCCGGCTGATCTGTAGCACGAGGGCCTGGAAAGACGTACTTCGAGAGCGTCCTGTGCAGGTCGTAGGGCACAGCTAGATCCTGCTGCACCTGTGCACTACGGGGGTTTAGGGTCAGCTTAGTCAGATACACGGGAGACAACAGGAGTGAGGGTGCCTACGACGACTTCGCGCGGGGCAAAGCGACGGGGAGAAAATGAGAGAGGAACGTCAGGCTGCATCCGGCGCGAGATGGGACGGACTTGCTTCGTCGCAGCGTCGGCATCCACCGCCACGCGCCAGCTTTGGGGCTCCGGTTCGAGGAGAGCCGTGAGGTGCGGGACGCGAGCAATCGGGTCTTCGAACGAGGCCAGCGCTTCCACTAAGGGTGACTCGACGGTGGCGGGTCGTCGGCCTTCGAGCACGATGCGGACGGGGAGACCTGGTGGGAGCGCCTTGCGTCCTAGCGCGAGCGGCCACACGGGCGCTGCGAGGGCAGCGTCGATCCGTTCCAGTAGCGATCGCTCGCCTTCGAGGCCGACCGTGAACCACGCATCGGCGAGGTAGTGGCGCGTCGAAGGCTCAGTGTCTTTGAGCTTGGGTGCGCCTCGCTCGATCTGGCGCGCAGAGGAACTGGCGATCATCACGTCCTGCGCCGTCTGGTAATCGTAGCGCGGTTGCCCCTCGCGGTCTACGCGCACGCCCATGCGTAGCGCGGCGAGTGCAGCTATCGTTGGATGCCCGTCGCCTTCGCGCTCCGTGCGCGGTTTCCCGAGTGCCGCACAGATCAGGCCGAGGACGCCGCTCTTCGTCGGCTCGCGGGCCGTGTCTCGGTCGGAGAAGCGGCTTTGTAGGCCCCACGACTGCATGGGGCCAGTGAGCCGGAGGAGAAGCGTGCTCATCCTTCCACCCAAGGCTTCAGCGCGTCGGCCACGCCTTGAACTACAGCCGGAGCATTGGAAACAGCGTGACCAGCGAGCGACTCTAGGTCGCCTGCATCCTTCGCGACCTTCACGAAGACCTGTGCGCCACCGTCGCCGTACATGTCGACGAGCGCATCCCAGTGGGTATCGAGGCGCTTGACCGAGGCGGGAATGAGACCCAGCCCTTCGCTCTCGGCGTCGACGGGCGTGGCGAAGGCGTTGGCGAGCGACCACGGGGCCGCGTCCTTGCCTTTCACGACCGCCATGACGAGCGACGGCGGCGTCTGCGCGGCGAAGGCGTTTTGCTTACCCGACGGAATCGCCTCGATGGCTCCCTCCAGGAAGGCCCCGACGACCTCCGCTGCAAGGGCGCGGTCTGCCGACGTGACCTCGTCGGCACCCTCGGCAAGGTTGGCGGCGAGCTGCGTAGCGTCGACGAGCGCGTAGCGGTAGTAGCATGACGAGTTGAAGCCGGTGGTACCGACCATGCCCGCGCCCTTGTCCTCCGCGTCGTCGTCCCCGGCTTTGAGGTCATCGACGGCGGTGTAGAAGTCGAAGTCCTGATCGAGTGCGTGCGTCGAGACGGCGTGTGCGACTTGGCTTGCGGCGTTGATATTGAGCGACGGCACGTTCGCAAGCATTCGCCCAAAGAGAGCGATGTCGGCTGAGTAGACTCGACGTCCCTTGATCCTCAAGATCTCGTCTGTAATCTTCTTGACAGCAGACTTTAGGCTCTTCTTTCGTGCGTCACCTGACTTGTCTAATGCCTTATTCAGATCGCCAGAACGCTCGTGAATCAGGTTTGCAAGTAGGCTCAGCTCTTTTGGCTCAGTGTAGTAGAGAACACTACTGAGTCCATTTTCGCCCTTCTCAGCGTCCCAGCCGAGCATGATCTCGAACGTGGCAGCGACAAGCTGAAGGGCCTTCTCGGGCTCATGACCTTTCTCTACCAACAGTGGCGCAATCTTCTCGTGAAAGCTTTTGGATCGCTTTGCAATGCGACCCTTCATTTTGCGTTCGAAGGGGCCAGAGCGACGGATCGAGCGCTTGATGCACTGCGACGAGACGCGCGCCCGGCGGACGCCGCCGAAATCCGTGTCTTTGGGCTGCCCGGTGTCGTCCCGGTTGAGGTTGGCGGGCGGGAAGTTCTGGAGGAGGTGGAGTTCGACTTTCATCAGAGAGCGTAGGTCGTGTAGAGCGGAAAAAGGAAGTCAGAAGTCAGGTCCAGTAGTCGGCGGCCCACCTCCGCTGCACAGGGCGGCGTGGCGCGTCCCAGCTCAGGAGGTCGTCGAGGAGGCGGTCGTAGCGCACACCGATGTCGTTGCCGCTGGCGGCGAGCAGCGAAATCGCTTGGCGTAGGCGGTAGGGCAAGTCCTCGCGGCGCGCGTCGAGGAGCGCGGAGAAGCGGAGGTCCATGCTCCCTGAGTTGCCTCGGAGCTTGCCGCACGAGACACCGAAGCCGTCCTCAGTGCCGACGTAGCCCCCGTACCACGGCGCCTCCGACTTCGCCGCGTGGATCGCGTAGAGGGCCGCGACGAGGAGGTACGTCTCGCGCTCGCGCTCGCTGAGGTCACGGGGTAGCATCGCGCCGACCTCGCGGTAGGCCATCGGGTCCACGCCGCGACGGCTGATCGTTCGGCGCAGCCGGGCCAGCGTTGCCCGCGCCGAGCCGTCTTTCTTGGCGCGCTTCGAGAGGCCATAGAGCCGGTCGGCGAAGGCCGCTTCTTGGGCCTTCGGTTCGGATGTAGAGGTCGCGTCGCTCATCAGGAGAACAAGGGTAGGGGTGGAAGGGCGGGCATTGGCTCAGTCGGCTCCAGCGGCGTGTCGTCCGGGTTGGTTTCGAGAGCGGCAGGTTTGAGGCCGTGCAGCCGAGCGCGGCCTTTCGCAAGCGCGCGGAGGTGGCGCGCGCCGCCATCGAACGACGAGGTGGCGGCGTCGAAAGCCTGGAGGGCCGTGTCGTAGGTGATCTGGTTCCAGTCGTCCAGCAGGAGCACGCGCGCTGCCTGGTTCTCGGCTTGCGCGACGCGCGCGAGGTAGGCGAGGAAGGCCGGTTCGAGTGCGGCCCAGTAGCGCGACTCAGCGCCCAGGCTCGCCGCCAGCGCCGTCACGGCTTTGGTGTCAGCACTCGGATAGGCATCGTCACCGGGAGCGGGCGGTGCGAGCGCAAATTCGGCGGTTACGCGGAGCGCCCGGCGTAATCCATGTTTCTTGTGGAGCAGGACGTCTCTGGCGCGCTCTAGCGCACCGTTCACGTACTGCCAACGGCCTTCGTCGCGCAGGATCTCGACGTGAAGCGGAAGTCGTTCGTGCCGCCAGAGTTCGGCCTTCGCTTGGTCGTTCACGAGGCCGAAGGCATCGAAGCCATGCGTGCGTAGGATCTCTCCGAGCGCCGTGTTCTTGGCTACCCAGCGGAAGGTCTTCGGTGCTCCTGCTCCGCTGGGGTCTCTCGTGTCAAACAGTGCGGCCGAGTCACGCCACACGGCTCGTCCAGCACGGAAGCCCAGTGGAAACCGCCCCTTCTTGTCGCTTTCGATATAGGCCGTCAATGGATCGTCTGCAGGGTCAGGATCGAGCTTGTCGCCCTGCGTGAGGTAGACGCCTGTGGCGACTACGCCGTCGTTGTTCTCCTCGGTGACGAGCGTGAGCCGCCGAGACGGCCATGTGAGCACGTCGAGCAGGCCGGTGTGAATCCGCTTTCGATAGGTCTTCGGCGCGTTACGCTTCCAGACAGGCTTGTCCTCAGTTATGGCACCCATGCGTGCCTCAGGCGTCGGCGGCCCGTTGAGCATCAGCGCCTCGAAGAGCGAGCGGCC
>JBCDFO010000206.1:0-8229 GCA_039177895.1 Bacteroidota bacterium
GGTGATCCGAAGGGTGCTCTCGAAGCTCGGCTCGTCCAGCAACGACGTCAGGTCCGTGGCAGCCACCTGGAGCGCTCCGCCCTCGGTCGCTTGCCCAACGACCAGCCCGCCGTAGCGCAGCTCTGCCGAGGCGACCACCCGATCGATGTCGGCACCAGCGGGCGCGTCTATGGTCAGCACGCCGCTGCTCTCCACCCCGCGGACGGCGGCGATGTTGCGGCGGGAGAGCCCCGGACTCAGTAGACCGTCAATGAGTACGGACTGGTTGCCTGGTACCGTCGCCGTGCCGTTCGGGCCGAAGTCTGTGTCGTCGAACAGATAGTCGAGTTGCACTAGCGCCTCCACGAACATCGGGTCGTCCTGCGGCGCGGGCTCGCCCTCGGCAGTATCGCAGCCGAGAAGCGGAAGCGCGAGCAGGAGCGGAAGCGCGAGGAAGAGCGGGAGTGGGCGGAGAAAATGGGCGGGCATGGAGGTCCGTGTCGCAGCAGAGAAAACGGGAAGCGGGATGTCGGAAGCACTGCGCCCCAACTGAGTGCCGCCTCACGAGCGAGGCCGACAGACTTGTGGGGAGCCTTCGCGGAGGCGTCCAGCGTCGCTGCGGGGGCAGCCTCAGGGGCTAGGGCTGGACTTCGAAGCGAAGCGTGACGCGTGCTTCCAGTTCGTAGTCCTTCGGGGCGGACGGGTCCGCGAGGGTGACCCGGAGCGAGGTGTTGAACCCCGACTGGTCCGCGAGCGGCGTCAGGTCGGTCGTCGCGATGCGCAGCACCTCGTCGTCGTCCATCATCGTGACCTGGGCCGTACCGACGAGCAGCCCGCCGAAGCGCAGCTCCGCCGAGGCGATCTCGTCGATGTTCGCTCCGATCGGCTCGTTGATGAGCAACTCGCCACTGCCAGACAGGCCGCTGATCGACTCGATGTCGTCGCGGCTGAAGCTGCCGAGCAAGCCCCCGTCGAGGAACACCGAGGGGCCCTCCACGGTCGCCGTTCCGTTGCTGTCGAAATCGCCTGCATCGAAGGTAAACGTGAGATCGTCGATGGCTTCGTCCAGGAGCACGGTGTTGTCCTGGAACATGGGGTCTTCCTCGGCGGTGTCGCAACCGAGGAGAAACGACAGAGGAAAAGCGAGGAGAAACGCGAGCAGGCGGAGGGGACGGGGAGTCATGGGGGTCGAAGTCAAGAGAAGGGAGACGGGCACGGTGCAGAGCCGCAGGGCGGGCACCGAACGTCACCCGGTGGCCCTGTCGTAGTGCTAGCCCAGCGTGCTCGCGGAAGCGGACGAAAGCTAGCACCTGCGTGGAGCGGGGCCCATGAAAAAGCCCGGGACGCCGACCCAAGGCGCTGCGCCGCGTCGTCGTCGAGGGCTCGCCAATACGGTTCGTGCGACTCTGAGGTAGGCACCAAGCACGCGCGCAGGGTAAGAGTCTGCCCCGTGCCTCGCCAGACCCGACTGCGGTGCCACGCCCCCGTCTCTGTCCCTCGCCGCATGCACCTGCTCGCCCTGCTCCTGCTCCTTCCCATCTCGCTCGTCGCGCAGCCTGTGTGGGAGCCCGTGTCTGCGACCCTCGAAGGGCCCGCAAGCACGGAGCACGTCTTCTGGCGGACCGGGGCCGCCGGGCATCTTTTTGGCGTGTCTGAGTCAGGGCTGCTCGTCCGCAGCCGCGACGGCGGCAAGACCACAGAGATCGTTCTCGCGCCGCGAGGGCAACTCAACCTGCTCTGGGCCTCCGAGCCGCTCGCGCTCGCGTGGGACGCTGACGACAGCCTCATCGCCGGGCGCGTGCTCGTCACCCGAGACGGGGGCGCCACCTGGACCGGCGGCGGCCGCGTCGAGGACGCCTTCCTCTACGACTTCGACGTGGTCGGCGACACCCTCGTGGCCGCAGCCAGCCCAGCCACAGGCAGCGGGGCCGCGCGCGTCTTCTGGTCGGTCGATGGCGGAACGACCTGGACGCCCGCCGACGTGGTCGACCTCGGCTTCGACGCGAACCTCCTCGCGTGCTTCACCCGCTCACTTTACGTCGCGGCGGGCCGCCTGCACGCCGTCACGGGCTGCGGCCTCTACCGCGCCACGCGCGGCGCGGAGGAGTGGGAGGCGGTCTACGAAGGTGCACTCACCGACGCGGGTGTCCCGCTCGAACTCTGGGACTCCGCCGTCGGGAGCAATGTGGCCTACGTCGCACCGTCGGGCTTCACTAGCGACTTCTGGACCGACCTCTACCGGCAGATCGAAGACGAGCCGTGGGTGCGCCTGCAGGTCGGATCGGCGCTCGGCGTGAGCAACCTCCGCCTGGACTCCAGCACCTTGGCGGCGTACGAGGAGGCCGTTGCCGTGCTGTTGCAGGACGCCAGCCCGGCCGCCGACCCTGGCTTCGCCCTCTCACTGGACCGCGGCGCGACCTGGGCGCTGCACAACGACGGCCTGCCTACGCTTCCTGACGGCTCCTATGTTCTCGGTAACCTCTTCGAGGCAAACGGACGGCTCTACCTCGGGGCCTTTGACGGGACAGACTCGCAGCAGTTCATGCTCGACCTGTCGACGGTCGTGACCACCGAGGAGCCCACGCTCCCGACCCAGCCCTTAGCCCTCCGCGCCTGGCCAAATCCCGCCCGCGACGCGCTCACGCTCAACACCGGGGCTGACGGCACCTACCGAGCGACCGTGCGGGTGTTCGACCTGCTCGGGCGCACCCGTCTGGCGCGGACCGTTTTCGAGCAGCCCGTGCGGCTGCACGTAGGCACCCTACCGCCGGGCGTCTACGTGGTCGAAGTGCGAAGCGCTGACGTTGTTCAGACCACACGCGTGACGGTATCACGCTGACAGGACTCGGCGGCAGGCCTCGCTATGCTAGTGCGCTAAGCAACGGTTAAATAAGCAGTCATTCGTACCGCAAAATAGCGTGGACCGGCGCGTCGTCAGGGAGCTTCGCACGGCCGTCGAGGAAGGCGAGTTCGATGAGGAAGGCAAAGCCGACGAGCGTGCCGCCAGCGCGGTCCACGAGCCGCGCGGTCGCCGCGGCCGTTCCGCCGGTCGCAATCACGTCGTCATGGACGAGGACCCGCGCGGATTGTCCTGCGTCGAGCGCGGCGGCGAAGGCATCGGTGTGGATGTCGAGCGCGTCGCTGCCGTATTCGAGCGCGTAGGACTCGCGCGCCGTCTCGCCGGGGAGCTTGCCGGGCTTGCGCACGGGCACGAAGCCTGCGCCGAGGCGGTCCGCCATCATCGCGCCGAGGATAAAGCCGCGCGACTCGATCCCGACGACGTGCGTGACGCCGGCGTCGGCATAGGGAGCTACGAGGCGGTCCACGGCCTCGACGAGCAGCGCCGGGTCGGCGAGGAGCGGCGTGACGTCCTTGAACTGGATGCCCGGCTTCGGGAAGTCGGGGACGGTGCGGATAGCGTCGGCGAGGCGCATGGCGGCAAGAGACGGAGAGACGGAGAGACGGAGAGACGGAGAGACGGAGAGACGGAGAGACGGAGAAGCAACGGGCCGGAGCGCGCTGTGTCAACGCCGCGCGGTGGTTCTGGCTGCGTCTCCACGGAGCGATCTCGGCCGCCCCCGAGCGATCCCGGCCGACTCTGCGCGCTTCTGCGCGCCTCTGAGCGCCCAGCGGGTGTGCGCCTTCGCACAGTCTGGGGCGGCGCACCACGGCGAGCGAGGCTTTTGGCGGCTTGGCGCACCGGTTGCGTTTGACTGCGCCCTCGTCGCTAGCCCCACTTCCACGGCCTCATGCTCCGCACCACCCTCAAAGTCGCCTGGCGCGCGCTGCTGCGCCGCAAGGGCACCACCGCCCTCAACGTCGCGGGCCTCGCGCTCGGCCTGGCGGGCGCGCTGCTGATCGCCCTCTGGGTCCAGCACGAACGTGCCCACGACCGCTTCCACACCAACGGCGACCGCATCTACCGCGTCGTCCTCGACTACATCACCGACGGGCGCGTCGCCGAGAACGGCTTCACGCAAGGCGTCCTCGCCCCGACGCTCGACGAAGACTATCCCGAGGTCGAGCACGCGGTGCGCTTCGCCTATACCGGCAACGTGCTCCGCGTCGGCGACCGTCAGTTCGAGGAGCCGCGCCTGAGCTACGCTGACGCTTCCGTGTTCGCCGTGTTCGACTTCCCGCTCGTCCACGGCGACCCCGCCACGGCACTCGCGGAGCCCCTCTCGATCGTGCTCACGGAGGAGATGGCACGGAAGTATTTCGATCGCACCGATGTCGTGGGCGAGACGATGGACACGAACGAGGGCGTCTCGCTCACGGTCACCGGCATCGGCGTGGCACCTCCAGAGACCTCCTCCATCCAGGCCGACGCGCTCATCTCGATGAAGACGCTGGAGCAGAGTGGCCCTGACTGGATGTGGGGCAACTGGTACTCGACCAGTTTCCAGACCTTCGTCCTCTTGCAAGACGGCGTGACAGCCCAGACGATGGAGGCCAACATGGCGGAGATGTTCGACCGCTACGCCCGCGAGCACGGAGCCGAGTTCAACACCGAACTCGTGTTCCACCTGGAGCCGCTGGAGACGATGTACCTCACCTCCAAGCGCGACGGCGTGCCGCACGGGAGCCTGGCGAACGTCTACCTGTTCAGCGTGATCGCGGTGTTCCTGGTGCTCATCGCCTGCATCAACTTCGCCAACCTGTCCACGGCGCGGAGCCTGGAGCGCGCGAAGGAGGTCGGCGTCCGCAAGACGGTCGGCGGGACCCGGGGCGGCCTTGCCGTGCAGTTTCTCACCGAAGCCGTGATGCTGACCACGGCATCGATGGCGCTGGCGCTACTGCTGGTGCAGGCCGTGCTGCCTGCGTTCGAGCGGCTGACGGAGAAGTCGCTGAGCCTGGCGACGCTCGGACTGCCTGCATGGGGCCTGGTGCTGCTGCTCGTGGGCACCGCGCTGGCGGTGGGCGTGCTCGCGGGGGCCTATCCAGCGTTCGTGCTGACGCGTTTCCGCCCGGCGGTCGTGCTCAAGGGCACGTTCCGCACCTCGGCGGGCGGCGTGGCGCTGCGCAAGGGCCTCGTCGTGCTCCAGTTCGCCATCTCGATTGCGCTCATTGCAGCGACGGCGGTCGTCTTTCGGCAACTCACGTTCATGCAGGAGCGCGACCTCGGCTTCGCGGCCAACAGCGAGGAGGGCCGCCTCCTCGAACTCCCCTTCGGCGGCGACGACCAGGTGCTCGCGCAGTACGACGCGCTCAAGGCGCAGCTCGTGGCGCTGCCGGGCGTCACTGAGGCCGCAGGCTCGGAGACGCTACCGGGCAGCATCGGCCTCGCCAGCGCAGGCGGCACCGTGGAAGGCCCCGACGGAACGGCGCAGAACGTCTCGGTGAACCTCTACATGGTCGACTTCGACTTCCTCGACGTGATGGACATGGAGGTCGTCGCCGGGCGCGGCTTCGACCCCGCCTTCGGCACGGACTCGACCGAGGCGTATCTCCTCAACGAGACGGCGGCGCGCGAATTCGGCTACCCGGATGTCGCCGAGGCCGTCGGCAAGCCTGCGGGCTTCTGGGGGCGTGGCGGCACCATTGTCGGCATCGTGGAGGACTTCCATCCCTTCGGTCTCCGCTCGGCGATCCCCCCGATGGGGATGCGCATCGACCCGAACAACGTGTCGCGCTACACGCTGCGGCTGCGCACGGACGACCTTCCCGCCACCCTGGCCTCCATCGAAGACCTCTGGCAGACGGCGGTGCCGCACCGCCCGTTCGACTTCGCCTTCGTCGACGAGACATTCGACGCGCAGTACCGCGCCGAGACGCGCTTCGGGCAGGTCTTCGGCGTGTTTGCGGCGCTCGCCATCTTCATCGCATGCCTGGGGCTCTTCGGGCTGGCGAGCTTCACGGCGGCGCAGCGGACAAAGGAGATCGGCATCCGCAAGGTGCTCGGCGCGTCCGTGCCCGGCCTGGTCTCGCTGCTCGCGAAAGACTTCCTCGTCCTCGTGGGGCTCGGCTTTGCTGTGGCCGTGCCGGTGGTCTGGTATGGCATGAGCCAGTGGCTCGCCGACTTCGCCTACCGGACTGACGTGGGGGTGCTCGTCTTCGTCATGGCAGGCGGCCTCGCGCTCGGCGTGGCCCTGCTAACCGTGGCCTCCCAATCGCTCCGCGCTGCGACGACCGACCCCGTGAAGGCGCTGCGCTACGAATGAGGTCGTGCGTCCGGGGTCGTGTGTCGAGGGTCTAACTCGACATCCCACGCTCCTAGACCCATGACCCTCGACCCATGACCCTCGACTCATGATCCAGAACTACCTCCTCACGGCGCTGCGCTTCTTTCGGCGGCAACGCGGCTACACGGTCCTCAACGTGCTTGGTCTGGCCGTCGGGCTGCTGGGCGCGTTCCTCATCCTCCTCTGGGTGCAGGACGAGCTGCGCCACGACCGCTTCCACGAGGACGGCGACCGGATCTATGCCGCGATGCGCCACCTCCACTACACCAACGGCACCACCGAGACGAGCCGCGCGATGACATATCCGGCGGCGGCGGCGCTGGAGACGGAGTACGTCGAGGTCGAACACGCGGAGATGGCGACGTTCTGGAATGAGGCGCTCGTCGCGCACGAGGCGCGCGTCTTCCGGGAGCGGGGCTTCTGGGCCGGGGCGGCTTTCTTCGACCTCTTCTCCTTTCCCTTCGTCGCCGGCGATCCGGCCACCGCCCTCGCCGCGCCTGATGGCATCGTGATCTCGGAACGGCTCGCACAGACCCTCTTCCAGATCGAGGACCCCGCGGCCGCGCTCGGCCGCACCGTCCGGTTCGACAACCGACACGATGCCCGGGTGACCGGTGTCGCTGCGGACCTCCCCGCGCACTCGTCGCTGCAGTTCGACTGGGTGCTGCCGTTCGAGGAGTACTATGCTCGCAATACGTGGTTGGAGCACTGGGGCAACAACGGCGCGCAGCTTTTCGTCCGACTCGCCGAGGGCACCGATGCGGCGGCGTTCAACGACAAGATCCGCGATCTGGTCGAGCGCAATCATGAGGCCAGCGGCACGGATGTGTTCCTCTACCCCTTTGCCGACCGCTACCTCCATGGCACGTTCGAGAACGGTGAGCAGGCCGGCGGGCGCATCGAGTACGTGCGTGCGTTCAGCGTGGTCGCGCTCTTCCTCGTGCTGATCGCGTGCATCAACTTCATGAACCTAGCCACGGCGCGGGCGGCACAGCGCGCGCGCGAGATCAGCGTCCGCAAGACGCTCGGCGCGACACGCTCCGGACTGGCCGTGCAGTTCCTCGGCGAAGCGGTCCTGGTCGCTCTCGTCGCAGCCGCGCTCGCCCTCGTCGCGCTCGTCTCGCTGCTGCCCGTCTTCGGTGAGGTAGCGGGGAAGCCGTTCGAACTGGCGTCGCTCGGGGCAGGCATGTGGGCGCTCTTCCTCGGCGTGGCGCTCGTGGCGGGCCTGCTCGCGGGGAGCTATCCGGCGCTCGTGCTCTCGCGGTACAACCCCGCGGGCATCCTGCGGGGCAGTGGCGGCGTCGCCAGCGGTGGGCTGCTGCGCAAGGTGCTCGTCGTCGGCCAGTTCGCGGCGTCGATCCTGCTCATCGTCGGGACGCTCGTGGTCTACGGCCAGATCGACTACATCCAGACCAAAAACCTCGGCCTCGACCGCGACAACGTCGTCATGATGACGCTCGAAGACGGGGCGCGCGAGCAGTACGACGCGTTCCGCCAGGCGCTTCTCGCCCAGCCCGGCATCGAGATGGTGACGACGACGAACCAGGACCCGCTCTCGGTCGGCAACTCGACCTCCGACCCGACCTGGGACGGGAAGGACCCCATGGCCCAGTTCAACTTCTACATCATCCAGGCCAACCACGACTTCATCGAGACGATGCGCATGAACGTGGTGGCGGGGCGCTCGTTCTCGCGCGAGTTCGGGGCCGACTCGACCAACTTCGTCGTCAACGAGACCATGGCGCAGCTGATGGAGCAGGACAACCCCGTGGGCGAGCGGCTGGCGTTCTGGGGCCTGGAGGGCGAGATCGTCGGCATGGTGGAGGACTTCCACATGACGTCACTCGACGCGCCCATCGAGCCGACGATCATCCTGCTGGACGCGACGCTGTTCCGCGCGCGCATGGTGGCCGTGCGGATCGCGCCGGGCCAGACCGCTGAGGCCCTGGCGGGCCTCGAGCGCACGGTCGCCGAGTTCAGCCCCGGCGTCCCCTTCGACTACACCTTCCTCGACGAGCGCTTCGGGCGGATGTACGAGTCCGAACGGCGCATCGGGACGCTGGCGAAC
>JBCDFO010000207.1:0-8227 GCA_039177895.1 Bacteroidota bacterium
GCCACGCTCCAGCGCGAGATGCCGCAGCTTCAGGAACTCATCCGCACGACCTTCCGCGCGCTCGTCCTCGCCTACCGCGAGCCGCCGCGCCCCGGCGAAACGTCCCCGGGCCGCCTCCACCAGACGCTCCCGCCGCGCCCGGCCGACCTCCACGACATGGTCTACCCGTGCGACGACGCCACCGTCTGCGCGCTCGGCGAGCCGTACGACTTCCTCCGCAGCCTTGCTCGCCACCCGGACCCTGCCGTGCCTGCCGACGACCTCATCGTGGCCGTGCTGCGCCACCTCCACCGCGCCTACGGCCAAGGCCCCGAGGCCGTCCCCGCGCTCCGTAGCGCCGGGCGCACCCTCTCGCGCCTCCTCGGCGACGACCACGAGCGCCTGGAGTCGATCCTGCGCCGCATTGCGTAGCTCGCCGGGGGCACGAATTCCAGCCTGGGCGCGTTCGTCCCGCATCCCGCCCTCCGAGCCGCCAGTCACTCTCGACGTTGCCACGCGTCCGCTTCCTGTCCCTCGCCAGTGTGCTCGCGCTCCTCGCAGCCTGCGGCGAGCCGGACTCCCGAGCCCCAGACACACCCACGCTTACGCAGACGGAGGTGGACCTCGTCGGCCACGCGTTCGTCTTCTTCGAGGACGAGACCGGTGCGCGGCGGTGGACCATCGAGGACGGCGAGGTGCAAGAGGCGGCGATCCTCGACGACGCCGTGAGCCCTGAGACGGGCGTGCTGCGGCGGCGCCTCCTGCTCACGCTCGCCAGCCGCAACCGCACCATCGAAGGCGAGGTGTTCGCCTATTACGACCACATTCAAGGCAATGTGGTCCCAGAGGACACGTCGAATACCGCGCCGCCAGACGAGGATGGCTGGACGCTCACCGAGGTCGTCCGCATCGGCGACAACTTCGAGGCGCGCGACCGCTACGTGCTGCTCTACGCCGTGGACCGCGACGAGCGCCCGCCAGTGGACGACCGCAACGTGATCGTCGAACCCATCGCGGTGGTCTACGAGGGCCGCATCGGCGACCCGCTCGCGACGTTCGCCGCCGACCTCGACTCGCTCGACACGGTCGGCCCGCGCTGGCTGCGCGACTCGACGCGGCGCGCCCGCCTCGAAGGTGGCGTGGCGGACGCGCTGCTCAGCACCCGGCGCGGCCTCTGGGTCATCGACCCCGTCCAAGGATCTGTCCCGTCCCCGATGCGCGATGCGACGCTCGACCTCGTGAAGTGCCGCACCGTGCGGGGCGAGGCCCGTGCGAGCCGCCCGCTCTCCGCAGACGCTGCGCTGGCCGCCACGTCGAGCGTCCACGGGCGCGGCCTCACCGGGCGGCTGCCCGACGGCGAGGAGCAGCGCCTGCTCCTGCGCTTCGCCCGCGAGCGGCTGCGCGCCGCCGGGGCCCCGAGCGCCGCGCTCGAACGCATCCGCCCAGGCCGCCTCCTCGCCGCCGACCTGGACGGCGACGGCCGCGACGAACTCCTGGGCACCTTCGACGCCACCGAGCTGCGTCCGGACACGCCGCAGACGTGGCGGCTCTTCGTGATCGCTCGGCCCGACGTGGCGGGGACGGTGCTGCGGCTCGTCGCCGAGGTCACGCGCGACGACCGCGGGCCAGCGCGGACGACCGGCCAGTTCACGCTCCTGGGCGCGCTGGACTTCGACGGGGCGGGGGCCGCCGAGGTCGTGCTCCGTCAGGCAGGGCCGCTCGGCACCAACCGCTACCGCCTCCTCGGGCAGACCTCAAGCGGCTGGGCGACCGTCTACGAGGGCAGCGTGAGCGGCTGCGAGACCGAGGCCGACGCGCGGCTTCCCGGCAGGTACGAAGACCGGCGCAGGCCCCAGCCCGAACCCGCTGACCGCTCGGACCGAGACGACCGGGACCGCGTGATCGGGTGGTGAGCGCAGTGCCACGCGGGAACGGTGGTTGGCGAAGTCACCCGCCGGTCGTATCGTGAAGACCCGGTGCGCATGCCTGGCGTGGGTGCCGTACCTTAACACCGCTCTCGGAGCGCTCTCATCCGCACGACTCCTCAGCCCGCTCTTCTCATGCCTCTCAGCGTAAGCGAAAACTACCACGCCGCCGTCATCGCCATCAAAGGCAAGTTCTTCGGCAGCCGCGACGGCGACGAGTACAAGCAGACCGTCAGCGACCTCAAAGCGGCTGGCAAGACCAACATCGTCATCGACTTTGCCAGGACGGACCTCATGGACTCCTCGGGCATCGGCGTGCTCATCAAGAGCGCGGCTGACATCCGCGATGCGGGCGGCGACATCGTGCTCGCCAACCTGGAGGAGCGCGTTAAGAACCTCTTCGTGATGACGCGCCTGCTCGGCCCCGTTTTCAAGGACTACGACTCCGTCGACGCTGCCTCCAGCAGCTTCGCGCAGGGCTAGAGCCCTCGGCTACGACTAACAAGCGGGGCCCCTCACCACGGTGAGGGGCCCCGCTTTGTATGGGCACGGCTGGCGAACCGCGCACGAGCGATGGCACAGCGCGTCCATGCGCGCGGATCAGTCGGAGGAGCTAGACGCCGAGGTGCCCCCGGAGCCCGATGTGCTTCCGGAGTCCGACGTGCTCTTGGCTGTGCTCTCCGACGTGGTGGACTCGGCCGACGACGCAGCGGTATCAACGCCTGCCTCGCCGCCGCTCGCACCAGACGTAGCAGCTTTCGCTCCGCCGCCGCTTTCCTTGCCTTTGCGGGCGTAGTCCGTCAGGTAGAACCCGTCGCCCTTGAAGATCAGGCCCGCGCCTCCGCCGATCACGCGCGTGACCTTCTGTCCCGTCTCGGGATCGACCGTAAGCGGGTCGTCGGACATGCGCTGGAAGACGTCGAACGTGGTGCCGTCCTCGCGGCGGTATTCGTAGGTAGGCATGGAAAAGGCGTGGTGGTCAGTTGGGCAAGGCCGATGTACCGAAGGCCCCAGGGGCGGTTCCGGCCAGCGGCGCGGGGGGAAGGTCGTTCGGCGGCGCGGTATCGCTGCATCTCGCGCGGTCCGCGCCGAGCGTGTCGTCGATAGGAAACGGCATGGAGTACCTGCGCGCTACGCAGAGCTGAGGAGTGTGAAGGCATTGGCTCGGCATCGCAATCAGGGTTCTCCTTACACCCATCTGCCCGCCAGGCCCGACGCTGGACGAGCGGGTGGCCGCGCCTCGCTCCCTACTTTGATCGTGGCAACCAACCCGGCCTTTCTCACCGACTTCCGGCTCCTATGGCTACCCCGATTACCCTCGACGCCTACGGCATCCACGTCGACGCCATCGTCCGCAACGCGGCCCCAGCGCGGCTCTACGAAGAAGCGCTCCGCTTCGACGAGGGCGCGGCCATCGTGTCCACCGGCGCGCTCGCGCTGCGCTCCGGCAAGAAGACCGGCCGCAGCCCGTCAGACAAGCGCGTCGTCGCCCGCGCGGAGAGCGAAGGCGATATCTGGTGGGGCGACGTCAACATCAAGCTCGATGAGCGCGTCTTCCTCATCAACCACGAGCGCGCGCTCGACTACCTCAACACGCAGAACCGGCTCTACGTCGTGGACGGCTTCGCGGGGTGGGACCCCGACCACCAGCTGAAGGTGCGCATCATCTGCTCGCGCCCGTACCACGCGCTGTTCATGCACAACATGCTCATCCGGCCCACGGCGGCGCAGCTAGAGTCGTTCGGCACCCCCGACTTCGTGGTCTACAACGCGGGCGCGTTCCCGGCCAACCGCTATACCTCGGGCATGACCTCCACGACGAGCGTGGACGTGTGCTTCGAGCGCAACGAGATGGTCATCCTCGGCACGATGTACGCCGGCGAGATGAAGAAGGGTGTCTTCACCGTCATGAACTACCTCATGCCGAAGAAGGGCGTTCTCTCGATGCACTGCTCGGCCAACCAGGGCTACGTGGACGACGCGCCCGAGGGCGACGTGTCGCTCTTCTTCGGGCTCTCAGGCACGGGCAAGACGACGCTCTCGGCCGACCCCAACCGCGCGCTCATCGGCGACGACGAGCACTGCTGGGACGACGATGGCGTCTTCAACATTGAGGGCGGCTGTTATGCCAAGGCCATCGATCTCACCGAAGAATCCGAGCCGGAGATCTACCGCGCGATCCAGTACGGCACCGTGCTCGAGAACGTCGTCTACGACCCCGAGACGCGCGAGGTGGACTACACGGACGTCTCAATCACGCAGAACACCCGCGCGTCGTACCCCATCGAGTACATCGACAACGCCAAGATCCCGTGCGTGGCGACGCACCCGACGAACGTGATCTTCCTCACGGCCGACGCCTTCGGGGTGCTGCCGCCGGTCGCGAAGCTGACGCCCGAGCAGGCGATGTACCACTTCATCAGCGGCTACACGGCCAAGGTGGCGGGGACCGAGATGGGCGTCACCGAGCCCAAGGCCACCTTCTCGGCCTGCTTCGGCGCGCCGTTCATGGTGTGGCATCCGTCGAAGTACGCCGAACTGCTCGCCGAGAAGATCGAGCGCCACGGCTCGGACGTGTGGCTCGTGAACACCGGCTGGACGGGCGGGGCCTACGGGACCGGCCACCGCATGAAGCTCGCCCACACCCGCGCGATTATCGATGCGATCCACGACGGCTCGCTCGCCGCCGCCCCGACGGTCACCGACACAATCTTCGGCGTCGCCGTCCCGACGGTCTGCGCGGGTGTGCCTGACGAGGTGCTCGTCCCGCGCAACACCTGGGCCGACAAGGACGCCTACGATCAGCAGGCAGCGAAGCTCGCCCGGCTCTTCGTCGAGAACTTCGAGCAGTTCCGCGACGGGTCCAGCGCGGCCATCCTGGGCGCCGCGCCGCAGGTGCCCGAGGAAGTCTAGGCTGCGCTCTCGCCTAGCAACCGCAGCAGGTCGTTCCGGTCTCCGGGGCGGCCTGCTCGTGGGTTCGGCGAGCCGTCACGCGAAAGGACGGGGGAGCCACGTCAGCATGGCGGATCACTGCGGAGGCTGGGGCGCTAACCCGCTCACCGTGCGACGACCTAGAAACGCTGTTGCTCGATCAGATGCACGAAGAGGTCCCAGAACTGCTCAAACACGGCCTTAGGCTTGCTGTCTTCCCGCCCGAAGGTGTAGCCGGTCTGCTGAAGCTGGAAGGAGAACGTCCCGTCAATCTCCTGAAGTCGCGCAAGCTCGCTCCAACTCCCCCCAAACCTCCGGGCAAACTGTTCGTCGAGATGGGGTCCTTGCTCGAAGGCAATGCTATGTCCCCACCCCCCCTCGCTGCGTTTGGAGATGCGGGCGCGGTTGAGTACACGCCCTCCCGCTTTGACCTCCACGAAGAGCGAACCGTCTTCGAGGTCCCGTACGGTGCCGCGCGTGCCCTGGACGTGAGCGTTGATCTCTTCGACGGCCTCCCGGAAATAGCGCTTGACGATGGTGAAGCTGCGCGATAGGTAGCGGGCCCGGTCCGCATCCGTGATGATGCGCGGGACTTTCGGGAGGCGGTGCTTAGGCTTCGCCGCAGGCGTTTTTTTCGGGCGGGAGCGCGGCCGTTGCTTGGTCGAGGTGGTCCTGCGAGATGGGGGACGCGTAGACGTTTTCGGGCGCGGCTTCGACGTAGGCGGCTTCGTCGTGGTACGTGCCATGACCGCGCGGGCCGCGTCAATCAGGTGGGGCCGGACGGTGTCGGCAAAACGGGCGGCACTCGAATAGGTCCACACCAGCGCCTTCTGATCCACCTTCTCCCGGAACGCCTGCACGGCTGCGAATTGGGCTGTTTCCTTGGGGGTTTTCGGGTAGAACTTCGACTCGCGGAAGTAGAACAGGAGTTCCGGCTTGTGCTTCCGCTTCCGCTTCCACTGCGCATACGCCTCATCGAATTCCTCTTCGGTGCCTGATCCGGCTTTGCCCGTAGGCGTACCGAACCGTTTCCACATGATGCCGACGAAGAGGTCTGTGGGGCCGAGTTGCTGCGTGATGACGCCCTGCGCGCGTCCCATGGCGGGGCGCGCGCGGGTCTCCCACTTCACGACGGCCAGCCGGAAGCCCTCGGCGCGCCCGACGGTGCGGTTGATCTCGGCGACCACATCGTCGAGGGCGCGGCGCTCCCGGGCTACGTCGCCTGGGGAGGCGAGGAAGACGGTGAGTTCGGTAACAGTCTCGGGCATATGCAGGGGGTCAGGATGCGACAGGCTCCCCGCCCACGAACGCCTCGCGCAGCACCGCCTGCATCAGCGCTTCCGCGTCCGCCCGCGCCGCCTCCAGCCGCGCTTCGAGGGCGTCGCAGACAGTCAACAGCTCATCGATTAGATCCACGATACGACGCTGCTCTTCGAACGGAGGGAGTGGAACAGTGATGTTTCGGACGTGCCCCTGATTAATCTTGTGTAAGCCAGACGTTGATCGGGCTTGTGTCTCAATCTGCTTACGTACGAGCGAAGAGTTCCATAGGTGAAAAAGGAAGACAGGGTCGCACGCATCCGAGAAAACACGAATACGGATCATAGTGTCTGGAAAGGCGACTGGTTCTAGCACTTCGGCAACTAGGCTCCCACGACCTACAAGTGAGAGCGAGCCGTTTCCGCGGGCGATGAGAAAATCGTTCTCCTGAATCACAAACTGTCTAGCCTCGCTTTCGTCCCAGTCCCCGGGCTTACTCTCGACGGTATCGACGGTTTGTCCGCCGAGCGCGGTGAGCCGCAGTACAGGAAAACCGCCGTCCCGAGTTTTGACAGAGCGTCCATTTGAGAGCCCCTCGCGTAAGAGTGAAATCAGTCGTACCCACTCCCAACTCGGCGGTAAATCATAGGGCTGCTCCTCCGCGCTGACGGGCGGCAGCTTCTTCGCTCTGCGGATCGTGCCGGCCTTCACGAGTCGCTCCTTCTCTGCGGCGATTCGTTCGAGCAGCACCGATGCCGGTTCGTCCTCGGGGTCCTGCGGCACGAGGCGGCCCCGCATCGCGTCGTCCAGGATGCGCTGACGAAGTAGGATGAGATCGTCGCGTTGGCGCTCTAATTCATCCTGAGCTACGAGCCAGTGGGCTTCCGCCTCCTCGAAGCGAGCCACGATCCGGTCCTGTTCGTCACGCGGTGGGAGGTCGAACGTGTAGTCGAGGAAAAAGCCTTCCCGGATGCGCTGCCGGTTCGTCGTCCCCGTGCTCGCGCGGACGCAGGCTTCCAAAAAGGCGTCGGTCCTCGTAAAGAGGTGAAAGTACTCGCGCGAGACGAGCGCCTCGTCAATCTCAAACGTCCAGAAGTCATTCGTGATGATTGCTCCCTTCAACTCAGGTGGTACGATCCCAAAGGCAGCGTTGCGCGCGTCGATGCGAGATAGAATGAAGTGACCTGCACTCGTCCTGTACTGGCGCTTGGTCTTGATCTCATGCCCGTGCTTCGTTCCTCGCAGCTTGACGCCACCATGGTTGAGGCTGATCGTGACCTGCTTGTATTCGGTGTCGTCCTCCAAATGGACCGCTTCTTTCACGCGGCGCATCAACTCGCCAATTCGAACGCTACCCATGAAGCGCGGCGCGGAGTTGTGCGAGGGCGTCAGCCACGCGCTGGTTCGAGCGGTCGAGATCCACGAGAATGTCCTCGGTAGAGCGCGTGTCTTCCGGCTCCTCGGTGCTGGGGTGGTTGAGGTCGAGGTTGCCGTCGCGCGCGATGAGGTCGCCCACGTCCACCTTCCACGCGAAGTCGGTCGGTTTCCGGTCCGTCCACCACGCCTTGAGGTAGGCGAACTCCTTGAAGCGGATCGGCCTCGTCTTCGTGTACTTCTTGTAGCTCTTTGGGAGCGGGTGCTCCACGTACCACACGTGGGTCGTCGGCTCGCCCTTCGTGAAGAAGAGCAGGTTGGTGTTGATGTCCGTGTAGGGCGCGAAGACGCCGTTCGGGAGCCGCACGATGGTGTGGAGGTCGCACTTAGCCAGGAGGTCTTCCTTGAGGCGCGTCTTGACGCCCTCGCCGAAGAGGAAGCCGTCCGGCAGCACCACGGCCGCGCGCCCACCAGGCTTCAGGAGCCGCAGGATGAGCGCCATGAAGAGGTCGGCTGTCTCGCGCGTCTGGTACTTGCTGGGGAAGTTCAGCTCGATGCCGTCTTCCTCGATGCCACCAAACGGAGGGTTCGTGAGCACGCAGTCCACGCGGTCGGCAGGGCCGTAGCTCACTAGCGTCTTCGCCAGCGAGTTGCCATGCGTCACCTTCGGGTCCTCGATGTCGTGGAGAAGCAGGTTCGTGACGCAGAGGAGGTGCGGGAGCGCCTTCTTCTCGGTGCCCCGGATCATCGCCTGCAAC
>JBCDFO010000208.1:0-8190 GCA_039177895.1 Bacteroidota bacterium
GGGTGTGAGGGTGTGAGGGTGTGAGGGTGTGAGGGTGTGAGGGTGTGAGGGTGTGAGGGTGTGAGGGTGTGAGGGTGTGAGGGTGTGAGGGTGTGGAGCGAGGCGGGTCCGAAAAGTTCCGAGCTTGGCGAATTCGCTTGACCTGAGGGCGGCGACACACATCTTTACCGTCCACCGTCCACCGTCCACCGTCCACCGTCCACCGTCCACCGTCCACCGTCCACCGTGCTCACGCCATCCCCGTCCGCGCAGCGCCTCGTGACGCGCCTCGAAGCCGAGGGGCAGCCGTTTCTCGATGCGGTCGTGCAGGCGATGATCGATGGGCGGATCCGGGACACGACCTTGCTCGCGGTCTGCCCAACCTCCCGTGCTGTCGTGCGGGCCGTGCTGCGTGTCGCCGAGCGGGTGGCGATGCCCGCGCTCTTCGCCGCGACGCTCAACCAGGTGGACCGGACGCCCACGGGAGCACCGGGCTACACGGGGTGGACGCCCGCGGCGCTTGTGGCTGTGATCCGCGAGGAAGCGACGGCGCTGGGCGTCACCGTCCCCATCGGGCCGTGCCTCGACCACGGGGGGCCGTGGCTCACCGCCGCCCATGCCGGGCTCGGCTTCGACGCAGCGATGGACGCGGCGAACGGGTCGCTGGAGGCCGCGCTCGATGCAGGCTACGTGCTCCTCCATCTCGACGCCACGGGTAGCCGTGACAAGGAGGCAGTCCCGCCTGCCGTTGCCGTCGCGCGGACGCTCGACCTTCTCGCGCACGCCGAGGCCTACCGAAGCGCGCAGGGCTTGCCGCCCGTTGCCTACGAGGTCGGCACCGAGGAAATCCAGGGCGGTCTCGCCGATGAGGCCGCCTTCGCGCAGTTTCTCGCGGATCTGCACGCGGGGCTGCATGACCGGGGGCTCGCGCACGCCGCACCGTGCTTCGTTGTCGGGCAGGTGGGCACGCTGCTCACCACCGACCGCTTCGATGCCGATAAAGCCGCTGCACTGACCGCGCGGGCGCGGGCGTTCGGCGCGCTCGTGAAGGGGCACGACACCGACTTCGTGGCGCACCCCGAGGCCTACCCGGCGAGCGGGATGGGCGCGGCGAACCTCGGCCCGGAGTGCACGGCGGCGGAGTACGCGGCGCTGCTCGACCTCGCGGCGCTCGAAGGCGAGCGCCTGCCGCCCACGTCCACCGAGGCGTCCGGTATCGAGCGGGTCGTCTTCGAGGCGGTCGAGGCTCACCCGCACTGGCGGAAGTGGCTCGGCGCGGACGAGCGTGGTGCCCGACTTGCAGATCTGGCTCCCGAGCGCCAGCGCTGGATCGTGGCGACGGGCGTGCGCTACGTCTGGACGCATCCGGCGGTGGCGACAGCCCGGGCGGCCCTGTTTGCCAACGTGGCGGCGGCGTGCGATCCGGACGCTGTGGTCGATCAGCGTATCGAGGCCGTGGTGAAACGCTACGCGGATGCGTTCGCCCTACCTGGCCTGTGCGAGCGCCTGGCACGGGTGTAATGGTAGCGTGACATCGAGTAGGGCCGAGGCTGGCCGTGCGGTACGGGGCAGGTCCCGGTGTAGGATTTGGCCCCGTCCTTGCGATAGGGGAGGACCTCGCCGCCGAGGGCCCTCCCTCGGGTCGAATCGTAGCACGCGGCTACCCAATCCTGCCACCCGCCTCCTCCTCGCTCCGCTATGGCTGAGTTTCGCTTCACCGGCATCGCCTCCAACGGTCAGCCCGTGCAGGGGACCGTCTTCGCCCCGAACCAGCGCACAGCCAAGAAGAAGGTGGACGAGCTGGCCACCAAGCACAAGTTTTCCGCCCGCGAGATCGAGAAGCGGGTCACGTTCCTCTTCAAGGTGACGCACCCCTCCGGCAAGGTGGTGCAGGGCGAGCAGAAGGCGTTCAAGGCCGAGGAGGTCGAGCGCGCGCTCAGCCGGATGGGCATGGAGGTCGTCTACGTCAAGAAGAAGCTCCTCGACGTGACGCGCAAGCCGCCGTCGAGCGACGTGATCATGTTCGTGCGCCTCGCGGCGAACCTCCTCAACGAGAAGATGCACTTCAACGAGGTGCTCAACCTGCTCATCGCCGACATCTCGTCGAACTCGCTCAAGCAGGTCATCCGCGACATCAACGGCGACCTGAAGGCTGGCATGGAAGCGCAGCAGGCCTTCATGAAGCACCAGCAGTCGCTCGGCAAGTTCACCGCCTACATGCTCGGCGTGGCCTCGAAGTCAGGCAACATGTCCGAGATCTACGAGGCGACGGCCCGTTTCCTCGAGCGCCGCGACGAGTTCAAGAAGTCCGTCAAGAGCGCGCTCATTATGCCGATGGTGACCGTGCTGGCGACGATTGGCGTCTTCATCTGGTACATCTGGTACATCGTCCCGATGACGGCGGGCCTCTTCGACAACTTCAACAACCTGGAGCTGCCGCCGCTCACTACGTGGTCCATCGGGGCGAGCAAGTGGCTCGACGCCAACATCGGCTACCTGCTGGTGGCCATCGCCCTGCTCGTGGGCGGTCTGGTGATGTACTTCCGCTCGCCGAAGGGCCAGTTCCAGGCGCACAAGCACATGATCAAGATCCCGGTCATCGGGAGCCTGCTCCACAAGCTCAACCTGGAGATCTTCTGCCGCGTCTTTGCCATCCTCTACTCGTCCGCGGGTGAGAACATCGAGGTCATCAAGGTGGCCGCTGAGGCGTCGGGCAACCGCTACATCGAGCACCAGGTCAAGACCATTACCATCCCAATGCTCGTCGCGCAGGGCAACGACCTCGTGCAGTCGATGGAGGCCTCGGGCGTCTTCACCTCGATGACGCTCGCGCGTTTTCGCACGGGTTCGGAGACGGGCGCGGTGCGCAAGAGCGCCCAGCAGATGGCCGACTACTACGAGAAGGAGACCACGCTCAAGCTCAAATCCGCCGTCGAGACGATCCAGACGGTGGTGTCCATGTTCATCGGCATCCTGGTGGCGTTCCTGACCGTCCTCTCGGCTGAGACGGCGCTCATCCGCCCCAGCTCGACCGAACTCATGGGCGGCTAGCCCGGGCCTGCAGTCCGGTCCGCTTGAACGGCGGGCCGGGCTGGCCGATACCTCGCTCGACCTCCGCCCATCGGGGCCTCGTCTTCCGCCACGCCGCAGTCCATGCAAAGCCGCTTCTTCCGTAGCTCGTCCGGCTCCGATGGTAAAGCGCGTAAGCCGCGCTCGCCGTTTGCTTCGCCGCCGCCCACCCAGGGCGACGGTAGCAACTGGATGTCGGGCGACGCCCTCGCGGGGGCCGACCCCGCGCTCGAAGCCGAACTCGCCGCGACGCTCAACAAGGCGTCCTCGCCGCCGGGAGCCCCGCCGAAGCCGGTCGCCCCGCCTGCCGGAGGCGACGGAGCCGCAGTCGTACGCCGCACGGCGGCCGTGGCCACGCAAGGCGGCGCGCTCGGCCTCGCCGGGCACGACCGCGTGGTGCAGGCGCTTCTCAAAGACGAGAAGGTCACCGAGGCGCAGGTTCAGACCGCGCACGACGTCAAGCAGAACGAGCGCCTCCGTGACCCCCTCTGGCGCGTCCTCACCAAGGACACGACCGTCGATCGCGACGCCGTCTTCGAGCAGGCGGCCCTCACCTACGCCTTCCGGCTGGCCCCGGTCGTCGAGCGCGAGCCCGACGTCGAGTTCGTCAAGACCGTGATGGAGTCGTTCGAGGAAGAGCTTCGCGACCAACTCCTCGAGATGGGCGTCGCGCCGTACGCCTACGCGCAGGACCACGCCTCGGGCATCCTCAAGCTGGTCTTCATCACCGAGGACCCGATGCGGCAGGAGCTGCAGCGGCTCATGCACAAGCTGGAGCTGGAGCGCTTCGAGCTGTGCTTCGCGCCGGGCAGCATCGTCGCGAAGGTGCTGGACACGGCCTTCCCGAAGCAGAACGAGTACCTCAAGCGCGTCCAGGAGTCCGACGACGACGCCTTCGACCTCGGCATGTCGTTCGAGGACGGCGAGGAGTCGCTCATCGACGAGGAGGCGCTCGAAGCCGAGATCTCGCGCTCGGCGCTCATCAACCTCACCGAGGCCATCCTCATCGAGGGCGTCCGCAAAAACGTCTCGGACATCCACATCTGGATCAACCACGCGCGTCAGACCGAAGTCCACTTCCGCATCGACGGGCGCCTCGTCCACTGGCACACGCAGAAGAAGGGCCACCCGGAGGCGCTACTCTCGGTCATCAAGGACACCGCCGGCGGCGTCGACCGCTTCGAGCGCGAGAAGGCGCAGGACGGCTTCATCCAGCGCCCCATCGACGGCACCACGATCCGCTACCGCGTCTCGATCCTGCCGATCGCGACGGCCAACTCCGAGATCCGGGCCGAGTCCATCGTCATCCGTATCCTCGACGACCGGAAGGTCATCACGGACCTCTCCAAGCTCGGCCTCCTGCCGTTCGCGATGGAGCAGTTCAACAAGGCCATCCGCCAGCCCCACGGCATGGTGATCCTGACCGGTCCGACGGGCTCGGGTAAGTCGACGACGCTCGTGGCGGCGCTCTCCAACACGGTCACGCCCGAGGTGAACGTGCTCACGGTCGAGGACCCGGTCGAGTACATCATCCCGGGCGTGCGGCAGATCAAGCTGAGCCACAAGCTCTCGCTCGAAGGCGCGCTCCGCGCCATCCTGCGTCACGACCCGGACATCGTGATGGTCGGTGAGATGCGTGACAAGGCGACCGCCGAGCTCGGCATCAAGCTCGCCAACACGGGTCACCTCACGTTCTCCACGCTCCACACCAACGACGCGCCGTCGGCGGTGTCGCGTCTCTACAAGATGGGCCTGGAGCCGTTCCTCATCGCCTACGCGATCAACCTGATCGTGGCGCAGCGCCTCATCCGCAAGGTCTGCGACGGGTGCAAGAAGGCCACCCCGCGTGAGGAATTGGACGTGACCCTGGCTACGCAGCTCGAGTTTACCGAGGAAGAGATCGAGACGGTGACGTTCTACGAGCCAGGCAACGACCCGACCTGCCCGATGTGCAAGGGCCGGGGCTACAAGGGCCGCCGTGCCATCGCCGAGGCGCTCTACTTCTCCCCAGCTATCCGCGAGGCCATCGTGGACGCGGGCGAGGTGATCGACGAGGATGAGATCAAGCGCATCGCGGTCGGCGAGGGCATGCTCACGCTCCAGGCGTCGGCCCGCGAGGTGGTCAAGCTCGGCGAGACGACGCTCGACGAGGTGCTCCGGGTGACGGCTTCCGAGCATTAGGAAGTGAATCCAGCGTAGACCGACCTCCCAGGCGGGCCTTCCGGAAAGAAGGCCCGTTTCCATTTGTAGCCGCGTCGTTTCGATGGGAAGGGACGCGGTGAAGCACGCGGGGGCCGCGCCCGACCGCAGCGGACGAGGCCTGGAAAAAACGAGGAGCAGCGGACGGCGGAGGAGCCCTGAGGGTCCCTAAATCGACGTTTAGAGCCTGCCTGGCACAGAGAGCGCCCGCCAGCGCGCACAGCGCCCGGCTTTGGCCCGCCTTTTGTCAGAGTCGGGGAGACGAGCCATCGTTGCGGCCTCCGGGTCGCCCCTCCGCCATCGCCTTTACGCCTCCGTCGTGTCTGCTTCGTACTCCCAGCAGGGCTACCATCCCGACGTTCAGGGGACCGCCTACGTCCCCGCGCCGAAGCAGTCGGCCCCGAGCGAGGCCGAGCGGCTGCGGTTGCCCAAGCAGATCCGCCTCCTCGCCCGTTCCGCCCCCCGCACCCTCGTGGGCGTGGACCGGCTGCGCTTCTATAGCGAGCACGTCGGGCGCTTCGATCCGAAGATGACCGAGCACCTGCGCCGCTACATGGAGCAGTTCATCGGCAAGATGATCGAACTCGGGGCCTCGGACCTCGACATGGGCGGGCCCGCGACGGCCGGGCGCGTGTGGTACCGCGTCAACGGTGATAAGAAGCCCGATGCTCCCGTCGGTACGGCCTCGACGGACGAGACAGACATCCTCATCCTGAGCCTGCTCAACGACCGCCAGCGCGAGACGCTGCTCAAGGAGCGCTCGGCCGACTTCTCCTACGCGATGGAGGTCCAGGGGCAGAACAACCGCTTCCGCGCGACGACCTACTTCGACCTGTTTCACCTCGGCCTCTGTATGCGCGCGATCAACACGGAGTTGCGCTCGCTCAAAGGCCAGGGCTTCCACCCGGCCATCATCCGCGGGATGATGTTCTCGAAGGTGCGCGACGGCCTCACGCTCGTGACCGGCGTGACGGGCTCCGGTAAGTCGTCCACGCTCGACGCCGTCATCGACGCCAACAACCAGGACTTCGACGGGCACATCGTCATCATCGGCAAGCCGGTGGAGTACATGCACACGCCGAAGCGGTGCATCGTACGCCACCGCGACGTCGGCTCGGACGTGCACTCGTTCAAGCACGGCGTCATCCAGGCGCTACGCCAGGACCCGGACATCATCGTGATCGGGGAGATGCGCGACCCCGAGACGATTTCGTCGGCCATCGAGGCGGCCGACACGGGCCACAAGGTCTTCTCGACGCTCCACACGGCGTCGGCCATCGAGTCCATCGACCGCATCGTGGCGGAGTTCCCCTCCGACGAGCAGGAGCGCATCCGCGTTCGCCTAGCCGACACGCTGCGCTGCGTGATCTCGCAGAAGCTGGCCCCGAAGGTGGGCGGCGGCCGCGTGCTCACCAAGGAAGTCCTCTGGATGACGCCGTCCACGAAGGCCGCGATCTATAACAACAACGCGGGCGAGATCTACCAGATGATGTGGGAGGGGGGCCACCTCGGCATGACCACGCTGGAGCAGGACCTGCTCCGCCTCCTGCGCGAGAAGAAGATCACGCCGGAGACGGCGCTCAACTTCGCCAACAACAAGCGACGCCTCAAACAAATCATGTAGCGCCTCGCCTCTGGACCCCACGGCCTCCGCGCCCCAGCCTTTGCGCTTTCACGCCTTCGCGTTCCCACGCCTGACCGACCTCCATCCTCGTCCTTCCCATGAAAAACTGGCTTGCCAAGCTAAAGCCTGCCTCCAAGTCCGCTGAGGGCGCCGCACCGGATGCGGCTCCGTCGCCTCCGCCCACAGCGGCGGTGGCCCCGCGTTCGAAGCAGAGCGCCCCCAAGCCGGACACCCCGGAGCCGAAGAAGTCGCGCAAGCGGCAGGGACGGCGCGCCCGGTCGCGCGGAGGGCTCGCGCCCGTGCTCGGCCTCTACGTGACGCCGCAGACGATCTACGGCCTGCTCATGCGCCGCGAGGGCGAGGGCTTCGAGGTCGTGCGCCGTGTCACCCGCAAGCGCGCCGCTGAGGCACCGGACTCGGGCAACTCGCCGGATGAGCTGCTCGCGGACATCCGCACCGACGATGTCGCGATCCAGTTTGGCGAGGCGGGCATCAACATGGGGGCCGACATGTTCGTCGGCAGCGAGTTCGGCGGTCTCTCGGATGTCTCGGAGACGACTTTCGACGGGGCGACTGCGCCTGCCGTCGCCTCAACAGCGCAGCCCATCGTTCTCGAACTGAAGGACCTCATCGAGGAGTGCCGCAGCGGCAGCCTCGACAGCCCACGCCTGGCCTTCTGCCTGGAGTCCTCGGACGTGGCCTACGCGGAGCTGCGCGTGGACAGCGCCTCGAAGGGCAAGAGCCTGTTCAACTTCAGCAAGGACAAGAAGGAAGACAAGGCCGAGGACGAGGCCAAGGCGAACTCGAAAGCGGCCAAACGCGCGGAGTCGGTCAAGGCCGAGACGCTCATCGAGTTGCTCCCCGACCACCTCAAGGCGCAGGCGCAGGACCCCGAGCGCGTCGCGTTCCTCCCGATGACGCCGCGCGACGGCCTGCCGCGCTTCCTGGCCGTCGTGCCTGAGCCGAGCGACCCCGTGACGCCGTCCGTGGAGCTGCTCCGCGAGCAGGAGGGGATGCGCGGCGTTCGCATGACGTTGCTCTCGGCTGAGATCCCCGCGCTGATGGGACTCACGCGCCAAGTTTTCCCGATGGGAGCGCAGGGCAACACCGCCATCGTGCGCGTGGGGGCGGAGGACACCCTCGTGATGCTGCTCGTGGGCGACGTGCTGCACCACGCTGAGTACATGCGCAGCGTGACGACGTTCGACGGGCCCGACACGATCTGCTCGCGCGTGCTGCTCCAGCAGGACGTGCAGGGCGTCGGCAACGTGGACCAGGTGATCGTGCTCGCCGAGGAGCGCGAGGAGGAGCTCGTCAAC
>JBCDFO010000209.1:0-8121 GCA_039177895.1 Bacteroidota bacterium
CAACCTGGGCGACCTCTACCACACGACGGGGCGCTACACCGAGGCCGTCCCACTCCTCCAGCGTGCCCTCGCCATCGCCGAGATGACGGCACAGGGGGACTCGTCCGACCTCGCCGCGCTCGATGTGGCGCGAGCGCTCGGTAATCTCGCCGTCGCCTACGTCAGCCTCGGCCGTCTCGACGAGGCCGCATCGCTGCACGAGCGGGCCCTTGCCATCCGGGAGGAGCGCTTGGGTGCGAATGACCCGGCGCGGGCTGCGAGCCTCAGCAACCTGGCCGCCGTGCGTTCCGAGCAGGGCGACGACGCGACCGCGCGGGACCTGGCCACGCAGGCCCTCGCGATCTACGAGGCGAGCCTCGGCCTCGGCCATCCGGATGCGGCCAACGCGCTGGGCAACCTGGCGTCGTACCACGCTGCCCTGGCCGACTACGCGGAGGCGGAGGCGCTGCACCGCCGCGCAGGCGAGGCCCTCACGGCGGCGCTGGGGGCGGACCATCCCGACGTGGCGCGGAGCGTGAGCAACCTCGCCGGGACGCTCGATGCGCAGGGGCGCTACGCCGAGGCGGCTCCCCTCTACGACCGTGCCCTCGCCATCGCTGAGGCCGTGCTGGGCCCGGACCACCCCGAGACGGCGACGGCGCTCAACAACCTCGCGGCGTTCTACCGCCAGCAGAGCCGCTACGCCGAGGCCGAGCCGCTCTACCGCCGCGCGCTCGCCATCCTCGACACCACACTGGGGTCGGGTCATCCGAACGTGGCCGTGGCGCTCGGCAACCTCGGCGCGCTGCTGCAGGAGACGGGACGCCACGCCGAGGCCGAGTCGCTCTACCGTCGTGCGCTCGCGATCTACGAGGCCGCCTCCGGCCCCGCGCATCCCGACGTCGCCGTGGGCGCGACGAACCTGGCAGGGGTTCTCGACCAGACCGGGCGTTTCGCGGAGGCCGAGCCGCTCTACGGCCGCGCGCTCGCGATCCGCACGGCGACGTTCGGCGAGGCACATCCCGCCGTGGCTGAGAGTGAGAGCAACCTGGCGGCGTTCTACCAGAGCCAGGGGCGGTATGCGGAGGCGGAGCCGCTCTACCTCCGCGCGCTCGGGACGATGGAGGCGGCCTACGGTCGCGCGCATCCCGATGTAGCCGTCACGCTAGGCAACCTGGCGGCGTTCTACCAGAGCCGGGGGAGGTATGCCGAGGCTGAGGTCCGGTTCGAGCGGGCGCTCGCGGTCTACGAGGCGGCGCTGAGCCCCACGCACCCCGACGTGGCGACCGGGCTGGGCAACCTCGCGTCGCTCTACGCGGAGGCGGGGCGCACGGACGACGCGGTGCCGCTGGCGGAGCGAGCGCTCGCCATCCGGGAAGACGCGCTTGGGCCCGAGCATCCTGACGTGGCGCTGAGCCTGAGCAACCTCGGCACGCTCGCGGTGCGGCAAGGCGACCCCGAGACAGCAGCGGCGTACGAGCGCCGAGCCCTCGCGATCCGGGAGGCGACATACGGGCCCACCCACCCCGATGTGGGGACGAGCCTGAACAACCTCGCGGTCTACGTCGAGGCGCTCGGCGATGCGGAGGAGGCTGAGGCGCTGCACCGCCGGGCGCTCGCAGCCTACGAGGCCGCGTTCGGCCCCGCCCATCCCGACGTGGCGGTGAGCCTGAACAACCTCGCCGACGTGCTGCGCGGCCAGGGGCGCACGGCCGAGGCGCGGCCTCTCGCAGAACGGGCGCTCGCGGTCCGCACCGAGGCGCTGGGCGAGGCGCATCCGCTCGTAGCGCTCACGCTCGCGAGCCTCATGGACCTCGACATCGCCGAGGGCGACCTGGCGGCGGCGAACATCCGGCTCGCGCAGGCGCTGGCCGTCGAGCAGCGCGTGATCGATGACCTGCTGCCCTACGCCACCGAGCGCGAGCAGCAGGCCTTCCTGCGGACGCGGCTGCCCGTCGCCGTGAGCGTCTCTGCTGCGTTGCAGCCCGACGCTCCTGAAGAAGCCACGGCGACCGCCTTCGCCCACCTCCTCCAGCGCAAGGCCCTTCGCCTCGACGTGCTCGCTGCCCGCCTGCGCGCCACGCGGCAGCCTGCTGCCTCCGACACCGCCACGGCGCGGCTAGCCCAGACGGTGCAGGCGCTCGGGCAGGAGATCGCCCAGCGCACCTTCGCCGGACCGGGCGCCCTCGACGCTGACGCCTACCGCATCCAGCTCGACACGCTGCGAGCCCGGCGGGAGCGAGCCGAGGACCGCCTCGCGCGTGCGAGCGCGACGGCGCTAGACCGCCTCGGCCCCGTGGAGGGCACGCAGGTGGCAGCCCAACTGCGGCCTGGCGAGCGGCTGGTCGAATACGTCCGCTTTCGCCCGTACGATTTCGCGGCAGCAAGCGGTGCGCCAGTGTGGGGGGCCCCGCGCTACGCCGCCTTCGTCGCCGGTGCTGACGCGGCACCGCGCCTCCTCGACCTCGGCGTGGCGTCCGAGATCGACAGCCTCGTGGCGAGGTTCCGCACGCAGGTGGTCGCGGCGGGCGGGATGGGCCTTGTGCAGCAGCGCCGCGCCCGCGCGGCCCTCGACGCTACGACGGCGGCGCTCCATGCCCGCCTCATCGCCCCACTCGGTGTGGGCGACGCTAGCTCGCTCCGCGTCGCGCCGGACGGGGCCCTGCACACGCTGCCCTTCGGCGTGCTCGCCGAAGCAGGCGAGACGACGTTGGGAGAGCAGGCGTTGGTGAGCACGGTCACGAGCGGGCGCGATCTCCTGCGCCCAACGTCGGTCTGGCCTGCTGCCGATACGGATACGCTCGTCGTGTTTGCGGCTGTGGATTACGAAGCTGTGGACTACGAAGCCCTGAACGACGAGGTCGATTCTAGCGCAGCGGACGCCGACGTGGCTCAGCTTGCGGGCGCGGAGATCGGTGCGCAGGCGCGGGCGCAGCGCGGCGGCAGCTTCGCCCCGCTGCCTGGGACGGCCCGCGAAGCGACGGCGCTCGCCGACCTCGGCCCCGTCCGGCTGCTGCTCGGCGCGGAGGCCACGGAGGAACAGCTGCTCACGCTCCAGGCCCCGACGCGGCTCCACATCGCCACACATGGCTTCTTTCTCAGCGATGACGACGCCCTGACCGCCATGCAAGGCAGCCGCAGCGGGCAGCTCAGCGGCGGGTCGAACGAAAGTTCCGCCGCATCTGAGAGTGAGGTCAATCCGATGCTGCGCTCGGGCCTCGCGATGGCCGGGGCGAACCGGGTCGGCGAGGACCGAGCGGGCGTCACCGACGGCATCGCGACGGCGTACGAACTCGCCGGGCTCGACCTCCAGGGCACCGATCTCGTCGTGCTCTCGGCCTGCGAGACGGGCCTCGGCGAGATCGAGGCGGGGGAGGGGGTGCTGGGGCTGCGCCGTGCCTTCGAGGCGGCTGGGGCCGAGACGGTCGTGATGAGCCTCTGGAAGGTGCCCGACGATGCCACGGCGGTGCTCATGACCGCGTTCTACCGCGCTCTTGCCGACGGGCGGGGCAAGGCGGAGGCGCTGCGCATGGCCGCCGCCGCTGTCCGTGCGGAGCCACGCTGGGCGCACCCCTACTGGTGGGCGGCGTTCGTGCTGGCAGGCGAGAGCGGGTAGGTCTAACCGAGGCCCTGTCAGGCATGGTCCTCAGGTATCGCCTGGGGCAGGTCTCCGTCAATAACGCGTTGGGAGTAGGATAGAGCCTGACGACCGCCTATATTCGCCGCCCATGCGCTGCTGAGAGCGGGACCTCGAAGCGCCGGCCTTCTGCCATCACCCTCCTCGTCATGTCCGTCCCTCCCTGCTCGCGCACGTGCGCGCTGCGGAGCCTCGTGCTCTGCGCTGGTCTGCTGCTTTGGAGCCTGCCTGCCCGCGCAGTGCTCCCGTCCGCCGCGTTGCCGTTGGCCGAGAACTCGGTCCCCGCGTCGTCGTCTACCGACATCCAGGCGGTCTACGAGGCACAGCATGTCTTCGAACTAGACCGGAAGCGCGACGGCCGCTACGAACTGCACGAGGAAGTCCGCGTCCGCTATGCCCCGCTCACCGACCGGGGCGCGCTCGCCTCGGACGTGTTCGTCTACGAGCAGTTCTTCGCGCCCGTCGAGAAGCTCAAGGCGAAGGTGAATCGGCGGACGGTGGAGCAGGATCGCTACGGCGAGTACCGCCCCGAGTTCGAGGACGTCTTCCTATCGAGTGGCTTCGCCCACACGGTGCGCCTGTCTGATGCTGTCGAGCCAGGCGATGAGGTGACGTACAGCTACGAGCGGACCTACGTGGAGCCTGCGTACCTGCCCGTGCTCTACGTGCCCAACGCCGACTCCCTCCAGGCCTTCGAGGTCGTCGTCAAGCATCCCGACGATGTGACTGTCCAGTTCGACGTGTTTGTGCCTGGCGATGGCATCGTCTACGAGGTCGAGCCTGGAGAGCGGACGACGCGGCTGCAGTTTCAGGGGCGTGGGCGAGCGCAGGATCTCGACTTCGCCCCGCACGGAGGCTACCACGCTGCGGTGCTCATGACGCTGACGGGCCCCGACGGGCCGATCAACCCCGTCTCTCCCGAGGCCTTTGGAGCGTGGTACACGCAACTCGTCACCGTCCCGATGAGTGGGGCCGACCTTGACGCGCAGGCGGAGGCGCTGCGGCAGGACACCGACCTCGCCACGGTGAAGGCGCTTTACGACCACGTCCGGTCTACCGTCCGCTACATCGCCGACGAGCGCGGCGAGCACGCCTTCGTGCCGCGCCCGCCCGCGCGGACGCTCGCCAACGGCTTCGGCGACTGCAAGGACAAGGCGTTCCTCATCCGTGCCCTCGCCGCATCGCTGGGCATCGAGGTCCACACCGTGCTCGTCGCCACGACGCCGCAGCCTGAGTTCGCGGGGACGAGCTTCGGTCTCTACAACCACGTCATCGCGGCCTATGACGACGCGGAGGGCCGCCGCCACTTCTTCGACCCGACGGCGCAGCACGCGCCGTTCGAGGCACTGCCGGAGTACCTCGTCGGCACGCAGGCGCTCGTGATGGGCAGTGCGACGACCGAGCGCATGCGTATCCCGTCTGCGCCGCGCGCACCCTACGTGGAGGTCGCCTTCACGGGTGCGCTCGACCAGCCCGAGTCGGCCATCGCGACGGTCACGCTGCGGGGCGGCTACTTCGAGGAGGTCCAGCGGCTGCGCCAGGCCGCCTCTCCGCTCGATCTCGAAAACATGCTCTCTGCGTCCGTGGGCGCGCTCTTCTACAACCTGGCCTTCGACCGCTTCATCCCCGTGGACGAGAACGCCACCTCGGTCACCTTCCGCGCCGACGCCGACCTGAGCGACTGGATCGTCGCCTCGCCCACGCGCCGCTACCTCCCGCAGGCCCCCTTCCGGGTCTTCGCCCGCGAACTGCTCGACCGCGAGGACGACGCGCTCCCGGTCGCCGTCTCCATGCGCCCGTACGCCCAGGCGACGCTCGACCTCGACGCGCCCGGCTGGTCGGCCGCACCGGACTCGTCGCGCATGGTGGCGGTCTCTCCGGACGGAACGCAGACCTTCGGGACGTTCACGAGCGAGGTGACGCAGCCCGAGCCGGGACGGCTCCGCGCCGAGTACCGCCTGGCGGTCGAGGCCAAGCGGTTCGCTGGGGCTGATAAGGCGCCGTTCCTCGCCTTCGTGCGGGACTACCTCGGGGCGCGCCGCGCCGTGTTCACTCTCCGCGCTGCGCCCGATGCCGCGCCGATTCCCGACGCTGCTCCGTCCTCCGACGACGTAGCCCCTGGTAGCACGGGCAGCGGTACGAGCCCGAGCGGCACGCCTCAGTAACTCGACCCGATTCCGACGGACCGTCGCTTACGACACCATCCCGCCGCGTCCTCGGCGTTCCCCTCCACGCCCCCTCACCTCGATGCCTGCTTCCTCCCGGCTTTCAGCCCTGATTCCCCGTTGGGGAGCCCTCGCCTCCCTTCTCGTCTTCTCGGGCTGTGCCATTTCGTCTGGCGTCTCGCAGTTCGTCAGCACGCCAGTTACGCTCCCTGCCACGGCGTCATCGGTGGACCTCGCGGACTACGAGGCGCGCTACCCCGACGCCAACGGCGTGCTCCTCAACGAGGAGGTGACCTACGAACACGAGTTCTCCGCAACCCCGTTCGGACAGCCGCAGTCGTGGGTGTTCTACCAGGACAGCCGCTCGTCGTACGTCGTGCTCGACACCGACGACGAGAGCCTCACCACGTTCGAGGTCCGCGTGCCGTCGAGCGCCACGCTCACGGGCTTGGTCGCCCGCGTGACCAACCCGGACGGTTCCTCAGAGACCTTCTACTCGGACGCCTTCGCCACCGAGAGCGACGACAACGGCACCCGCTACAAGCTCGCCTACCCGGATGTCCAGCGTGGCTCGCTCGTCGAGGAGGCCTTCCGCCTCGAATACAAGAACATGTTCGCGCAGCCGCGGCTCAACTACGACATCGCGCTCCAGTTCGATATCCCCTGCGAGCGGGTCGCCTTCCGTTTCGTGATGCCTGCGGCGTGGCAGACGCGCATCAAGGACATCGCTGAAGAGCGCGCCGTCCCCTACACGGTGGAGCTGACGCCCGATGGCAAGAAGAGCATCCTCACCTACACAGCCACGGGGCTCCCCGCCATCGAGGACGAGATCTACGCGCCCTACTTCAAGGAGCGGGCGGACTACCTCGAGTTCGACATCGCGCTGATCAAGGCGGCCAGCTCCACGCTCTACGAGGCCCCGACCGAGTGGGAGGCGTTTGCGGATCAGTTCAAGCAGTACGCCTTCAAGCGGGGCGGCTTCTTCTCCGACCCGGTCAAGCGTCAGACCGAGCGCCTCATCCGAGGCGAGATGTCGAAGGCCGAGCGCCTCGACGCCATCGTGGGCTGGGTACGTGACAACATCGATGTGGGGAGCCCGGACAACGACAGCTTCGCGCAGGTGCTGCGCGACGGCGAGGGCAACCCCTACCTCATCACCGGCCTGACGCAGTCGATGCTCGACGCCGCCAGCGTCGATGCCGTCTACCTCCTCGTCCACAGCGCGCAGGACGGCCACTTCGACCCCGACTTCGTTACGATCGCGCAGCTCTACATCCCGGCGCTCCAGGTCACGCTGCCCGACAGCTCGCAGCGGACGATCTTCCCGTACCTCGATAAGCTCTCGACGGACCACGTCCCGGAGAACTTCCAGGGCCAGCAGGCCATGCAGATCGACGGCGACGGCTACCGCGGGTTTACCACGCTGCCCTATGGCAACGCGGCCGAGAACGCGGTCGAGGAGCGCTATGCGGTCACGCTGCGCGAGGACGGAGTCTTGGACGTGGAGGAGGAGCGGACCGTGCGCGGCTCGCTCGCCTACGTGATCCGCACCGGCCTGGAGGACCTGACCGGCGAGGAGCGCGACGAGTTCATGGAAGAGCTGCTCACCTACACCGACGGCGAGGTGCTCGACCTCGCCTACACCATCGAGAACGAGACCGACGCCGACGCCCCGCTCGTGGTGCGGCTCACCTACGGCATCGACAACCTGGTGACGCTCACGCCCGAGGAGGTGCTCTTCCAGACGAGCGGTCTGCTCGCGCCGTCGTCGCGCGTGAGCCGCAAGGTGGACCCGCGCGAGCGCCAGAGCGCCGTCCGCATCTACAACGACGAGACCTTCGCGAAGACGATCACCGTGCAGTATCCGGCGGGCTGGCGGCTCGTGACGCCGCTCGAAGAGGTCGAGGTCGCCAACGAGTTCGGGACGCTCTCGGGCCGCTACACCGACGCGGCGGGCACGCTCACCATCGAGCAGCAGACGACGCTGCAGCGCGCCGAGGCCCCGGCCGATGCCTTCGACACGCTCCTGACGCTGCTCGGGGCGCGCTCCGAGCTCGCCGTCCCGACGCTCGTGTTTTCCACCGTGGCGTCCGAGTAGACGTGGGTTACCGTATCAGGCTCCGCAGCGAGTCAAGAACCCGGATCTCGTCCTCGTCCATGAACTCGCGGCGGGGGTCGTAGTCGGGCGCGAGGCGGGCCAGGACCTCGTCCTTCAGGTCGTCCATCGGGGGGCCGACGAGCTTCCGCTCACGCTCCCCGTTGCCCGTGAACGTGTGGAGCATCGGGCACTGATCCGAGGTGGCGTCGAGCCCGAACTCCTCCAGCAGGGTGCCGGTCTGC
>JBCDFO010000210.1:0-8090 GCA_039177895.1 Bacteroidota bacterium
CCGACGCGGGCGCGCATCCCGACGGCCTTCGTGTGGCAGACGCCGCACGGCAAGCTCTTCATGAACTGACGCGCGACGACGTAGCCCACCGAAACGAAGGCGGCGGTCCTTCCGAGCACGGAGGGGCCGCCGTCTTCGTTTCGGTCGAAGGTCGAAGGTCGAAGGTCGAAAAGGTGCTGCGATTAACGGGTTGTGTCAAGGCAGATCGTCGTCTCGTCGGTTCCTCATCTCTCCGGCTCCCCAGTTCCGTCCTACCCTTCGCCGCGGTATCGCTCGTGGCCCGGCGCGGGGGTCCACGGGTGGTCGGGCTCGAACGTGGTCCAGAAGAGCCGCGAGAGGTCGCGCAGCAGCACATAGCCTGCGTTGTCGGGTTCGTAGCGCGTATCGGTCTGGTTCTTCGTGACGACGCAGAAGACGTAGGGCCCGCTCGGCGCGTGGACGTAGACGACCTCGCTGCGCGACTCCATCACCGCGCCTTGCTTCGTCGCGGCCTGCACGCTCGGCGGGAGCACGGCCACGGCCTCGTCGTCGTAGAACGTGCGGGTGAGGAGGCGGTGCATCTCCTCGTCGGCGGCCGGACTGATCGCCTCGCCCTCCACGATGCGGCGCATCAGTTCAGCCATCTCGCGGGGCGTGGTCTGGCCCCAGCCGTAGACGGCGCGCGCGGCCTCGCGGCCCGGCGTGCGGCTGTTGACACGCGTATCCTCGAAGCCGTGACCGTCGAGCCAGGTGTTGATCGCGGTGCCGCCACCGGAGAGGCGCTGCAGCCACAGGCTCGCCGTGTTGTCGCTCGCCGATAGCATCAGTTCGACGGCCTGGTGGAGCGGCACCTCGGCCCCGTCGCGGAGGTCGCCGAAGAGGTCGTACTCGCTGTAGCGGAGCGAGTCGCGGAAGACGAGGTCGGCCCCGTAGTCGAGGTCGCCGTCCTCGATGCGCTGGAACGTCGCGACGAGGATCGGCACCTTGATCATGCTCGCCGTGGGAAAGAGCGAGTCGGCGCGGAGCTCGGCTGTGCGGCCCGAGGGTAGGTGGCGGACGTAGACGCCGACGACGCCCTCAAAGCCGTCCACGGTGGCCTCGATGGCGGTCTGTAGGTCCGCGTCGGGGGTCGGCGCTGCGGGCTGAGCGCGGCAGGAGGTCGCGGCGAGGAGCAGCAGCGCGGCGAACGGAAGGGTGCGGAGGAGATGCGGCATGAGGGGGCGGGGACGGTGGCTCGGGCGGTCAAAGTAGCAACCCCTACCTTGCGGCGTGCTCCCGTCGTCCTCCGCTGTCCGATGCCTGCTCGCTTCCTGCTCGTGCTCGTCCCTCTGCTCCTCGCGGCCTGTGCGCCTGCGTCCGAGAACCCACTGCCGCCCTCGCCCGACCTCGACGCGCTGGCGGAGCAGATCGATACCCTCGCGGCAGCGCACCCCGAGGCAACCGTCGCGGTGGCGATCCGGGACGCGGCGACGGGGACCCGCTTCGACCGCGAGAGCGACCGAAGTTTCCATGCGGCAAGCACGATGAAGGTGCCGGTGCTGATCGAGCTCTTCCGGCAGGCTGAGGCGGGGCGGTTCAGCCTCGACGACTCGCTGCTCCTCGTGAACGAGTTTCGCTCGATCGTGGACGGCTCGCCCTACCAGATCGAGGCCGACTCGGACACGGCGCTCTACGCACAGCTCGGCGAGCCGGTCGCGCTCTGTACGCTCGCCGAGCGCATGACGACGCACTCCTCGAACCTCGCCACGAACCTTCTCATCGCGCATGTCGAGGCCGACTCCGTGCAGGCGACCATCGAGCGGCTCGGCACGACGTCGATGCGGGTGCTGCGCGGCGTTGAGGACATCCCGGCATTCCGCGCGGGCCTGAGCAACTCCGCCACCGCCGCCGACCTCGCCACGCTGATGACGGCGCTCGGAAAGCGCGAGGCCGTCAGCCCTGAGGCCGATGCCGCGATGGAGGCGATCCTGCTCGACCAGGAGTACAACACGATGATCCCCGCCGGGCTGCCCGAGGGCGCGCGCGTGGCGCACAAGACGGGCTGGATCACCCGCATCCACCACGACGCCGCGCTGGTGTACCCCGAGCCGGGCACCGTGTCCGACGAGCCGTACACGCTCGTCATCCTCACCGAAGGCATCGACGAGCACGCGGTGTCGTCGGCGCTCGGCGCGTCGATTGCGAAAGCCGTCCATGCTACGCTGCGTCCAAAGGCGGAGGGCTAAACGCAGGCACTGTGATCGTTTCGACACACAACCGCGACGGCTTCGTTGACGGGCGCACATGGATGCGCGACGGGGAGCCTGGCGCGTTCCTTGTATCCTGACCGAGTCCTCACACTAGCCTTGCAGATCCTTTGGTGATCCATCCCGGCACACTCGCTCCCCCCGCTTGCCGCGCCTGAACGGCGGTCAAGCTGTCTCCCTCACTTGTGAGGGGGACAGTTCGAGCAAAGCGAGAACAGGGGGAGCCGGGTGGAGCGCGGAGTCTGCACAGCAAAACATCAGAACGGGTATCACGCCCGCATGTCCCTCCAATGCGTCTGCTCGCCGTCCTGCTCGCGTTCGTCCTGACTAGCGCTGCCTGTGCGCAGCAGCCGGGTGATTCGTCTGTGAGCGAGGTGGACGGGGAGGAGCGAGTGGATCCCGCGACGATGCAAGCCTCGCGCATGCCGTACATCGTGGCCGGGCTGACCGAGCGCGAGGCGGCAGCGCACCTGCTCAACCGCTTCGCGTACGGCCCGCGCCCCGGCGAGGTCGAGGCCGTCGTCGCGCAGGGCTTCGACGCGTGGTTCGCGGCCCAACTCGATCCCGGTCCTGATCCGGCTGACCTCACGGCGCGAATGGACGGCTTCTACGCGCTCGCTGGCACGCCGGAAGACCTCGCGCGGATGTACCGGCGCAACGGGCAGATCATGCGCGAGGCGCGCAACCGGGGGCTGATCGGCGACGATGTGACGGCGAACTCGCCCGAGGGCCGTGCCGCTATCCGGCAGGTGCGCGATGAGATGGGCTATCGCAACGGCGCGGAGATCTTCCGCGATCTGATGCACTACAAGCTCACGCGCGCGATCTACAGCCCGTACCAGCTTCAGGAGGTGCTGACCGATTTCTGGTACAACCACTTCAACGTCGAACTCGCGCCGGACGTGGCGTTCTTCGTGCGCGACTTCGAGGAGACAGCGATCCGCCCGCACGTCACGGGCCGCTTCGAGGCCATGCTCCGCGCGACGGCCCGCCACCCGGCGATGCTGCTCTACCTCGACAACGCGCTCTCGGTCGCGCCGCCGGGCATGCGCACCGAAGCCCCGCGCCCGCGCCGCATTCCCGGCGGGCTGACGGGCATCAACGAGAACTATGCCCGCGAGCTGATGGAGCTGCACACGCTCGGCGTGGATGGCGGCTACACGCAGGCCGACATCGAGGAGGTCTCGCGCGCGTTCACGGGATGGACCGTTGTGCCCGTAAGCCGCTTCCAGGCGGCGACGGTCAACGAGCGTGGGCGGCAGCAGCTCGACCGCTTCGTCACCGGCCGGGGCGTCGTCCGCGATGGCTTCTTCCTCTACGTCCCCAACTTCCACGACGCCGAAGCGAAGACTATTCTCGGCGAGGCGTTCCCCGCCGGGCGCGGCATCGACGAGGGCGAACGCATCCTCGGGATGCTGGCGGCGCATCCGTCGACGGCGCAGCACATCGCGCGGAAGCTGGCGGTGAAGTTTGTCCAGGACGACCCCGACGCGGTGCTCGTGGAACGGCTGGCGGGGGTGTTCACGGAAACCGAGGGCGATCTCAAAGCGATGCTGTGGGCGATTGCGGAGGCCCCGGAGTTCTGGGCGCTGCCTGCGCTGGAGGGGAAGGTCAAGACGCCGCTGGAGTACGTCGCGAGCGCCCTGCGCGCCACCGACGCCGAGGTGCTGCGGCCGGGCGTCCTCGCGACGGCGCTGCGCACGATGGGCGAGGCCCCCTACCGCGCCCCCGCGCCGACGGGCTACGACGAGGCCTCGGAGGCGTGGATCAACACGGGCTCGCTGCTCGCGCGCATGGACTTTGGGCTGCGGCTCGCGCAGGACACCTTCCGCGATGTCGAGATCGACCTAGCTGCGCTCAACCAGAACCGCCAGCCCGAGTCCGCCGAGGCGGCGCTGGAGACGTACGCCCGCTTGCTGCTCCCCGGCCGCGACCTCGACGAGACCATCGCGCGCCTGTCGCCGCTCATCGCCAACCCCGAATTCGCCGCCCGCGTCCGGGACGCCGCCCCCGAAGCCCGCCCCGACATGGTGGACGGCGAACGCCTCGACACAGACGATCCGCCACGCACCCGCCGCGCGCCCACGATGCGCCCCGATGACACGCTCGCGCTCGTCGTCGGCGTGATCCTCGGCTCTCCCGAGTTTCAACGACAGTAACTGAGTTCTGCCGTACGGCCGTGATGCCGTTTTGCCGTGGCTGAGCCCGGTTGAACGAGAGCACAAACACGGCGACACGGCGTCACTGCAATACGGCCACACTCTCATGATCGACCGTCGTGCCTTTCTCAAGTCCTCGGGCCTCGCGCTGCTGGCGAGCGGCCTGGGCGGCTGCCCGCTGTTCCTCGGACGCAGTGCGCAGGCGAGTGCCGCGCCGGGCCTCTTCCAGCGCCGCAAGACGCTCGTGTGCCTCTTCCAGCGCGGCGCGATGGACGGGCTGGCGGCGGTGCAGCCGCTCGTGGATCCGCAGCTCCAGCGCGTCCGGCCATCGCTGACGCTCTCGGGCGCGCGCAATGCGGAGAGGCAACTGCTCGACCTTGACGGGACGTACGGGCTGCACCCGGCACTCTCGCCACTCGCGCGGTTCTTCGAGGAGCAGCGCCTCGCCATCGTCCACGGCGTCGGCTCGCCCAACACGACGCGCTCGCACTTCGACGCGCAAGACTACATGGAGACGGGTACGCCGGGGCGCAAGGCATCGAGCGGCTGGCTCAACCGCGCGGTCGGGCTCGCCGGGCACGAGGCGACGCCGTTCCAGGCCGTCGCGCTGACGCCCGCGCTGCCGCGCTCGCTCTTCGGCCCGTCCAACGCGCTCTCCATCGCCAAGCTCGAAGACTTCGGGCTGCACGTGCGTGGAGCCGACCTCGCGATGACGGCCGGGCAGAGCCTCGAAGCGCTCTACGAGCAGACGACGCGCTCACTGCTGGGACAGGACGACGCGCTCACGCAGGCCGGACGCGATGGCCTCGACGCGGCGCGGCTGCTGCAGGAGGCCGACCTCGGCAACTACCGCCCGGAGAACGGAGCCGAGTATCCGCGCTCGAAGCTCGGGCAGGCGCTCCGCCAGATCGCGCAGCTCATCAAGCTCGATGTGGGCCTCGAAGTCGCGTTCGCCGAGCAGGGCGGCTGGGACACGCACGTGCGCCAGGGCGGTGAGGTCGGCTCGTTCGCGCGGCAGGCGACCGACCTCGCGCACAGCCTCGCGGCCTTCTGGACCGACCTCGAACGCCACCACGACGACGTGACCGTGATGACGATGACCGAGTTCGGGCGGACCGTCGCGGAGAACGGGGCGCGCGGCACCGACCACGGCCGCGCCTCGGCGATGTTCGTGCTCGGCAACGGCGTTGCAGGCGGACGCGTCCACGGCCAGCCGCTCGTCCTCGACCCCGACGCCCTCGAAGACGGCCGCGACCTCCCCGTGACGACCGACTTCCGCGCCGTCTTCGCGGGCGTCGCCGGGCCCACACTCGGCATCGCCGACGACCGCACGCTCTTCCCCGACTGGAGCGGCGAGCGAATGCGATTGACAGGCTAGCGCTCGTATCGCCCCGCCCGACTTGTCGCGGTAGCGTGTGTTACCTCGACCGGAACCGTTCCGGCTTACTCATTGGTTGAAGACCATGCGCGCTAGGCTCACGGTCCGGCGCGCCCCTCTCCACCACCTTTGCTGATTTCCCTATTCCGACCATGACACGACTAAACCTTCGCACCCTTCCGCTTTTCGCGCTGCTCGTCGCCGTGCCCGTCGCGCTGACGGGCTGCGAGAGCATGAGCAACACCGGCAAAGGCGCTGTGATCGGCAGCGGCGGCGGGGCTGTCGCTGGGGCCATCCTCGGCGAAATCCTTGGCGGCTCGCCGGCTAAGGGCGCCATCATCGGCGCGGCTGTCGGCGGCACGGCCGGCGCCATCATCGGCAGCCGCATCGAGGAGCAGGCTGAGGAGCTCGACCAGGAACTCGAAAGCGCTTCCGTCGAGCCCGTCTACGACGCTGAGGGCAACGCGGCGGGCATCCAACTCGTCTTCGACAACGCGCTTCTCTTCGACGTCGGGCAGGCAACGCTGCGCCCGAGCGTGCAGGCCGACCTCCGCGACCTCGCCGCCTCAATGCAGCAGTATGCCGACCACGACGCCGTGATCGTGGGCCACGCCTCCACCGACGGCGGGGACGACCTCAACCAGCGGCTCTCGGACCAGCGTGCCACGTCGGTGCAGAACTTCCTGCGCAGCCAGGGCGTCGCGTCGAGCCGCCTCGAAGCCTTCGGCATGGGCGAGACGCAGCCGCTGGCGGGCATCCCCGGCACGAGCCCCGAGAACCGCCGCGTCGAGATCTCGCTCTACCCCAACCCGGACTACGTGCAGACCATGCAAGAGCAGCAGGGCGGCTGACCCTGACGGCGATTGGGAGCCTGGCTAGCTCAGGCATCCCTCGCACCCACGACGACCTCGTCGCCCCGTAAGGCGATGACGAACCGCCGCGCCGGACCCCTTCCCGGCGCGGCGGTTTCGCGTTTGGACAAGATGGGTGCTAGTTGGGCACGCATTCGTTACTAAATAGCACGCTGCAATTCTAGCGTTTTCAGTATCCTGGAAGCGGGTCGTTGTTCTCCCTCGATCATGGCCTTCTCCTACTCCATTCACCCGGATATCCGGACGGTCTTCCTGCGCTTCAGCGGCGAGGTGGACGGCCCGCAGCACAGCGCCGCCCTGGACGCGGCTGTGCAGGACCCCGCCTGGCAGGTCGGGTTCGACTGGCTCGTGGACATGCGGCACGTCGCCCTGCTCCACATCACCCTCGACGATATGGCGACGATGCGGGCGCAAAACCAGCGGCTCAACCGCGTCGGCAGCCGAGCGCGCAGCGCCCTCGTGATGCGCCCGAGCGACCGCGAGATCGCGTCGCTCTATGCCACGGTCGTCATGCGTGACTTCCCGCCAGGCGTCGAGCGCGACGTGCAGGTCTTCCTCAGCATGACTGAGGCGCTGGCCTGGCTCGGCCTCGACGCGGTACCGGGCTAGCTCTCCCTCCATGCCCTTTGCCTTCGAACAAGACCCCCCTGGCGTGCGCTGTGCGCTGCGCTGCAGCGGAGATATAGACGCGGACGTACTGCTCGAGGTGGTCGCCTACGCCGTCCGTCACCTCACGGGACCGACGCCCCAGTGCCTCGTCGAGGGGCGGCAGATCCAGTCGCTCGACCTCGACCCGGAGGGCTTTGCTCGTGCTCTGCAGACAGGGCAGGAACTGACGCGACGGCTAGGCCCTGGACGCTCGGCGTTTGTGGTGCCGGTGCGGTACCACAGCCTGGCCCAGCTCTACCTCATCCGCATGGAGCGGTACATGAAGACGGTACCCGAGACGCTCCCGCGTCGCGACTTTGCGCTGTTCGCAGAAGAGCAGGAGGCCCTGGCCTGGCTAGCCCAGGCGACCCTCGACGCTTCGCGCTGAGCCAACAGCGCGGCAACGCAGCACGCTCCTGACCAGGCCGCTATGCCCTATGCGATCTCCATCGCTCCTCCTCGCCTTACCCTGACCTATTGGGGCAAGGTATCCGCCCAGGACCTGCTCGACGTGACGGCCAGCGTGAGCGAGCAGCTTCCTCCGGGGGAGTTCGATGTGCTGGCTGATAGCGTGAGCATCCGGGGGCTTGCCATCGCCCCAGACGAGATGGACGCCATTCTCGACGCTACCCTACGCATCGTGCGGGCGATTGGGCGAGGGCGCACGGCGTTCCTCATCCGCGAGGACGACCGGGCGATTGGCACGCTCTTCCTTGTGCGTCTCCGCCAGGCACTGACTGCCTACGACCTGCCCGTGCGCGTCTTCGAGCTATTCACGAGCCAGGAGGAGGCGCTGGCCTGGCTGGCG
>JBCDFO010000211.1:0-8076 GCA_039177895.1 Bacteroidota bacterium
GATCCGGACGGCCTACCGGCTCGACGGCAACGCGTCGGACTACGAGTTCGTGCAGATCCCGCTGGCGTCGTTCATCGACAGCGGCGCGGGCGCCAACGACGGCGTGGACCTCTCGCAGGTGCTCAACGTGGTGTTCGTCTTCGGCGGGCTGCCGGGTGGCCTCGAGTTCGCCGTCTCCTTCGACGAGCTAGGGTTCGTTTCCGGCATGCCCGACACCAGCGAAGAGACTGCGACCAGCACGCTCTCGGGCTTCGCCTTGAGCGCAGCGTACCCGAACCCGTTCCAGTCCACGGCGACGTTCACCCTTGAGATGGACCGCTCGGAGGCCGTCCGCGTCGAGGTCTTCGACGTGCTCGGCCGCCAGGTTGCGGTTCTCAACGACGGTGTCCTCTCGGCGCAGACGCATACCTTCCAGATCGATGCGCGTGGTCTGTCGAGTGGCCTCTACCTCTACCGCGCGACAGGCGAGTCCTTCAGCGCCACGCGCCGCGTCGTTCTCCAAGACTAGTCCAACCCCCATGGCGTCGCTCTCCCTGCGTCTCCGCTCCTGCGCTCGCTTCGGCTCCCCCTCGGGAGCCGGGCGAGCGGCCGGGGCGCTCCTCCTGCTCTTGGCCCTTGTGAGCCTCCCCGCGTCCAGCGTCTCTGCTGCGGACGAGCCCGGGGCCTCGCCGCCGCTGGTGCATGCGAACGGCTGGGCGGCACCCGACTCGGTCTACCGAGCCTACCCCTCGGCGTCGGATACGCCAGAGCCGGATTCGACGGCGTCGCTTCGGAAGCCCTCCCAGCGCCTGACGGTGTTTGGGTACTACCGCTTCTTCGGCTACGGACGCAATATCACAGACCCGTATCCCGGTCTGGACCCGTTCACCCGGGCCTACGGGGTCGGTGACGGCTACCGCGAGCCGATGCTGTCCGTCAGCGTGCTGGGTGCCCCGAATGGCCGCTCCAGCTTCGGCACGGAGCTGTTCATCTTCACGCCCTATGACGGCGGCGAGTTCACGGAGAACGTCCTCGGACTCAACCTGGGGCTCAACTTCTACGGGAACTTCCGCACCGAACTGGGCAACTTCGGCATCCGCGCGGGCGGCATCCACTGGTACAACCTCAGCCCATTCACCATTGGGGTCTACCAGGTCCTTGACCGGTTCACCATCTTTGACCGGACTCCCTGGGAGGGCAACGACGGCATCGAGAAGTACCAGAACTACTTCGCCACAGGCCAGGCCGCTCCGGGAGACCTACGGTGGAATTTCCAAGCCTTCCAGGGGTTGATTCTGAACGGCTTCCAACTTCCCGGTGAGCTGTCCTTCGACGCGTTCTGGGGGAAGACACAACCCAACGGCGGCCTCCCCAACGCCGCGAGCGAGACCGATGAGGAAGACGGCGACACGTCCGGCGATGTCCCGTCGTTTGACGGATTCGGTGGCGACGCTGAAATCTTGCCGAGCTTCATCACAGGCGGCCGCCTCGCCAAGAACTTCGGCCCGAACCACCAGATCGCCTACAACGGCATCTACAGCTACCGCAACAGCTTTGCTGAAGAGCGTAGCAGTAGCCCAGACGTAGCGACCATTCCCACGGAGCGGCGCGAGTATCAGGTGCATACGGGCACGTTCACGACCACTGTTGGGGGCGTGACCCTCAGTGGCGAGATGGGCGCGAGCAAGTACAACAGCCCTGAGTACACAAGCCCCTGGGGCGAGGCGCTCATGGCACGGCTAGCAACGCCGGCCTCGCTGACGCTGCTCCCCCTCGACGTGCAGGTCTACCAGGTCGGGCGCCACTTTTTCAACGAGAACGGCGAGATCGCGACCAACAACAACCCGCTCATCCAGGTCGATGACCGCTGCGAGGTCGTGTCGGGTGCGGGCTCCGCGGGCGGGCTCATCACGCAAGTCAACCAGTTGGCGCACAACCGCCGCGGTGTCAACGTCAACACGGAGTGGGGCGTAGAGCAAGCCCGCTTCAAGGTCGGCTGGGGCCTCGCCCACGAGCTAGCCGCGACGACCAACGAGCTCTCGTTCCTGCACCGCGTAAACGGGCTCGCCGTGTCGCGCATCTACAACCCCTTCCCGGCTGATGCCGTCTGTGCCACACAAGTTGGGCCCTACGGCCGCCAGTTCTCGTTCTTCCGCGGTGTCTTCGAGCGCGTCCGGCTCACCGACGTCGAGCCGGTGACGGGCCTTCCGACCAACCGGAAGTACTACCACGCCGTCGACCTCCAGGCCAAGTTCCGGGCGATGGCGCTCGACCGGCCGCTCTACCTCTTCTACCTCGGCAGCTTCGGCTCCGCCAACCGCGTCGCACGCCCGGTCCCAACGGACGACGACACCTACCTCTTCGTGCAGTCGCACGAGTTCGACCTCTACTACCAGGTCCTCCCGTCGTTCATCTTCACGGGCTACCTCGGTCTTGAGTTTGCACAGGGCGGCCAGTTCACCCAGGTAGACACCGGCTTCACCCTGCAAGAGGGTGCCGAGGAAACCGTGTTCCCGGCCTCTGGCCTCCCCCTCGATCAGTACGGGAGCGGCATCGGCATCGGCTTCGACTGGTTGCTTGCCGCCAACGCGGGGCTCTACGTGCGCCACCGCTGGATGCACTACGAGGACCGCAGCTTCGAACTGGCTACCTACACCGGCCAGGAGTCCACCGTCGAGCTGAAGATCTTTTTCTAGCCCCTCTCCCCCCCTGTCGCACGGCGCGCTCCGTCGCACGACGTGACCTTCACCCTAGTCGCACCACGCATGAGGCTCTTCACTCACGTGCTCCCCCTCGCCCTCGCGCTGCTGGTCCCCCATGCAGTCTGGGCTCAGGCCCCCAACGATGACGACGAACGCGGCCTCGGCCTCCGGTTCAATGGCATGGGCCGCACGCTCCTTCAGCAGTCGGATCTCGGCGGCGACCTGGCCGCGCGCGACACGATCTCCAACGAGAGCCGCACCGATGGCGAGTTTGTCCTCGACCTGGCGCTCAACGCGCAGCCAAACGAGAACACGGAGGTCCAGGGTGTCATCCGGCTCCGCAACGAGTTCGGCGGCTTCTTCGGTGCCGGTGTGAACGTGGAGGTGCGCGAGCTGTGGGCCCGCGGCGTCGTCGCGGATGTCTTCCGGTACCGCGTCGGTGACATGGACCTCGCGCTGACGCCCTACACGCTCTGGCTGCCCGACGAGGACGGCGTTGTCAACGAGCCCACCCTGTTCCAGCCGCTGCGGGAGATCATCGAATACGAGGAGTTCTACACCGACAACAACACCCGGCGCCTCCAGGGCGCCCAGGTTGGCTTCGGACTGGAGTTCGAGGAAGGGCTCGAGGCCATTGACGCGGAGACGTTTATCGCTCGGCTGCGGGGCACCAACTTCACCGACACCCCGACGCGCCTCATCGCTGGCGGACGCCTCTCGCAAGCGACGGTCCCCCTCACGAGCGCCGGGACCCGCGTGAACCTCGGGCAGACGCTGTCCTACACCTGGGACGACCTCCAGTCTGGCGACGCCACCACGGGCATCCGCAACCTCGCCCTGTCGGTCGACTTCGACATCGCGATGGTCGATGGCTCGAACTTCGGCCTGCACCTCCTCGGCGAGGCGGGCATCTCGTCTGTGTCGCGTGGCACACGGGTCGAGGAGCCGGACGAGATCAACGGCGCGGACACGACGTTCACCTTCGTGTTCGATCCGCTCTTTGAGGAGGACGACTCCTTCGTGGAAGTAGGACTCTCCGCCCGGTTCAAGCCGCAGCGGCTCACCGCGACGGCGCAGTTCGTGAACGTCGGCCCCGACTTCTTCAGCGCGGCAGCGCAGAGCAAGCGCATCGACTACGACCGCCAGCTCACGGCCTACAACCGCGTCGGTGAAGACCGCCGCCTGCGGCCGGCTTCGCTCTTCGACCTCAACCGTGACCAAGGGCTCTACACGTTCCGCATCGCCGACCAGTTGATGGCATACGATCCACGCTTCGGCAACGTGCTCCCATTCGGAAGCGCGACGCCGAACCGGCGCGGAGCCCGCCTCAACGTCACCTACGGCGACGACGACACGCCCTTCGACGCGATGTTGGATGCAGCGCTTCTGAGCGAGATCCGTGGCCAGGGCACGCAGCAGCTCCGCCAGTTCACTCACCTCCGCGCTGCCTCCGACGTACGCATCGGGCAGTTGATCGGGTGGGACCAGGACTTCACGCTGACGCTCGGCGCCCAGTACGAGGACACGAGTCGGGATGGCGAGCCCATCGAGCAAGCCGACTTCACGTCCGGCATCGACTTCTCGACGCTGCTGTTCGAGGCCGGCCTGGCCGTGGAGGTCTACAACCGCCTCGACCTGCTCTTCGGCGCGAAGATCCGCACAGCGGAAGGCAACGAGTACCTGCCAGAGTTCCTATCCGCCGACCTGGGCATCAACGAGATCAACAACTTCACGGACGCGCGCCTGCTAGTCAACGACGAGGAGCGCCTCCTCGGTACCGGTATCCGCTACCGCTTCCGCGAGGATGTCTACCTGACCGTCCAGTACCAGCACCTCTCCTACACCGACACCTCGGACCCGGTGCGGAACGACCAGAACGTGGTCATCACCCAGCCGCTTCCGGAGTATGGCCTGGGGCAGTTCTTCGTCCTCTACAGCATGCGCTTCTAGCCCACCTCGTCGCGTTCACCCCTGCTATGTCTCCCCTGCCCTCTCCTCGCATGACGCGTTTGGTTGCCTTTTCTCGCCACGTCTGGCGCACGAGCGTCTTGGTGCTTGTCGCCGGGCTCGCCCTCCCTGGCTGCGACTCGACCTCGGACGACGTCGATGGTCCGCTCATCACCGACCTCTTCGGCCCCTTCTTCTTCGTGGAGAACTTCGCGGTGAGCCGGCCGGCTGCCGACTTCACCGCTGGCGACGTGGTGACGTTCGAGGCCGAGTTCAGCAAGCAGATCAACTGGACGGTGGAGCTCACCGGCCAGGAGAGCGGGGCCGTAGCCCGCGTGGAGGGCTTCTCGCGCGCCCTCAACAGCCGCAACGCGCGTTGGGACGGCCGCGCTTCCAGCTTCCCCTTCTTCCGCAACGAGACGGTCGACGTAGCGCTCCTCATCGACGACCCGGAGGCCGAAACGCAGCGCTCGACGCTCGACGTCACGGGGGCGTTTGTCTACAACCAGGGCATCGAGATCACCAGCTTCGAGGAGGACGATGCGACGCGTTCCATCCTTCGCAACTTCGAGTTCGAGCTCACTGACAACTCCGGATTCAACAGCGTTGATGCCCCCGTTGCCGAGGGTGAGCGGTTCTTCCTGCTGCGCGGCACGGACAACGCGACCAACCCAGCCACCAACAACTTCTTCGTCGGTCTCGCTGAGATCCTCCCGTCCACTGAGCTGGACTACTTCGAGATTCCGACGACCATCCCGGAAGACCTCTTCTTCAACGCCGCGCTCTACAACTTCGGCTCGGAGTTCACCATCGTCATCCTTGAGGTTGTGGTTGACACCAACGGAAACGGAGAATTCAACCCTGGCGATGCCATCTTTAGCTCAGGCGACATCCGCTTTGAGGACTTTGAGGACTTTGAGGGGCCCGGCTGGTACCTCTTTAGCCGTTCCTTGGCCGAGTTCGGCCTGTCCGAGGAGCAGGTGCAGCAGATCGTCGCGATCCGCCCCGTGCTCATCTCGGATAACACGGTCCAACCCAACCCGCGCGTCCCGGTCGACTTCGGCATCGACTACCTCACGTTCACCGATGGCGGCCCGTTCGAACTCTAGCGTCGAACTCCCGTTTAGGGCCTCGTACCGTTCCTTCCTCGACTTATCGCTTTGGCATCATGACGGTGTCCCTTCGCTCCCTTACCGCGCTCGTACTCGTCGTGCTGCTCGCCCCCTCGTGCGTGCAGTTCCAGACCCAGCAGCTCTACTCGGGCGTCCAGTCCGTCCCGATTCCGGAGCGCCCTAGCTCGATTAAGCTCGCCGCGGCTCCGACGATCTACGCGGATCAGAACGACGACACAGTCTGGTTCCAAGACGACACCCGCTGCACGCAGGGCGAGGTGACCTCCGAGGTCGTCTACGAGGGCGACCGCGCCATCGCGGTGTCCTGGGACCGCGGCGTGGAAGGCTGCAAGTGGGCGGGCTTCGGGCTCGGCTGGGACAACTGGGCCGGCAAGGATCTCTCGGAGCTCCTCCCCTACGCGGCCATCTCGATGCAGGTGCGCGCGAGGGAGGGCAAGATGTACGGGCTGCCCATCGTGCTCACGCTGGAGGACTACGGCGGCGGTATGGGCTTCGCCTACACCGGCAACCGCTACTTCGAGCGCCCCGCCATCGACGAGGAGTGGCAGCGCGTCCTGGTCCCCCTCGCGGACTTTGACCTCGACGTCGAAAACCTCGACCCGACGAACGTGAAGCAGCTCATGTTCGAGTTGCAGCAAGGCGGCAGCATCTTCATTGACGACATCGAGCTCGTGTTCTACGAGCCGGAGCCCGTCGAGCCATGGATCGTGGAGGAGGAGCGCCCCGACCCGACCGCGCTGCCGATCACGCTCTTCGACGACGCGTTCATCAACAACAACGGCTGGGGCCTCGTGACGGACCAGTGCCAGTCAGTGCAGCCCACGTCGGAGACAGTCACGACGGGCGACACGGCGCTCTCGTTCGCCTGGGATGTGTCGAGCGAGGCCTGCTACGAAGGCATGGTCGGTGTGAGTTGGGACCGGTGGTTCCCCGTTGATGTCACCTCCATCGCCGACATCGCTGCGATCCAGTTCGACGTGCGGCTTCCCGAGGGTACCGCGACCCAGATTCCCGTCCGCGTGGCCTTGGAGGACTACGGACGCCGCACCTCGCAGATTATCCTCGACGCCGAGCGCTTCACCGAGGCGGGCACCTTCAGCACCGAATGGCAGACCGTCACGATCCCATTCACTGCCCTGCGCGGCGGCGGTCGTGAACTGGCCTCCGCTCCGGCTACCGTCGGCAACCTCCCCGAGTTCAGCGACGGGGCCGACCTGCGCAACGTGAAGCAGCTCATGTTCTTCCTCGACGAGTCGGGTGCGATGCTGCTGGACAACCTGCGTCTCATCGATACGGCGCGAGTCGACGTGGGTCCCCTCGAACGACGGTAGCCCGCCTCGAGCGTCTGCACGGTGTCCCTGCTGCCCTACGCCGCTGGCCCTGCTGGCTTCCGGCGCGTCCATTTGGTTGATTTCCCCTGGTATATCCTCATGAGAGTATTCTCCCTGTTCACCCTGGCATTGCTCCTGCTCAGTGGCACGGCGCACGCTCAGAACGACCAAGACACCACCACGGATCGCCCGGCCTCGTCAGGCATCATCCAAGAGGGCCCGAGCTATGACGGCGTCATCCCTGTGGAGATGCGTCAGGATGAAGAGGGCAACTGGACGCTCTATCGCGGCGGCGAGCCGTACTACATCAAGGGGGCAGGCGGCATCCAGTTCATGGACCGGGCCGCGGCCTACGGTGCGAACTCCGTGCGCACGTGGGGCGCCGGTGAGGCAATCTCCGTCTTGGACCAGGCACACGAGCTAGGCCTCTCCGTAGTCTTCGGTCTCTGGGTCGGCATGGACCGCCAGGGCTTCGACTACAGCGACACCAAGAGCGTGGAGGCCCAGTTGGCGCGTTTCCGCGATGTGGTACGCACGTACAAGAACCACCCCGCCATTCTCATGTGGGGCGTTGGCAACGAGGTGGACCTGTTCTACGAGGACTTCAAGGTCTGGGACGCCATCAATGACATCGCGGAGATGATCAAGGAGGAGGATCCACACCACCCGACGATGACGGTCACCGCCGGCCTCGATGTGGCGGAGATCCAGCTCATCATGGAGCGCGCGCCCGCCATCGACATCATGGGCATCAACACCTATGGCGAGTTGGTCGGCGGTACACGCGAGTTCCGCTCGTACGGCTACGACGGCCCGTCCGTCGGCACGACGCTGCGCCGAGCTGGCTGGGATGGCCCCTACATCATCGCCGAGTGGGGCCCGGACGGCCACTGGGAGGTCCCCCGCACGGCCTGGGGCGTGCCCATCGAGCAGACCAGCAAGGAGAAGGCCCGCGTCTACCGGCTGCGCTACGAGGACGGCATC
>JBCDFO010000212.1:0-8054 GCA_039177895.1 Bacteroidota bacterium
CGCCTTCATCCACCCGAAGTGCGCGTGCCCGACCTCGTAGCCGCCCAGGGCGCGCAGCGTGGCCTCGTGCCGCTTGCTCACCCGCACCTCCGCAATCCGCTGCACCGCCACAGCGAGCACGATGAACGTGAAGACGAGTTGGGTGGTCACTTTAGGCAGGGGCAGGAAGACGCGGAACGAGAACGGCGGGGTGCTAGCATGTCCTCGGGGGTACTCACGCCTTCGACTACAGCTGAAGTTTCCGGTTCTCCCATGACGCGATGACGTAAGGGGAGGAGACAGTTGGCATGTAGCTGCTAGCTGTTGCCGAGTTGTCGGCGACCTGGTACGCCTCGGGCATACTTGATATCGTGAGGTAGTCTATCAGCGTGCGACCCTCGTAGGTCTTCAACACGTATCGGGTAGCCTGCCATCGACGGTCGTCAGATCGTATCTGGCTCCCTTTCACGATCTGCTCAGCAGGCAAACTGGACCTGTAGATGGCCACAGAAGGAGTCAGGCTAATCACCTGGTCTTGGAAGCTCAACCGTCGCCACATGGCCTCCGCTGCGTCAGCCTCGAGCTCCATATCGAACGTTACCGACGCATGATATATCCTCGGTAAGAGCGGCGACGGAGAAAAGTCCACCCAGAACCTTGCGTTTGTCTCATCATCGCAAGCAACCGAAGTGAAGTAGGCTTCTCCGTACGTCTCGTAGTACTCCGCGTGGTGAATCTGCCCTCTGGCCCATAGTGCAACTAGGCTGTCACCGAGAGCGACGCTGCTGCAAGGAATCGTGATTCCGCGAGGTGCAGAAACGGCGTCGAAGAGGAAGAAGGTGACCAGTGCTCCGACTATCACCGCTGCCAATCTGTCCCTCGCCATTGAAGACAGCCGTTTTTGGAGTGACATCGGACGTTTTGCTTGCTTCGAAACCACCCACTACCAATCGTTCTCGTCCTTCTCGACGCCCTCCTCGATGGGTACTGAGTAGGTGCCTGTGAAGCAGGCCGCGCAGTAGCGTCCGCGCCCGTCGTGGGCGGCATCGACGGCGCGCATCATGCCCTCGGCGGTGAGGTAGCCGAGCGAGTCCACGCCCAGCCAGGCTGCGATGTCGTCCACGTTGTCGAACTTGTTGGCGAGGAGTTCGCCCTTGCTGGGGAAGTCCATGCCGTAGAAGCACGGCCACTTCACCGGCGGGCTCGCCACGCGGAAGTGCACCTCGGCCGCGCCCGCGTCGCGGACCATCTTGACGAGTTGCCGCGCCGTTGTGCCGCGCACGATGGAGTCGTCCACCATCACCACCACGCGGTCCTTCAGCACGCCCTCGACGGTGTTGAACTTCGTGCGCACCTTCATCTCGCGGGCGCTCTGACCAGGGGAGATGAAGGTCCGCCCGACGTAGTGGTTGCGGATCAGGCCGATCTCGTACTTGCACTTGCGGCCCATCTTGTTCGACTCGCTCACGAAGCCGAGCGTGGCCGTGTTCGACGAGTCGGGGACGGCGAAGACGATGGGTTTCTTCTCGCCCTTGCGGTGCTTCGGCACGGGGGCGTCGTGGGCGAGCATCTTGCCCATCTTGCGGCGCACCTTGTCGACCATCTCGCCGAAAATCTTCGAGTCGGGACGCGCGAAGTAGACATACTCGAAGATGCACTGGCTCACGCCGTTGGGACGCGGCATGCAGACGCCGTTGAAGTGCTGTGCCTCGCCCGTCTCGGGATCGACACAGGGCTGCGCCGCCATCGTGCCGCGCTCAATGGCCTCGCGGTCGATCACCAGGATCTCGCCGGGCTCGATGTCGCGGACGTACTCCGCGCCGATCAGGTCAAAGGCGCACGTCTCGGACGCGACGCACCACCCGGGGCCCGAGCGGCCGGGGGCGTCGAGCTTGCCGAGGGCGAGCGGGCGGAAGCCGTTCGGGTCGCGCACGGCGATGAGCGCGTCGTCGGTGAGGAGCACGAGCGAGAAGGCCCCCTCGCACTGATGCAGTGCATCGATCACGCGGGCCACGGGCCCTGTCTCGCGGCTCTGCGCGGCGAGGTGCAGAATCAGCTCCGAGTCCGACGACGTGGCGAAGAGCGTCCCGCGCGCCACCAACTCGTCGCGGAGGGCGCGGGCGTTGGAGAGGTTGCCGTTGTGCGCGAGCGCGAGGTTGCCCTCCTGGTAGTGGACGACAAACGGCTGGATGTTGGCCGGGTTGGTCGCCGAGCCGGAGGTCGAGTAGCGCGTGTGCCCGATGGCGCTGTCACCGAGGAGTTGGTCGGTGAAGAGGCGCTCGTCCTCGAAGACGTCGAGCACGAGGCCGAAGTCTTTGTGGACCGGCATGACCTCGCGGCCCTTGGCCTCGTCGTAGGTGCTCGTCACGATACCCGCCGACTCCTGGCCTCGGTGCTGAAGGGCGTGGAGCCCGAAGTAGGTCAGCTTCGCCGCCTCCGGGTGGTTGAAGATGCCGAAGATGCCACAGTGGTCGCGCGGCTTGTCATCGCTGTCGGACGAGCGGGCGTCGACGGTGAGGGCGGCGTGTGCGTGGGGAGCCATGGGCAGGGACCGTCTGGCGTCAGGCCAAAAAGGCAGGGTGGTGGAAGGGGAGATAAGCAGCAGGCGGCATGCAGGTCCATGAAATCTGGACGGTGGGGATAGGTTGTCGATAACTACAGCGTCGCAGGGTTATGACGTACGGCTGTCACTGGGTGTAGATATTTTTCAGGCGAACGAGGTTATGAACCTCCTGCCGGCCTGTCTAGATTGGCGTCGATCACACAGACGCCCGCCTCGCGACCCTCCCGTCACGCGGTGCGATCTGGGGGGTCGGCATCGGCACCGGCCGAGGCGCAGCAGGCTCGCTGTAACGAGCCCGTTGTGGTCGCTTCCGCAAAGCGGCGCTCCTCGGCGGATTCATGTACTCTAACCTTTAGGAGGCCACAACTATGGCACGCGGAGTAAACAAAGTCATCCTCATCGGCAACCTCGGGTCGGACCCCGAACTGCGCTACACGGGCAGCGGCACCGCCGTCTGCAACTTCTCGCTCGCCACGTCCGAGACCTACAAGGACTCGAACGGCGACCTCGTCGAGAAGACCGAGTGGCACCGGATCGTGACCTGGGCGCGCCTCGCGGAGATCTGCGGGGAGTACCTCAAGAAGGGCCGCCAGGTCTACATCGAGGGCTCGCTCCAGACCCGCCAGTGGGAGGACAAGGACGGCAACACCAAGTACACCACCGAGATCAAGGCGCGCGAGATGCAAATGCTCGGCTCCCGCGACGGCGGTGACATGGGCGGCGGCGACTACAACGGGGGCGGCAACCGCCGTCCGCAGGCGTCGCGGCAGTCCAACGGCGGGGGCAATCGCGGCGGCAACCGTCCGCAGCGGCAGCCTGCACCCGCCGGGGGCGGCGACGACTACTCGTTCACCCCGGACGACGACCTGCCGTTCTAACCGCACCACCTGGGCTCGCCCCAGGACGTGCACAATCCGCGCGCGGGCGCTGGGCTCCGGCTCAGCGCCCGCGCTCTGTCTGGCAGAGGTACCAGGGCCGCCCGGTCGAAGAACCCACCTCTCGGGTTGCTAAGGTGCATTCATCTCCAGGGGCCAACAGCCAAGAGCTTCCAGCCAGACCCGGCCCGGTAGTTCCAACTCGACTGTATGTGCTCCCGGGTCTGGATTACACCTCCGCCGTCCCGAATGCCTTCGTCACGCGCGCACGCACCTGCTGCGCCTCGTCGCGGAGCGCGGCGAGTTCGGCACCGGCGCTTTCGAGACGGGTGCGCTCCTCCGTCACGAGCGTCTCGACCGGCTGCACGAGCGTCTGCACGCGGGCGAGCGCCTCGTCGGTTTCCTGATCGAACGTCGTCTTCAACGCGTCGCGGAGGTTGGTGCGCAGACGGCCAACCTGGGCTTCGAACTCGCGGATGGCCTTGCGCTTCTGGCGAGGAAGGATGAGAAAGCCCAGCGCGCCAATCGCAGCAGCGGCGATGAGCCCACCCGTCACGTCGAGCGCGGCCGTCGTTGCCACGACGGTCACGATGAGGCCGATGCCTGCTGCCGTGCCGAGGCCCCCAGCAAAGAGCGTCGCGGCAGAGCGAGCGTTTTCAAGGATGCGGCGGGCCTCTTCCTGCAGATTGGTCCCGTCGAGCGTGCGGCGTGCCTCACGGGCAACGGCCGTGAAAACCTCATCGCGGTTGTAGAGGAAGGCATCCTCGCGCGCGGGGGCCCCGGATGTTGCATGGCGGCGCTTCTGGTCGGCGAGGTGGGTGTACGTGTCGTTCCACAGGTCGAGGACCGTGCGCAGAAGCGCGTCCACGGCCTCGCCCATGCGCGCCTCGATGCGTGTCTCGGCGTCGCGGAGCACCTGACGCTGGAACTCCTCCTTGAACTTGTCGCGATCGCGCAGCAGCCCCAGCTTCGAGACGCGGATGGAGTCATCGAGGAACTGCCGCCCACGCTGCTCCAACTCCAGTAGCTCTCGGTCGACGGCCGTGAGAGCCTGATCGGTGGTGGTCGCGAGCGCTATTTCCTGGCGGCTGAACCGCTCGCGGAGGCGATCCAGGCCCGCCGCGTCGTCGTCCAGCACCGCGCGGCGCTCCGCAAGGCGCTCCTCCACATGAGTGAAGAGCTGCCGCGCGGCGTCGAGCGGGGCGTGGAGCTTGAGCGCGAAGCGTGTGCGATCGGTAAGCGTGTCGGTCAGGTACGTTTCGAACGCGGCAAAGCGGCTCGCGGGCCAGCGCGGATCGCTGGTGTAGCTCCCCGCAGCGTCCTGCTTCGCCTTGAGGGCGAGGCGGGCCGCGACGGGGAAGACCTTCGGCGAGAAGCCCATCAGTCGCTCCGTGCCCTCGCGGACGTGCGCAAGCACCTGCGCCAGGGCTCCCTCCGGGTCCTCGCTCCCGTCGTCGGCGAGGTCGGCCTTGTTGAGCACGAACACGAGTTGCTTGCCCCACGTGTCGCGGATAAAGCCGAGGAACGTGCGCTCCGAATCGGAGAGCGGGCGGTCGTAGCTCGTCACGAACACGACGAGGTCGGCGCGCGGGACGAAGTCTTCCGTGAGTGCCTGGTGCTCCTGCACGATGGAGTTGGTGCCCGGCGTGTCGACGAGCGTAAGGCCGCGCAGAAAGTCGGCAGGCAGGCGACGCTCGGTGACGAACGGGCTGCGGCGATGCGTCTCGGCCCGCTCGCCGTGGCGGAGTACCGTGATCTTGTCAGTCGTCGGCACCGGGCCTTCCTCCATCACCACCTCGCCAAAGAGCGCATTGATGACGGTCGACTTGCCCGCGTTGAACTCGCCGACCACGACGACGAGGAAGAGGTCGGAGAGGTTGTGGGCGACGTCTTCGAGTCGCGTGGTGGTCGCAGTGTCCGCATCCACTGAAGTCAGAAGCGCGGCAAGGCGATCAAGCAGCGCACGTTCGGCGGCGAGGAGTGCGTCGGCCTGGGACGAGAGAAGAGCCATGTCGCGGAGCGCACCGGAACGGCGCGGTTTGATGAATTGACGAGTTCCAAGCTAGGCTTGGAAGTGTCGAGGGTACCATTGTAAGTTGACAAATCGGTGGCGTCCCGCGCGCCTCTGCTCCTGAGACGCGGGGCTCGCACGCCCGTGTCCTGCACGATGAAGCCCCGCGGAGGAACCGGCGCGCCTGCGCCCTGGTCCGACCCGAGGCCCCGTCCCACCTCCACTTCCCCGACTTTCTCTCAACCAGAGGATCTACCCCATGCTCAATTTGGCACTTGTGGCTTTGCTCTCCGGATCGCTGCTGCTCGGCAGCCCGGACGGCGAGAAGCCTGATGGCACCAAGGACGCCTCCACCACCCAGCAGGCCTCGAGCGAGGCTTCGTCTGAGTCCGTCGTCGTCGTCGGCGACTCGGATGAGGAGGACATCATCAACGACACCTTCTCCCTTGGGCGCTCGGCTGACGAGGCTCCAATCAAGCTCTGGGTCAGCTACGCCTACAGCGTCCTCAGCGAGGCCTACGATGCTAATGGCACAGAGATTGACTTCGAGGCTAGCGGGTTCGTGCCGGGTGAAGTCACCGCCCAACGTATCTACGTCGGTGCGCAGATCAACCTGATCAACTTCCCCCGCTTCAAGTTCGGAGGTGGCGCACAACTCGGCCTGGGCCAGAATGTCTTCGAGGTATCGAACGGCACCAACCAGTTCCCTGTACTTATTCCGAACTCGACTGGCGGCACCACGGCCGTCTTCGGTGACGTGCCCTACTCGGAGATCGAGACAGCCTTCGGCCTTCAGTCGATCAAGCTCTACGGCATGCTCCAGGGCAAGACGCTCGGCATCCATGGCGGCTACATCATCGACCTTGGCGAAGAGCGCGAGTTTACCACTAGCAACGTCGCCAACGTCGCGGGTCCTGCCGGCACGTTCACGGCGAACGGCATCACCCGACGCTCGAACTTCGACCTCACTGACCAGCAGGACGCCATCTTCTTCGGTGCCGACTTCGACTACCCCGCCAACTGGATTCGTCTCTTCGGTGGGATCGACTACTTCATGCTGCTCGAGAACGATGTGCCGCTTCGCACCTCTGTGGTCAACCCCCTCACCGGTGACGTCGTGGCACCAGTTGAGATGGATGAACGCCTCGATGACGGCAATGACCTGATCGTGATGAAGGCGGGCGTGGGCTTCCGCGTCTCGTTCTTCGAGATCGGTGCGGCGGCGCAGATCCGCACGCAACTCGAGCGTACGGTGGCGAGTGAGGGCCTGCAGAACCAGCGTGGCATCCCCGCCAGCGGCGGCCACAACGGCTCGCTCATTCCCTACCTTATCATCCGCCCGCCGAACTTCCCCGCGGCCCTGACGCTCAAGGGTGCCGTGCAGCGTGAGTACGCCGACTACGGCTACGCGCTCGGCGGCGGCAACGACCTGAAAACCGACTTCGGCTTCACGGCCACGCTGAGCGTCGGCTTCAACTAGGACGCCCTCGCTGCCCACTCCGGGCGAAGTCTGACGGGGCCGTCTGGCATGTTATGCCGGACGGCCCCTCGTTTTGGGAGCGCCCCGCCCCTCGTTTTGGGAATGCCCCGCACACACAGGCTATGCATCTGCCTCGCTTGCTTCCAGCGTTTGTCCTGAGCGTGCTGCTCGCGGGGGGCGGCTGTGCGCCTGCGCCGGTTCGCGCGGACAGCAGTACCAGCACCGCCGAGGTGCGCAGTGCGCTCCGGGCGCTCGCAGAGGGTGGGTCCGATCAGGCCGACCGCGTGTCCTATGCCGCGCAGCGCCTGGAGCGCTACCGCCTCGTCCCAGGCGCAGGCGGACGGTTCGTGCGGCCCCTCCCTTCCGACTCCGACTCAACCGTGGGGCACGTGCTCAGCTACGTGCCAGGGCGCGACGCTACGCAGCGAGCCGACCTCGTCGTTCTGGCGGGCAACCTGGAGGGAGCAGCAGGCGCCGCCGTGCTGACGGTGGCCCACCGTCTCGCGCAGCAGGGCAGGTACCAGCAGGTCCCTGGTCCTACAGTCCTCGTTGCGCTCTGGGCTGCGCCGCGCACAGGTGCTCAGGGATTTGAAGACCTGGCGGCGCTCCCAAGCTGGGCGGCAGACCGCGTGACGCGCATCGTCTATGCCGCTCCAGACACAATGGAAGCCCAGGCCATACGCTGGGTGCTCCAGTCCTTCGAGCAAGCGACATTCCAGGTCGTCGGGCCGCCTCAGGATGGGCGGACGGGCGCGAGCACGCAGCTCGAAATGGAGCAGGCACGCCGCGCGGAGGCGGTGCTGCGCTGGGCAGACGCGCTCACCGAGGCGATGCTCGCCGAGCCGTATGACCTGACCACGACTTCATCCTCTGCGGTGCCTCCTCCCTGACGCGACACTACCACCACGCGAACGGTAGATCCCGACTTACACGGCCATGACGCCCATTCTCCTCACCGACACGGTCACGACCGACCTGGACCGCGCCCTGCACTACGCGTTGCTATGGGGACACGAGGGCCTGGCGATCCGTACGCTGGGACGCCACGGAGAACGCGTGCCGTACGTCAATGAGGCTAAGCTGAAGCGGCGCCTGGACGAACACGAGCTGCCGCTCGTTGCCGTCGAGCCGGGGCTGTTCGAGGGC
>JBCDFO010000213.1:0-8007 GCA_039177895.1 Bacteroidota bacterium
CTGGCGGATCGCGTCGACGACCTCGGCCCCGGCGGAGACCTTGCCGAAGACGGTGTGCCGGTTGTCGAGGTGCGGCTGCGGCGCGTGCGTGATGAAGAACTGGCTGCCGTTGGTGCCAGGCCCTGCGTTTGCCATCGAGATCACCTTGGCCTCGTGGCGCAGCGGGTTGCCGTCGAACTCGTCGCGGAAGCGGTAGCCGGGGCCGCCGCGCCCGGTGCCCGTCGGGTCGCCCCCCTGGATCATGAAGTTGGGGATCACCCGGTGGAACGTCACGCCGTCGTAGAAGCCCTCGCTAGCGAGGAAGACGAAGTTGTTCACCGTGAGCGGCGCGTACTCCGGGTAGAGGTCGAGTACGATGGTGCCTTTGTTCGTCTCGATGGTCACCGTGTAGTGGCTGTCCGTGTCGATGGAGAGGGCGGGGGGGGCGGAGTATTGAGCCATGAAGAGGCGTGGATGGGCAGGGGAGAAACGACGGGTAGGATGATAAAGACGACAGCGCCGCTGCGGTTTCGGCACGCATGCCCACGATCTCTTTGTGAAGAGACGACTAATGGAAGCGATTCCGAGGAGAAAAGCTAGAGGCGCCTGTCAAGAAGGGGAATCGATCTCACAGAGAGGCACGCGCGAAACGGCCTGGCTTTTTTAGGAGGAAGCGCTAGAGAAGCAGGAATACGCAGGCCATGGCACGTGCGTGCGAAGTGAGGGCACGGCCCTCGGCATTTTGTCCCCACCCGGCTAGCGCCTTTATTGGCGGTGTTCTACATCGACGCTTCATCCATGTCGCCGCACGTGCCTTCGTTCGCCGCTCGCATCGCTCCCGCTCCGGGACGTAGGGCTGACGTGCGTGCCGCCGACATGCGTATGGCCGGTGTCGTCGTGGCGATTCAGGACGTGCTCGTGGTTGCCGTCCTTCTTCTTCTCGTGGTCCTTCTTCTTCCGTAACGCGCCGGTCGATCCTCTACACGCATGCGAGGGTCGGCCCGACCCCACCGCCTGCTTCGAAACCGAGGATGCCCACCGCTAGCGAAAACGGATCGCCCCCCCCAGCACGCCGCAGCGACACGGTCAAGCGCGGCTTCGAGCGCGCCCCGCACCGCAGCCTGCTCCGTGCCACCGGCGCGATCCGCGACGACGACGACTTCCAGAAGCCGTTCATCGGCATCTGCAACTCGTACATCGACCTCATCCCCGGCCACGTCCACTTGCAGGCGTTCGGGAAGGTCGTCAAGGACGCCGTGCGCGCGGCGGGCGGCGTGCCGTTCGAGTTCAACACCATCGGCGTGGACGACGGCATCGCGATGGGGCACATCGGCATGCGCTACTCGCTGCCGTCGCGCGAACTGATCGCCGACTCGCTCGAAACCGTCGCCGCCGCGCACTGGCTCGACGGCATCATCTGCCTGCCGAACTGCGACAAGATTGTGCCCGGCATGCTCATGGGCGCGCTGCGGCTCAACATCCCGACCATCTTCGTCTCGGGCGGGCCGATGAAAGCCGGGCGGCTGGAGAACGGTGAAAAGATCGACCTCATCTCCGTGTTCGAGGGCGTTGGGAAGTACCAGACGGGCGAGATCGACGACGCGGGGCTGCACGCGCTCGAAGCCAACGCGTGCCCGACGTGCGGCTCGTGCTCGGGCATGTTCACGGCGAACTCTATGAACTGCATCATGGAAGTGCTCGGCCTCGCGCTGCCCTACAACGGCTCGATCCTGGCCGTCGACCCGCGCCGGAAGCAGCTCGCCGAGCGCGCCGCCGAGCGGATCCTGCACCTCGTTGACCACGACCTCAAGCCGCGCGACATCGTCACCACGGAAGCCTTCGACGACGCCTTCGCGCTCGACATGGCGATGGGCGGCTCGACGAACACGATCCTGCACCTCCTCGCAGCGGCGAACGAAGCCGAGATCCCCTACGACCTCCACCGCATCAACACGATCTCGCAGCGGACGCCGTACCTCTGCAAGGTCGCCCCCGCCACGCCCGATATCCACATGGAGGACGTCGAGGAGGCCGGGGGCATCCCGGCGATCCTGAAAGAGCTGGACCGGGCCGATCTGCTCCACACCGACCGCCTCACGGTCACGGGCGCGCCGCTGAGCGCGATGCTCGCCGCCGCCGAAAACAAGCGCCCCGACGTGATCCGCTCCGTCCAGAACCCATTCCGGACAACAGGTGGCCTCTCGATCCTCTTCGGCAACCTCGCGCCCGAGGGCTGTGTGGTGAAGACCGGAGCCGTCGCCGAGCACATGCTGGAGTTCGAAGGCCCCGCGCGGATCTACGAGAGCCAGGACGATGCCGTGGAGGGCATCCTGCGCCGCCAGGTACAGCCGGGTGAGGTCGTCGTGATCCGCACGGAGGGGCCGCGCGGCGGGCCAGGCATGCCGGAGATGCTCCAGCCCACGAGCGCACTCGCGGGTATGGGCCTCGACCGTTCCGTGGCGATGATTACCGACGGACGCTTCTCCGGCGGCACGCGCGGCCTGAGCATCGGCCACGCCTCCCCCGAAGCGGCTTCCGGCGGCCCTATTGCGGCTGTGCGCCCAGGCGACCGCATCCGCATCTCGATCCCCGAGAACAGCGTGACGCTGCTGGTAGACGACGCCGAGATCGCGCGCCGCCTCGCCGAGGAGCCGCCCTTCCAGCCGAAGATCCGCAGCGGCTGGCTGGGCCGCTACACCCACTTCGTCACCAGCGCCTCGCAAGGCGCCGTGCTAAGGTTGCCCAATGCGATGGCTGCACCAGCCGGAGACGGCCACCACGCAGCCACCAAACACCCTGAAGCGCTCTCAAGCGGCCTGGCAGGCACGACGTCGAGCATCCAGACCCGGGACCCACGACCCTAGACCCACGACCTCATGTCCCTCGTCCAGTCCAACACGCCTGTTACCGTATCGAGTGGCGACGGCATGGCCGACCGCCAGCCTGCCGTGCCCGTGATGACCGGCGCCGAGATCTTTGTCCACAGCCTCGAAGCCGAGGGCATCGAGGTTGTCTTCGGGCACCCAGGCGGGGCGGTCATCAAGATCTACGACGCCATGGCGCAGATCGGGCCGTCGTTCGACCACGTGCTCGTCCGCCACGAGCAGGCCGGGACGCACGCCGCGGAAGGTTACGCCAAGGCGACCGGTAAGGTCGGGACCGTGCTCGTGACGAGCGGGCCGGGCGCGACGAACTGCGTCACCGGCATCGCCGACGCGTTCATGGACTCGGTGCCAATGGTCGTGTTCACGGGCCAGGTGCCGATCCCGCTCATCGGCGGCGACGCGTTCCAGGAGACGGACATGATGGGGATCACGCGCTCGATCACGAAGCACAGCTTCCAGGTCCGCTGTGCCGCCGACCTCGCACCGACCATAAAGGCCGCCTACGAGATCGCGGGTACCGGCCGCCCCGGCCCCGTCGTGGTCGATCTGCCGAAAGACATCTTGATCGAGAGAGCGCCGTTCGTCTACCCGCGCGCCGTGTCGATGCGCGGCTACAGCGTGCCGGGTGCCGGGCCGCAGGCGAAGGTCGAGCGCGCTGCGCGGATGATCGAACGCTCGCAGCGCCCGCTGTTCTACGTCGGTGGCGGGACGGTCAACGCGGGGGCGGCGGGGCTGCTCACTGAGATCGCGCGCATTACCCAGATCCCGGTCACCACGACGCTCCACGGGCTCGGCAGCTTCCCCGAGGACGACCCGCTCTCGCTCGGCATGCTCGGCATGCACGGCACCTACCACGCCAACATGGCCGTGCAGCACTGCGACCTGCTCATCGCCATCGGCGCACGCTTCGACGACCGCGTCACGGGCAAGCTCGAAGCCTGGGCCCCGCACGCCGAGGTCATCCACGTCGAGATCGACCCGTCGTGCGTCTCGAAGAACGTCTTCGCCGACTGCGCCATCCTCGGCGACGTGAAGGCCGTCCTCCAGCAACTCAAGCCGCTCCTGAAAGAGAAAGACACGACGGCGTGGCGCGCGCAGATCGCGGGCTGGCACGAGGCGTGTCCGAAAGTCGTCCCGGGCATCACCGACGCGGGCGATGGGCACTTGCACCCACAGTACGTCATCCACCAACTCGGCAAGAAAGCCGGGCCGAACGCGGTCCTCACGACCGACGTGGGCCAGCACCAGATGTGGGCAGCGCAGCACTTCGGCTTCGTGCGCCCCCGCTCGCACATCACCTCGGGCGGCCTCGGCACGATGGGCTTCGGCTTCCCCGCCGCCATCGGCGCGGCGATGGGCCTGCGTGGCACCGGAGCGACGGTCGTGAGCATCAATGGCGATGGCGGCTTCACAATGAACGCCCAGGAGCTGCGTGTCGCGGCCAAGTGGAAGCTGCCGATCAAGCTCGCGGTCATCAACAACTCGTTCCTCGGCATGGTGCGCCAGTGGCAGGAGCTGTTCTTCGCCGAGCGCTTCAGCCACACCGACCTCGCCGACACCAACCCCGACTTCGTCAGGCTCGCCGAGGCGTTCGGCGTGCAGGGCCTCCGCGCCTCGACGCCCGCCGAGGCCGACGCCATCATCGAGGAGGCCTGGCAGATCCACGACGCGCCCGTGCTGCTCGAATTCGTCGTCCCGCAGGAGGAGATGGTTTTCCCGATGGTCCCCTCCGGTGCCGCCACCAACGACATGATCACCGAGCGCTTCGCCGAATAGGTCCAGCGTCGAGGGTCGTGTGTCGAGGGTCTGGCTTGAGCCACCCCACGATGTAGACCCACGACCCTAGACCCATGACCCACGACCCCATGCCTCTTCCCACCACCCCTGACGACGTGGTCACGATCGAACTGACCTCGCAGCAGATCCTGCGCAAGAAGGCCAACGGTGAGACCGTGCTGGCCGACGTGCCCGAGGCAGCGCGACGGCACGTGATTGCGGTGCTGTTGGAGAACCACGTCGGTGCGCTCAACCGGGTCGTCAACCTGTTCTCGGCGCGCAACTTCAACCTGGAGAGCGTCACCGTCGGGCCCACCGAGGACGCGACCGTCTCGCGCCTCACCATCGTCACGACCGGGACGCGGCGGCAGATCAAGCAGATCCTGCGGCTCCTCGACCGCCTCATCGACACGCTCGACGTGGCGGACCTCGATCTCGGCGGCATCGTCGAGCGGGAGTTGTGCCTGGCCAAAGTGGGCTACACGGCGGCCACGCGCGCCGAGGTCAAGGACATCGCCGACATCTTCCGCGCGAAGGTGGTCGACGTGACGCCCGACACCTTCACCTTTGAGGCGACCGGCCCGACCGCGAAGGTCAACGCCTTCATCGCCATGCTCGCCCCGCACGACCTCCGCGAAGTCGCCCGCTCCGGCCGCGTCGCCATGCGGCGCGACAAACTCGATGCGGCTTAGCCCAGCCACTTCAAACTTCCCACTTCGTACTTCCAACTTCAGCATGAACGTTCACTACACCGCCAATCCTGATCTCATTCGCTCGAAACGTGTCGCAGTGATCGGCTATGGGAGCCAGGGCCACGCCCATGCGCTAAACCTGCAAGAGAGCGGGGTGGAGGTCGTCGTGGGCCTCCGCGCCTCGTCGGGCTCGTGGCCGCACGCCGAGGCCGAAGGGCTGCGCGTGATGGAGCCCGCCGCCGCCGCCGCCTGGAGCGATGTGATCATGCTCCTCGTCCCCGACCAGCACCACAAGCGCGTCTACGAAGCCGCCGTCGCGCCGAACCTCTCGGCGGGCAAGGCGCTTGCCGTCGGGCACGGGTTCAGCATTCACTACGAACAGGTCCAGCCGCCGGCCAATGTGGACGTGTTCATGGTCGCGCCAAAGTCGCCGGGGCATCTCGTGCGGCGCACCTACGCGCAGGGCGGGGGCGTGCCGTGCCTCGTGGCCGTCGCGCAGGACGCCAGCGGCGGGGCAATAGACCTCGCGCTCAGCTACGCTGACGCCATCGGCGGGACGCACGCGGGCGTGATCGAGACCAACTTCAAGGACGAGACCGAGACCGACCTCTTCGGCGAGCAGGCGGTGCTCTGCGGCGGGGCGGAGGCCCTCATCAAAGCGGGTTTCGAGACGCTCACGGAAGCGGGCTACCCGCCCGAGTTGGCCTACTACGAGTGCCTGCACGAACTCAAGCTCATCGTCGATCTCTTCTACGAGGGCGGCCTGGAGCGCATGAACTTCTCCGTCAGCGACACGGCGGAGTACGGCGGCTACACCCGTGGCCCGCGCGTCATCACGGACGCTGTCAAGGCCGAGATGAAAGAGATCCTCGCCGAGGTCCAGTCCGGCGCGTTCGCCCGCGCCTTCATCGCCGACTGCGAGGCGGGCAACCCCGAACTGCACAGCCTGCGCGCTGCGTCGAAAGGCCACCCCATTGAGGCCGTCGGCAAGAAGCTGCGTGGGATGATGTCGTGGCTGAAGCGGGAAGATGCTGAGGAGGTGGAGGCCTAGACGAGGTAGCGAACCGGAGCGCCGAGGAGACGGCGAACGAACACAGACGCCTGACCGAAGACCCCTGACCCACGACCCATGACGCTGAACCCACGACCCACCACCTACCGTATCGCCTGGCTGCCGGGCGACGGCATCGGGCGCGAGGTGACCGAACCAGCGCTCGGCGTGCTCGACGCGGTGGCCGAGACGTATGGGTTCTTCCTCGACGTGGAGGAGTACGCCGTGGGCGGCGCAGCCATTGACGCGACGGGGTTGCCGCTGCCGGACGCGACGCGCGAGGCTTGCCTGGCGGCGGATGCCGTGTTCATGGGCGCGGTCGGTGGTCCAGCCTGGGACGACCAGCCACCGGAGACGCGACCCGAGCGCGGTCTGCTCGCCCTACGGCGCGCGCTCGGCACGTTCGCCAACCTGCGGCCTGTGAGCGTGCCGAAGACGCTTGCTGGGGCGTCGCCGCTGCGCCGTGAGATCGTAGCGGGCACGGACTTGCTCATCGTGCGCGAACTGACGGGTGGCATCTATTTCGGCGAGCCGCGCGGGACGGTCGAGGACGCGGGCGAAACGGTGTCGTTCAACACGATGCGCTACACCGATGCCGAGATCGCGCGCATCGCGCGGGTGGCGTTCGAGTGGGCGCGGCGGCGTAGTCGTCGGGTTGCCTCTGTGGATAAGGCCAACGTGCTCGATGTGTCGCGGCGGTGGCGGGCGATTGTCTCCGAGATCGGGGCGACAGCGTATCCCGACGTACATCTCGATCACCTGTACGTCGACAACGCCGCGATGCAGCTCGTCCGTAACCCACGCGGCTTCGACGTCGTGCTGACGAGCAACCTCTTCGGCGACATCCTCTCCGACCTCGCGGCAACGCTGCCGGGCTCGCTGGGCGTGCTGCCCTCGGCCAGCCTAGGCGGTCGCGTTGGCTTGTTCGAGCCCGTCCACGGTAGCGCACCCGACCTCGCCGGGCAGGGCGTCGCCAACCCGCTCGCGGCCATCCTGAGCGGCGCGATGCTCTTCAACGCGCTCGAACGCCCCGAAGCCGCCGCTGCCGTTCGCGCGGGCGTGACGGGTGCGCTCGACGCTGGCTATCGCACCGCCGACCTCGCTGCCCATGGAGGCACCGCGGTTTCTACGGAGGCGATGGCGCGGTGCGTGGCGCAATACGCCCTCCGCGCGCCGTCTCGCACCTCACTGGTGGTGGAATGACGACCGGGGTACATCAAAACAGCTCTCCCCCTGGACAGGGGGAGTCCGCGAAGCGGGAGGGGGTAGACCTGCCGAGCACAATGCAACGAGACATCGCTTTAATCAACCACCCCCAGCCCCTCCTGTCTAGGAGGGGAGCTACTAGGCGCGAGCTTCCGAGTAGCCTGCGACTTACCACGCGCCCGCTGCACTGACCGCACCGGGCGCGCCGCCACACACCCCTTTGCACTCCACCTTCCCCGACCCCACCAACCCCATGTCTGACCCTATCGTCATTTTTGACACCACGCTGCGCGACGGCGAACAAGCACCCGGCGCGTCGATGACGCTCGCCGAGAAAGTCGAGATCGCTCGGCACCTCGCGCGGCTGCGCGTGGACGTCATCGAAGCGGGCTTCCCGATCTCGTCGCCCGGCCAGCGC
>JBCDFO010000214.1:0-8006 GCA_039177895.1 Bacteroidota bacterium
AAACGAAGACGGCGGCCCCTCCGTGCTCGGAAGGACCGCCGCCTTCGTTTCGGTGGGCTACGTCGTCGCGCGTCAGTTCATGAAGAGCTTGCCGTGCGGCGTCTGCCACACGAAGGCCGTCGGGATGCGCGCCCGCGTCGGGGCCTCGTCCTCGGCCGCCTCCGTGGACTCGTCATCGAGCAGCGCTTCCGCATCGCGGATCGCGCCCTCATCGACAGGCTCTGTGGATTCGTCGAAGGCCGGAGCGAGTTGGATCAGGCCGCGGAGCTGGCCGACCTGCTCGCCATCGCCGTCGAAGAGGAGCGCTCGGACGACCACGCGGTCTTCCGCGACGCCTGCGACGCGCGCCTGCGCCTCAATGGGGCCGGGCACGTCGAGCCGCTGCATGGCGACGGTGAAGCCTTCGCTGGCGATAGCGCGGCCGTCGGCCACGGACTGCGCGGCGAGGCGGGCGGCGTCACCGAGGGCCTTAGCGAAGAGCGCGCGGTCGACGCGGCCGTCGGGCCCCTCGTCGGTGTCGAGGAGCCGGAATTTGACGCGCGAGGCCCCAATGCCGACGCTCACGACGTCGAGCCGGTGGGCGTGGGCGGGCGCGGTGCGGTAGGCGTCTTCGAGCGCGATCAAGAGCGTCTGGTGGATCATGGTCGGGTCCGGATGGGCACCCGAGGCAGCAAGCACGACGGATGCGGTGGTGTTGCCTGGTGCAACAGACAACACCGTGCCCAACGGGTCACCCCGCCGGTTTCGCGCCATCGTGCCTGGTTCTCACGCCATCGTGACAGCAGTGGGACGCGCCGCCGCGTCAGGGTGGCAGCAGCGGGAGTGTCCTTTGTCATTGGTTCCTGGTCACTCGTCGGCCTGATATAGCCGCTCGTACTCGTCGCGTATGTCCTCGTCGACGTGGACCTTACCCGAGCCAGCCCAATGCCGATCACGGCCGTCCGTCTTGATACCCGAGATCCAGCACTCATCGCCGCTCTCAACCTCGTAGTAGTTGCCTGCCGCGCCGCCGCCTTTGATCCGCTCGAAGCGCTGCCCTCGGTAGTAGAGCGAGCGCCCCGACTTCGAGAAGGTGACATGCCCGATGCGCGCAGGGCCGTCGCCGCTGTAGCCCGTCTTCAGTTCGATGTAGACGATGCGACTTCCTTGCCCTCGATCCAGTTGTCCCATCGTTCTCTGCTCTTCACTCTTTACCCTTCACTCCTCACTCGACCCTACGTCTGAATCACGCCCGGGTTGAACGCCGGGATCGTCGGGACGTGGTCGGCGGCTTCGAGGCCCCAGGCGAGCAGCTTGCGCGTCGCGACGGGGTCGATGATCGCGTCCACCCAGAGGCGCGCGGCGGCGTACTCGGGCTGCATCTGCGCCTCGTAGCGCGCGGTGATCTCGTCGAGGAGCGCCTGCTCTTCCGCCTCGGATGAAGGTGCTTGCCCTTTGCGCTTGAGGCTCGCTTTCTGGATCTGGAGGAGCGTCTTCGCCGCCTGCTGGCCGCCCATCACCGCGATGCGCGCGGTCGGCCATGCCACGATCAGGCGCGGGTCGTAGGCCTTGCCGCACATCGCGTAGTTGCCCGCGCCGAACGAGTTGCCGGTGATGACGGTGAACTTCGGCACGACCGAGTTGGCGACGGCGTTGACCATCTTCGCGCCATCCTTGATGATGCCGCCGTGCTCGGAGCGGGTGCCGACCATGAAGCCCGTCACGTCCTGGAAGAACACCAGCGGGATGCGCTTCTGGTTGCAGTTCATGATGAAGCGCGCGGCCTTGTCGGCGGAGTCGGAGTAGATCACGCCGCCTGCCTGCATCTCGTCCGTGTGCGACTTCTTCCCCGACTTGGCCTTGACGATCTGCCGCTGGTTGGCAACGATGCCCACGCTCCACCCGTCGATCCGGGCATAGCCGCAGAGGAGCGTCTGGCCGTAGCTGGCTTTGTACTCCGTCCACGAGTCGGCGTCGACGATGCGCGCGAGGAGGTCGCGGGTGTCGTAGGGCTGGTTGCGCGCCTCGGGCATGAGACCATAGAGTTCGTCGGCGTCGAACGCGGGGGCCTGGCCCTCGGTGCGGTCGAAGCCAGCCCGGTCGCGCGCGCCGAAGCGGCCGACGAGGTCGCGCATGGTGGCCAGGCACGTTTCGTCGTCCGGCATCTTGTAGTCCGTGACGCCCGAGATCTCCGAGTGCGTGCTCGCGCCGCCGAGCGTCTCGTTGTCCGTCTCCTCGCCAATGGCGGCCTTGACGAGGAACGGCCCCGCGAGGAAGACCGAGCCGGTGCCGTCCACGATCAGCGCCTCGTCGGACATGATCGGGAGGTAGGCCCCGCCCGCCACGCACGAGCCCATGATGGCCGCGATCTGCGGGATGCCGCGCGCCGAGAGGACGGCGTTGTTCCGGAAGATGCGCCCGAAGTGCTCCTTGTCGGGGAAGATCTCGGCCTGCATCGGCAGGAAGACGCCCGCCGAGTCGACGAGGTAGAGGATCGGGAGGTGGTTTTCGAGGGCGATCTCCTGGGCGCGGAGGTTCTTCTTCGCCGCGATGGGAAACCACGCGCCCGCCTTCACGGTGGCGTCGTTGGCAACGATCACGCAGAGCCGCCCTTCCACGCGCCCGAGCCCCATCACGACGCCGCCCGCGGGGCAGCCGCCTTCGTCCTCGTACATCCCGTCGCCTGCCCACAAGCCGAGTTCGATAAAGTTCGGGTTCTCCTCGATGTTGGGCCCATCCACGAGGTGCGCGATGCGCTCGCGCACCGTCAATTTGCCGCGGTCGTGCTCGCGCTGGATGCGCTTGGCGCCGCCCCCGAGCTTGATCTGCGCCTCGCGTTCGCGGAGCCGGTCGAGCAGCGCCTCGTAGTGCGCCTTCCGGCGGTCGAAGGCGGCATTCAGTTTGGCGGGAGCGCCGAGATCGGGGAGCGTGGCGGCGTCGGGCATGAGCCGTGTTGCGTGTTGCGTGTTGCGTATTCAGACCGTAGTTGTCGCGCAGCACAGACGAGAGGAACGGACAGACTGCCAAGATAGACGGGCCTTCTCGGAAGCGCTTCCCAAAGGCGTGCGAAGAATAGCGCTGTGGGTCGTGGGTCGTGGGTCGTGGGTCGTGGGTCGTGGGTCGTGGAAGCAAACGGAGCCGAGAGGCCACGCCAACGAATTTCGTCGTGCGCGTCCTCTCGCTCTTCACCCTTTACGCTTCACTCAACACCCAGCCGCCTCAGCCCGCACGCAAGCACGTCGGCCAGCAGCGTCTCGTACGACTGCCCCATCAACGCGGCGATGATGGCGAACGTGCCGTCTGGGGCGAACGTGGGCAACGTGTTGACTTCGAGAAACCAGACGTGGCCCTCGGCATCCACGCGGAAGTCGGCGCGAGCGAAGTCGCAGGCATCGAGTGCGCGGACGACGGCGAGCGTGTCGGCATGGAGGCGCGCTTCGAGGTCGGCATCGAGGCCACCGGGGAGGTCGTAGGCAAACGGCGCAGCAGCATCCTCGTAGCGCTCCAGCGCATGCAGGCCGATACCCGTCGTTTGCTCGACGGCGCGCTGGAGCACAGGTAACGCTTCCCAGCCTGTCCCTTCCGGCGGATCGCTGCCCACCACCGCGACGGTGAACTCCGCGCCCTCGACAAACTGCTCCACGAGGAGGTCTTGCCCGTAGAGCGCGTGCTGTCGCTCGACTTCGATACGAAGCGCGTCGAGATCCTCGCAGCGACTCGATGGGGTGATGCCTTTAGCCGTGCCCTCGTAGCGCGGCTTCACGAAGACGGGAAATGCGAGATCAAACGCTTTCAGATCCGATGGCTGACGAACGACGCACCAATCTGGCGTGGCGACGCCTGCGGCGCGGGCGAGCGTCTTCGTGAGGGCCTTGTCGAGTGACACCGAGAGCGCGAGCGCGTCGGAGCCGAGGCACGGCACACCTGCAAGTTCGAGCAGCACGGGCGCATGCGCCTCGCGGTTGCGGCTGCCATAGCTCTCCGCGATCGTGATCGCCGCGTCGAGGTGCAACGTGCCGCTGAGCAGGTCAGGCATCCGGTCGAGGAGCGCGCGCGCGGAGCCGATGCGCACCGGCGTGTGACCGAGCGCGCGGACGGCAACTTCGAGCGCGGCGACCGTCTCCTCGGGCTCGTACTCCGCGTCCCAGTCGGGCGGCGCCCCGGGCGGCGGCGGCGTGTCGCCGAAGCGGTCGTAGACGAGGCCGATGGTCACGGATAAAGTGGACAGTGGACAGTGGACAGTGGACAGTGGACAGAAGCTGCCCGCGTGCGCCACTCCCGTCAAGCGAAATCCTCACTTGTCTGGCGAGTTGGATTTGCCCACTCCTCCGTCCGATCCTCCCCGCGTACGCGGACCCACTCGACCACCGCAAAGACGCGTGTTTGGTTCAACGCCACCCGGCTGACTCGATGGTGACTTTGCCTCCCACACGACGCCTCTCTCGAGCAAGCGTCGTCATGCACGCGTGCGAGCGCCCGTCGCAGCCATCGCGGCATTAACCGGAGCCTCCTCGTCCAGCGTCAGGCGCGGGGCAGCCGTTGTCCCGCTGGGCGTTTTCGTGCGCAGCGCGGTGGCCTCACCCGCTGGCACACCCACGGGCGAGGCCAGCGTGCTGATCACCTCGTCGGCGAGGGCGTTGAGCTTGCTGAGCTTCCTCTTACGCCAGCGGCGGTCGATGCCCTCGATGATCGGCGCAGCCACGAACGTGCTGAGCACCGTCACCAGGGTGAACACGATGAGGAAGATCGCGCCGATCTCGCTCATGCTGGACGCGACCGCCCCGGCGATGCCGCCGAGCACGATGCCAAGGCCCGCGCCGTACCACTTGCCTTCCGTCTCCGGCTTTGCGTGCCCGACCCGCTGCGTAATGCGTAGCCGGACCCGGTCGCCGCGTTCGCTCACCCCCACGCGTGTCTCCACACCCAAGCCACTTGTGTGGGTCCACTCCTGAGCGTTCCCTACTGTTTCGAGGCGCCCCGCCCCACTGCTCTGACCCGACCAGGACGCGGCGTCGATGCCGAATCGCTCGCGCAGCATCGCGATCGCGTCCTCCCACCCCTCGGTCGAGAGCGGGCCTTCGATCCAGCGCTCCACGACCACGTGCGTGTCAGTCATGTCGGAGCGCCGCTCTAGCGTCTGGCCGGTGTTGGCGACCTCAGACGCCGCCATGCGCAGGAACGAGGCATCGAGTCCGACCTCCTCGCCCAACCGCTCCAGCTCATCGATGGTCAGCCCATGCTCGGGCTTGGGCGTGTGCTCCTGCAACTCGACGGCGCGCTTGATGATGGCGCGCACCTGGTCCTCGGTGTAGATGCGGTCGGGCATGATCGGCTCGAGATGTTGGTGGATCCGCCGCTACGACCGCTGTGTTTTCCGAGTTTCCACCTTCGGATCAAGCTCCGCTAGCACAAAGGCGGCGCACCCCCGACCACCTCGATCCTCAGAGGATGTAAATCGGCGTGAACGTGAAGCAGAGCGGGAAGATGAGCAAGCTGGCGTAGCCGAGCAGGCGGCGGCGCGGCGAGAGCGGCTCGGGGATCAGCACCGGCGGGTGCTCGACGCGGATGAGGTAGACGATCAGCGCCACCCAGACGAGCCAGAACCAGAAGCCGAACGCCTCGGTCAGCCCTGGTACACGTGAGCCTATAGCGATGGCCAGCGTCACTGCGATCAGCGCGGGCGCCACAAGCCGCAGATCGCGGTCAAACATGCGGTTGAGGAACAGATACAGCACGCCCGAGAGCAGCCCCCAGGTCGCGAGGTGCGCCAGCGACGCCGTCCAGCCGAGGCCGAGTTGAAACATCAGCGGGATCTCGTCCACGAAGCCCAGTCCGCCGGAGAGGATCATCAGAAAGACCGTCGTCCGGGCGATGATGCGGTGCCAGCGGTCGCCAAAGAGCGCGTAGGTGATGTGCCCGCCGTCAAGTTGCCCGACGGGGAGGAGGTTGAGGGCGGTGAAGAAGAGCCCGATCCACGCCGCGAAGAGGACGGGGTAGTGGTAGATCTCGTGCATCGGCGGGAAGCCTGGCACCGCGTCCGCGAGTAGGCTGATGAGCAGCGTCTCGCCAAAGACGATCGTCGGGAAGCCAGTGCCGCTCGGGGTCGGCGGCGGTGCGATGCCCGTCGCCTGCCACGCCTGCACGAGCGCCTCGTGGGCCGGACCGCCTACGCCGAGGAGGTACTCCGGCCCGGGCAGCGTCAGAAGCGCATAGACCAGCGCCCCGATGGTGACGACGAACCCTGCGAGCGGCCCTGCAATCCCGACATCGAACAGGTGATTCAGCCGCCGCAGCGGCTCGCGGATGCGGATAACCGCGCCCATCGTCCCGAAGTGGAAGAAGATGCCGAACGCGCCGAAGTCGGGTAGCGGGATGTAGTACGGCAGCGAGACGTCGATGCGGTGGTAGCGCGCGGCGAGGTAGTGCCCGAACTCGTGGCACGTCAGGAAGAGCAGCAGCGGCACCGCGTAGGCGAGGCCGTCCATCGCGAGCGTCCACCAGCCCGGTTCGCCGAACGCCAACCAGCCGCCTGCTGGGTAAAGCGCGGCGCGGCCTACCCACACGCTGCCCATGAACGTGCAAGCCGCGAACGTCAGCAGAAAAAGGCCGAGGTGCAGCCCGTAGCGGTCGCGCTGTTTTTTCTGAAGGCTTGCATCGTAGTTGACGAGCAACCCGTGGTCTGTGTTGGCGCTAGCTAGACGTGAGGGTGTTTCCAAAAGTGCGGCCGTGATTCAGTGGTCCCGTGATGCTGTGGATCCGGTGCCCAACACCCCGGCATCTCAGATGTTCGCCGACGTGTGTGGTCTCCCTAGGGACACGGCCTCACTCGCTGCTCACCCCAACTCGTTCAGCCCCATCTCGATGCGGTCGAGGGCGACGCGGAGGTCGTCGTCGCTGGCGGCGTAGGAGAGGCGGAGGCCATAGGGGGCCCCGAAGGCGGTGCCGGGCACAGCGGCGACGTTGTGGTGCTCCAGCAGATAGAGGCAGAGCGCCGTCGAGTCGTTGATGACGGTGTCCGTCGGAGCGTTCTTGCTGAAGTGCGCCGAAACGTCGGGGAAGACGTAGAACGCGCCCTCCGGCGTGGGGCACGTCACGCCCGGCATCGCGCGGAGGCGGTCGAGGACGTAGTCGCGGCGGCGGCGGAAGGCGGCTAGCATCGTGTTGAGGCAGTCGGGGTCGTCGGCATACATTCGGTAGGCGGCGAGCCCGGCGTGCTGCGTGATGACGCACGGCGCGCTCGTGAACTGGCCCTGGATCTTGGCGCACGCCTTCGCGATCCACGCGGGCGCGGCGAGGTAGCCCAGCCGCCAGCCCGTCATCGCGAAGCCCTTCGAGTGCCCGTTCACCACGATGGTCCGGTCGCGCATCCCCTCGCACGCGGCTATGGAAGCGTGCTCAGCGTCGTAGACCACGTACTCGTAGATCTCGTCCGAGAGCACCAGCACGTGCGGGTGCCGCCGCAGCACCATCGCGATGGACTCGATGTGGTCGGGGCTGTAGACCGCGCCCGTCGGGTTCGAGGGTGAATTGAAAATGAGGAGCCGCGTCTTGTCGGTGATCGCCGCCTCCAGCGCCTCGGGACTCATGAGGTAGCCGTCGGCGGGTGCCGTGTCCACGATCACGGGCGTCGCTCCGGCGAGGCGCGCCTGCTCGGGGTAGCTCACCCAGAACGGCGCAGGCACGAGCACCTCGTCGCCGGGGCGGCATACGGCCAGCACCGCCTCGGCGATGGCCTGCTTGCCGCCGTTGCAGCAGACGATCTCCGTCGCCGGATCGTAGGTGAGCCTGTTGTCGCGCTGCAGCTTCTCGGCGATGGCCTCGCGAAGGTCGACCATGCCAGGGTTGGCGGTGTAGCCGTGGTGCCCGTCACGGATGGCGCGGACGGCGGCCTCACACACGGGGCCTGGCGTCGGGAAGTCGGGCTCGCCTGCCGAGAGCGCGATCACGGGGCGGCCCTGCCGCTTGAGTTCCTTAGCACGACCCGAAATGGCCATCGTGGCCGAGGGCTGCATGGCCGCGACGCGCGG
>JBCDFO010000215.1:0-7970 GCA_039177895.1 Bacteroidota bacterium
AGGACCTCCTCGAAGGCGGACGCCAGTTGTTCGAAGCCCGCCGTGGCGACGGCCGTGAGCAGACCGGCTACGTTCCCAAAGTGGTGGGAGGGTGCCGCTGCCGCGACCTCGGCGCGGCGCGCGACCTCGCGCAAGCTGAAGCCCGCCACCCCGCGCTCATCCAGCAGGTCGATGGCGGTGGCTACGAGCACGCGCGGCAAATCGCCGTGGTGATAGGACGCGCGGCCACGTGGCTGCTCTGACTCAGGCATACGCACCATGAGGCTTCGTTCCTTGACTAATCTGATCGGTGTTCATATTCTGACCGAGCCCTATCTGAACATAGATCAGATAAGGGCTTCGATTTCCCAAAGTACCCACCAACCTCCTCATGAGACGCGCTCTCCAGATCACGATGCTCGTGGTCGCCGCGGTACCGCTATCCCTCGGCACGATCACCTTCGTCTTCGGCGCGGGGCAGTTTCTGCCCCCCGACCAGGTGACGGCCTCCCTCGACAACCAGATTCGGTTCTACGCGGTCTGGTTCACTGTCGTCTTCTTCCTCACCGTCTGGTGCGTGCGCAACCTGGACATCGCGGGCCCGGTGATGCGCATCATGTTCATCACCATGGCGCTGGGCGGGGTGGCCCGTCTGTACTCGATGAGCCAACTAGGGCTTCCGGACCCGCCCATGATCGGCGCTGCTGTCGTGGAGATTGGCGTGCTCGCCTTCCTCCCTTGGCATGCCGCTGTGACACGGCCACGCCCTGCGTAGCCGTCCGTTCGACCGGTGGAACGGACCCGTGACGTCACCCCGACGGGGAGCGGCGAGCACCCGCTCACGTGGTACCACCTGCTCGCTTCGACCCAAGGTCTCACCGGAGCGGGCGTAGCTTCTGCGCATGCTCGCTCTCGCCCGCCTCCTCCTCGGCCCGCTGCTGCTCACACAGGGACGCCGCGTGCGCCGCGTCGCGCTCCGGCTCCCCGAGCCACCCGGCGACCGCGCGGGCACGACGGGCACCGGCCCCCCGCTGCGCTTCCTCATCGTCGGGGACTCCTCGGCCGCAGGCGTGGGGGCGGCGACGCAGGGCGAGGCGCTGCTGGGGCAGGTCGTGACGACGCTCGCGGCGCAGTTCACGGTGAGCTACCGCCTCATCGCCCGGACGGGCTCGACGACACGCGCGACCCTCGGGAAGCTCCAGAAGACGGAGCCACAGCCCTTCGACATAGCGCTCACCGCGCTCGGCGTCAACGATGTCACGTCCGGCGTGTCCGTGGCGGACTGGCTCGACCAGCAGCAGGCGCTCGCGGCGACGCTGCGGACACGCTTCGGCGTACGGCACGTCGTCGTGTCGGGCCTGCCGCCGGTGCACGCCTTCCCGGCGCTCCCGCAGCCGCTGCGGTGGTACCTCGGCACACAGGCCCAGCGCTTCGACGCCCGGCTCCGCCTCTGGGCCGATGCCGAGCCGACGGTGTCGTACGTCAGCCTCATCGAAGGCCCCGATGTCCCACCTGACTACCGCGACCGCATGAGCGAGTTCATGGCCGAGGACGGCTTCCACCCCGGTCCTCAGATCTACGCGCACTGGGGCGGCCAGGCCGCTGCGGAGATCGCACACCGCGTGAACGCGCACGTCGAAGCCTAACACACGGTCACCGCGCTCTCGCCAGCCCGCAACAGAGAGCGGAGAGCCGTCAGCCAATCGCCTCACGCATTCACCACGAACACCATGCTGAGGTGGTGGTGGCGCTTGCTCACGAAATAGCGCCCGTCCGGCTGCGGCCCCGTCTCGATGTCGGTCTGGATGAAGCAGCGGCGGGGGCGGCTCCCGAACGCCTCGACGGTGATGGTCTTCGTCTCCCCAGGGCGGTTGGGGTCGTAGACGAGGAGCGTGCCGCCTGCGACGCCGTCGTGGTCGGCGTAGCCGAAGCAGACAACCTGGTGCTGCGCGAAGAGGTCCGGCGCGTCGCCGACGAGGCCGAGCACGACGGGCCGCCCCGCGTCGATGCGCTGCTGGGTGTGGCGGTACGCTGCCATGAGGTCGTCGCCGAAGGGGGCGTAGGGGACGGCGTCGGGGCGGAGGCGGGCGGCGAGCCAGTAGCGCACGAACGGCTTCCACGCGGCGCGGAGCGTGCGCGCCTGCCGCCGCCGGAGGAGTGCCCGGACGCGCTCGCGCTCGAGCTTGGCGGTGGGCAGTCCTGCCTGGAGCGGCCAGCGCTCGGCCGCCGCAAGCGCCATCCCGCCGCAGAGCCCGAAGCTCGCCCACTGCCGTGCCACGCTACCCACGAGCAGTTCCGCCTGCCACGCGGCCGCCCCGGCACCCGCAGCCGCACTCAGCGTCGTGCCGAGTAGGCCCGTCCGGGCGGCGAGGCGTCCGGTCAGGCCGCCGAGCGCGCCGCCCGTCGTCGCCACGAGCGGGGCCAGTTGGTCGGCGAGGAAGCCTACGTCGGCGTCGGCCCAGACGAAGTGGTTCGTGAACGCGAAGCCATCGCGCTTCGGGTCGAACCCGAGGACGCGGCGGCGCGGCGGCGGCGCGGCACCATCACCGGTGGCCTTCGGGGGAGCGGAGGGAGAGACCTGCATGTGCGAGGGAGGCAGGCGAGCCCGCGGGCGCGGGCTGGCGGAGTTGGGTCGGACCGGACGAGCGTTTACCGTAGTCGGACGGCGGTGCCGGTGGCGGTCACCATCAGCATTGAGCCGCCGTCCTTGCCCAGTTGGATGGTCTGGTAGTCGAGATCAACACCGATGACGGCGTCCGCGCCGAGCTTCTTGGCGGCGTCCTGCATCTCGTCGAGCGCGATGTCTTTGGCCTTGCGGAGTTCCTTCTCGTAGGCGCCTGAGCGCCCACCGATCACGTCGCGGAGCCCGGCGAAGAGATCGCGGAAGAGGTTGGCCCCCAGGATGGCTTCGCCGCTGACGAGGCCGAGGTAGTCGGCCACGGGGCGGTCGTCGAGCGTGGAGGTCGTCGTGATGAGCATCGCGTGGAGAAACTTGCCGCTGCAGAATGCTACGCCCGAGGCAGCGTGGGGGCGAAACAGCGCATCATGACGGGTGCCCCCGTGGAAACGTTCCCCGCGTTTCGACATTCCTTCACAGAAGCAGGAGCCGCGCGCACGCCGTGCCCGTTCGAGCGTTTCGCGACCGGCCAGGCGCTTGGTCCTGCGAGCCGGACCGGATCCCCCGATTTCACGTCACTCCGCGTAGACATTCTGGCGCGCCGTGGCGTATTTCTTGCGACCGCGCCCGGTCTTTGCGCGCTTCCCGCTGCCACCCGGCACGCTGCTGCGTCTCGTCACCCGACCTTCCCCGCCATGCGCTCCCTCACTCGCCTCGCTCTCGTCCTCCTGCTCGCCGCGCTGGTCGCTCCCAGCGCGCTGGCCGTCCCCGTCAGCGAGGTGCTGCGCAGCCGCATCGGCGGCCCGACGGCCCCGCACGTGCGCGTGGCCGACCAGACGATGCCGGTCCACGCCGACCTCGCGCCGTTCTACGCCGCGCGCGACTTCGCCGAGGCGTGGGTGACGCACCCGCGTGGCGGCATGCTCGCGCAGGAGCTCGTCGCCGCGCTCGCCGAGAGCCGCAACGACGGCCTGCAGCCCGACGCCTACCACCTCGGCCGCCTGGAGCGCCTCGTGGCGGACTGGCCGCTCGATCCCAATGGGGCCGACGCCGAGCGCGCCGCCGACCTCGACCTCCTCCTCACCGATGCCTTCCTGCGCCTCGGGCACGACCTGCTCGGCCGCCGCGTCGACCCGGGCGTGCTCTACGGCGACGACTGGTTCCCGACGCCCCGCACCGAAGACCTGCGCGCGACGCTCACTGAGGCTGTCGCGACCGGCCAGGTGCGCGGCACGCTCGACCGCCTCTACCCGAGCCACCCCGCCTACTGGCGGCTGCGCGCCGAGTACGCCCGCCAGCGCGCCCTTCGCGACGACGTCGGCGAGTGGCCCAAGATCCTGCCCATCACCACCCTACTCCCCGGCGGCACTTCCACGCAGGTCCCGGCGCTACGCCGCCAGCTCGTTCTCCTCGGCGACTACGACGCTGACCTCACCGACGCCGAGGCGATGGCGAGCGAGCTCTACGAGTACGAGATGCAGCCCGCCGTCGAGCGCTTCCAGACGCGCAACGGCCTCGACGTGACGGGCCGCGTCAACCAGCCGACGCGCACGGCGCTCAACCGCCCGCCCGGCGACAAGCTCGCGCTCCTCGAAGCCAACCTCGAGCGCTGGCGCTGGCTGCCCGCCAACCTCGGCGCGACGCACATCATGGTCAACGCCCCCGCCTACCGCCTCCGCATCGAGGAGCAGGGGCAGGAGGCACTCGCGATGAACGTGATCGTGGGCAACCTCGGGTGGAAGACGCCGATGTTCTCGGACACACTGGTGGAGGTCATCTTCCAGCCGACGTGGGGCGTCCCGTCGTCCATCGCCGCCGACGAGACGATCCCGCGCGCCCGCAGCCGGGGCGCGAGCTACCTCACGAGCCGCGGCTACACCGTCTACGACCGCACGACGGGCGCACGCGTCGATCCCAGCACGGTGAACTGGAGTCAGGCCACGGCAGGGCGCTACCGCTTCATCCAGCGGCCGGGCCGCGCCAACCCGCTCGGCGAGGTCAAATTCCGCTTCCCCAACCCGCACGGCATCTACCTCCACGACACGAACCGCCGGAGCCTCTTCAGCCGCGAGGCACGCGCCTTCAGCCACGGCTGCATCCGCGTGGCCGACCCCGGCGGGCTAGCGAAGTACCTCCTCGCGCCCTACAACAACTGGGACGACGCGAAGGTGGACGATGCCCTCGCAGGCGGCCCCACTACCGGCGCGACGCTCGACACCGGCATCCCGATCCACCTCGTCTACTTCACCGCCTGGGCGGGCCCCGACGGCCTGGAGGTCTACGACGACGTCTACGGCCACGACGAGACGCTCATCGCCACGCTGGAAGCACTGGAGCAGCCGCTCGCAGGACGATAGAGCGAGATATGCACTCCGCTTGGCTCAGATCCAGCCACGCAGGCGATAGACTACCGTGCCGATGTACTCCTTCAGCGCGCGCGTCGTGAGGTGCAGCATCTCCGCGTCGGGAAGCAGGTTTTGAAGCTGCACGTCGAGGCGGAGTTGGCGCGTGCGGGCCTGCTCCGCATCGGTGACGACGAAATCCGTCGGGGCCGCGCGGACGGTGAAGCCCTGCGCCTCGAAGACGCGGACGGCGCGGGGCATGTGGAAGGCCGAGGTCACGAGGAGGATCTCCGAGATTCCGCGCGCGTCGAGGAGGCGCTTGGTCTCGACGGCGTTCTCGTAGGTGTTGCGCGACGTCCCCTCCGCGACCAGCACGCTATCCGGGACGCCGACGAAGCGGAGCAATGCCCCCATGCCTTCGGCCTCTGGAGATACGCCCTGCGCTCCCAGCAGGCCACCGCCCCCACTCACCACGACGAGGGGAGCCGCACCGGCGCGCCAGAGGTAAGCGGCGTAGAGCACGCGGTCGCCGCCATCGCTCACCTCCGGCGTCTGGCGCGGCGGGTCCAGCGGCTGGGTCCCACCGCCGAGCACCACGATCGCATCAGCCGCGAGCGAGTCGGCGCGTAGCGCCACGGCGCGGTCTTCAAGCGACGAGGTGAGGCCGTAGGCGACGTAGCGGTTGCCGCCGAGTAGCAGCGCGGCGAGCGCCAGCCCGATCCAGAGCCGCCCGCCCTGCTTCGCCCGCCAGAACGCCACCCCGAGCAGCACACCCGCCAGCCCGAGCGGGTAGACGAGCTGCGGGAGCAGTTTGGAGAGGATGAAGTCCAAGGCGATTGGCGATTGGCGATTGGCGATTGGCGATTGGAAGGTGTCGGTTGTCGTCCAGCGCGTCAAGCCTACCAAGGCGTCCTTCTCGTTTCTCCGTCTCTTCGGCGTGCCCCATCGCGTGCTGCCTTGCGTCGCCTCGTGGGGCACCGTAGCTTGAGGCATCATGAACTGTGCGCCCTTTTCGTACTGGTTTTGGTGGACCCGCCCGACGGTGGCGTCGCCGCGCGCGCTCATGAGATAGCCTGAGCACGACCTGCGCTGAAGCCCACCGTTCGACCGAGCGGCGGGCTTTCTGCTTTTCTGGACCTGTGTGTCCCCTTCCCGATGACCCTCGACCAGTTCCGCGACCTCGTCTCCAGCCGCCTCGCAGCGGGCAGCACGCGCGTGGCCGTGCCCGTCTTCGTGCGGCGCTCGGCGGACCTGCTGACGCCGGTAGCGGCCTACCTGAAGCTCCGGCAGCCGGGCACGCTCGGCTTCCTGCTGGAGAGCGTCGAGGGCGGCGAGAAGCTGGCGCGCTACTCGTTCCTCGGCGTCGGCCCGCACCTCGTCCTGGAGGCCGACGGCACGGACGTGCGCCTCACGCGCCCAGCCCCCATCGACGGTGCGCACGGCGGCGATGGCGCGCCGCAGACGGAGACACGCGTGGGCTCGGTCTACGACGTGCTCGGCGAGTTGCTGGCCGACGTGGATGAGGTCAAGATTCCCGACCTCCCGCGCTTCACCGGCGGCGGGGTAGGCTACCTGGGCTACGACACCGTCCGCCTCCTCGAACGCCTCCCCGACCCCCCGCCCGACCCGCTCGGCCTGCCCGACGCGCTCTGGGCGTTCTACGACACGCTCGTCGCCTTCGACCACGTGCGGCACCAGATGCTGCTCATCGCGACCGTCTTCGCCGACGCCGGCACGGACCTCGACGACGCCTACGCCGCCGCTCAGCACCGGCTCGCGCGCCTCGAACAGCGCCTCGCCGAGGGCAAGGCGGAGCCCGGCCCCGCCATCCAGCTCCGCGCCGACGCCATCGCGTCGAACTTCGCGCGCGGCGACTTCGAGACCGCCGTCGAGACCGCGAAGCGGCACATCGTCGAGGGCGACATCTTCCAGGTCGTGCTCTCGCAGCGCTTCGCGATGCCGTTCCGCGGCGACACGTTCAACCTCTACCGCGCGCTCCGGCAGGTCAACCCGTCGCCGTACCTGTTCTACCTCGACCTGCACAGCGCTGGTCTGGATGGACAGCCGGGTCAGGACTATGCGCTCGTTGGCTCCTCGCCCGAGGTGCTCGTGCGGGTGGAGGAGGGCCGCGCCGAGGTGCTGCCCATCGCCGGGACGCGCAAGCGGGGGGCCGACGCCGAGGAGGACGCCGCGCTGGAGACGGACCTCCTCGCCGATCCGAAGGAGCGCGCCGAGCACCTGATGCTGGTCGACCTCGGCCGCAACGACCTCGGCCGCGTCTGCGCGCCGGGCACGGTGGCTGTGGACCGCTACGCCTACGTCGAGCGCTACAGCCACGTCATGCACATCGTCTCGGCGGTGTCGGGCCTGGTTGATGAGCGTCGCACGCCGATGGACGTGCTCGGCGCGACGTTCCCGGCGGGCACCGTCTCGGGCGCGCCCAAGATCCGCGCGATGGAGATCATCGACACGCTGGAGCCGGAGAAGCGCGGCGTCTACGCCGGTGCTGTGGGCTACGCCGATTATTCCGGCAACATGGACACCTGCATCGCCATTCGCACGATGGTCGTCCAGCGCGACGGCCCGCACCACGGCACCGCCTACGTCCAGGCTGGCGCTGGCATCGTCGCCGACAGTGACCCCGCCTCGGAATACGAGGAAACCCGCAGCAAGGCCCGCGCGCTCCACCAGGCCATGCGGCTGGCCTCAGACGGCCTGCTCTAGCTCCCCTTCGAACTTCCCACTACAAACTTCCCACCTCCACCATGTACCCCTTCCTCCGACCGTTCCTCAACAAAGGCGGCGCGGGGCCGTCGCTGAGCCGCGCCGAGAGCGCCGCCCGCCTGCTTCCGCTCGTAGAGCGCCACCTCGACCTGCACAACGCCTACGAGGTCGCCATCACGAACCTCGACGACGCGGCGTTGACCGACACGCTGCGCGGGCTGCTCAAGCGTGGGCGCGTGGAGCTCGCCAAGCTCAACGAGACGGTCTACAGCCTCGGCGGCACGCCCCCGCACGGCGTCGACCGCGAG